>JAVEYB010000002.1:0-300000 GCA_034003725.1 Candidatus Zixiibacteriota bacterium
TTCGCCACGGCGGGTGGGCACCGGACGAAACGGAATGAAGGGGTGGTGGTGTCAGCACCGTTTGCGGGAGAGGTTTGTTTAGTTTGACGAGTTGGTGGATGTGCAAACGGAGCTGACCTACGGGTAGGACACAGGTGGAGAACAAAAAGCGTGGGGAGATGGCGTGGTTTGTCCGAACCCCGACGTTCGCCGCGGCGGGTAGGCACCGGACGAAACGGAATGAAGGGGTGGTGGTGTCAGCACCGTTTGCGGGAGAGGTTTGTTTAGTTTGACGAGTTGGTGGATGTGCAAACGGAGCTGACCTACGGGTAGGACACAGGTGGAGAACAAAAAGCGTGGGGAGATGGCGTGGTTTGTCCGAACCCCTACGTTCGTCTCGGCGGGTAGGCACCGGACGAAACGGGATCAAGGGGTGGTGGTGTCAGCACCGTTTGCGGGAGAGGTTTGTTTAGTTTGACGAGTTGGTGGATGTGCAAACGGAGCTGACCTACGGGTAGGACACAGGTGGAGAACAAAATGGGTGGGGAGACGGTGCGATTTGACCGAACCCCGACGTTCACCACGGCGGGTAGGCACTGGACGAAACGGGATGAAGGGGTGGTGGTGTCAGCGCCGTTTGCGGGAGAGATTCGTTTAGTTTGACGAGTTGGTGGACGTGCAAACGGAGCTGACCTACGGCTCACTTGGCGGTTTCGAAGACGGAACCAACCTACTCAGGTTCGAAGACGGACCCGCCCTAAGAAGCAGCGTCGATTCAGCTCACACCCGTGCGACTGCGAGCATGTATTCCAGCAGTTTCTGCACGCCTTCCTTGCCGCGCGTACCGACCTCCATGGACGGCCCCACGCAGACAGGACAGCCCGACCCGCAGGCGCACTTGTCGACCTGATCACGACAGGCCTCAAACAACCGGTCAGCTTCGTGGTACAGCTTTGCCGACATCCCGACGCCGCCGGGGACGTTTTCGTAGATGTAGACGGTGGGTCTCTCGGTAAAGGGCGCTCTCACCTGTGAGATCGAGCGCAGGTCGCGGGAGTCACACATCACCCACAGCGGGGCGATCTTGCCGAGGATGTTGGCGAGACCGCGAAGCGCGCCGCCGAATTCATCGCCGGTCAGCCCCAGTTTGATCGCGATATCACCGGGGAAAGAGTACCAGAATGCGGTCGTGTGCATTTCCAGCTCCGGCATTTTAAGCTGGCCGGAGCCGACATTTTCGTGGGTGTGAAACTTGATCTTCTTGAACAGCACGGTGACGCAGGTAACGGAGACTTCGCCGTGGTGCATCCGAGCGCCGTCGATGTTCTCAGTCTCCTCCGATGTCCCCAGTACCTTCAGGTCGGTTTTCGTTTCGGCGTCGGTATAGTAGTCGACATCAACTTCCTTGACGTACGCCTTTTTGCCGTCCCAGTCGAGGGTGGTGACCTGGTACTGGTCGGCACCGTGCAGGTAGATGGCTTCGGGGTGCAGGAAGATCGGCGCCGAAAAATAGTCGACTTCGCCAATTACTTCAAACCCGCGCGACTCGTTCAGGATGACGAAGTTGTCCGGCGACGCCGACCGCAGGGACACCTGCTCCGCCGGATAAATGTCGGAGGACCAGTGGTAGCGGTCGCCGGCACGTCGCAACACATTCTGGTTGGCGAGGTAGTCGAGGATTTTGCCGGTGGAGGGGTCGTGGGAGAACTCCTCGGTGGTGAAGGGCAGTTCGAACGACGCGCACTTGAGATGGTTGGTGCGGATGATCAAATTCAGCGGGTCGATGACGCCGGCTTCGGGCGTGCGATCAAAAATGTACTTCGGTTCGGCGCACAGGAACTGGTTGATGGCGGTGGAATTCGCGATCATGATGGTCAGCGACGTACTGGATCGTCGGCCCGCGCGCCCGGCCTGCTGCAGCAGCGAGGCGATCGATCCGGGATAGCCGACAATGATAGAAACATCGAGGGAGCCGATATCAATCCCCAGTTCGAGGGCGTTGGTGGATACGACGCCGGTAATGGAACCGTTGCGCAATCCGCGCTCGATTCGTCGCCGCTCGTTGGGCAGATACCCGCCCCGGTATCCTTCGATCGATATGCCCTGGCCGAATGAACCCTTGAGTTCGCGCTGGAGGTAGGTGAGAATGATTTCCACCTGCAGTCGGAAGTGCGCAAAAACGATGGTCTGTATTTTCTCCCGCAGAAACAGGGCCGCCAGCTGTGCGGCCTCGTTGACGGCCGATTTGCGGATGCCGAGTTGGCGGTTCACGACCGGCGGATTGTACAGCAGGAAGTGTTTTTCGCCGGCCGGCGCGCCGTTGTCGTTGACCAGCGTGAGCTGGCGGCCGATGATACGCGACGCCAGATCATCGGGATTCGCGATGGTCGCGGAGCAGCAGATGAATTTCGGGTTCGACCCGTAGAAGCGGCAGATGCGGAGCAGGCGGGTGACGACGTTCGCCAGATGAGAACCAAAGACGCCCCGGTACTGGTGAATTTCATCGATCACCACGTAGCGGAGATTCTCGAACAGCTTGATCCACTTGGTGTGATGCGGAAGAATACCGGCGTGCAGCATATCCGGATTAGTGACGACAATCTGCCCCGCCGACCGTATCAACCGTCGCGCGGTCTGTGGCGTGTCACCGTCGAATGTGTACGTCTTGATATCGACATCGAGTTCTTCAACCGTTTCGTGCAGTTCCGCGAGCTGATCCTGTGAGAGGGCCTTGGTCGGAAACAAGTAGAGGGCGCGGGCGCTGGGATTTTGCAGAACCTCATGGAGCACCGGCAGATTGTAGCACAGGGTCTTGCCGGAGGCGGTTGGAGTGACAACCACCACATCCTCGCCGCCAACGGCGGCATCGATTGCCTGTCGCTGGTGCGTGTAGAGCTGCCGGATGCCGCGTCGGCTGAAGGCATTGACCAGGCGTTTGTCCAACGAGTCGGGATAGTCCGCGTAGCGTGCATCACGCGGCGGAAAGGTCTGCCAGTGGGCGATGTTGCCGCCGACGGACGGATCGGCACGAAGGAAATCGATGATTTGCTCGAGATTCATGCGGTCAACTCTTGGTGAAGGCTGGGGTGGACGCTCAAACGAGCCCGGTCAGTTGACGCCGGCAGATATCGCATAGTTTTTCGCCTTTGCTGTCGATATCGAGCATGATCTGGCTGAAGTAGTTCACGCATTTGGGGTTGCGACATTCAGTCAGGCCAAACAAGGCCGACAGCCGATGGACGGCCTCTTTGTACAGTCTCGGATACACTTTGGAATCGTCTTCCGGGAGGCCATAGAACTCCTGCCGCATATGGTAGAGCGAGACGACCGCCGTTCCGGAAAGGCGGTCGACAGAGCTGATTACGTAGTTCTCTTCCGGTAGGTAGAGGTCCTCTTCGCAGACCGCAATCACTTTCTCGCGGCTGTTGGCTTTGGTTCGCTCAATCTTGGACAGCAAGACCTGTGCGTAGAACTGGTTTCGGATGACGTTGTAGCCCTCGTCGGGCATTTTCATGCCTTTGAGGATGTCGACAGAGCGGTTGAAGACGGGGCCGAGACTCGAGGCCAGTTTGTTGACCATCATAAAATCCGCCTCGCCCATCGGCACGACAACGATTTTTGATTTCAGGAGCGCCATCACAGGACCTGCCATAGCGTCACTCGGCGCCGAAGAAGCGCGAGGTGGACCCGGCGGGGGAGACCTTCACTTCCGCTTTTTTCCGGCCGCACCGCGGGCAGTATCCCACGAAGGCCGTTCCGGCCTTGTTCAGATAGAGGCGGGTGTAGACGTTACAGCACTTGAAGTGCATGCCGATAAACGGTCGCCCGGCCCGGATGTGTGCTGGTTTTTCTGTCACGGGGATAATATACGGTTTGAGCGTCGAATTGCAATATGATGCCGGTCATGGTTCGGGCGGACGGGAGGCCTCTTGAATGATACTTACGGTGGAAGAGCATCCGAGTCGGGACGCGCCGGAGTCGATCAACAGACGCGCCTGAGACAGAGTACGAATGCCGCCGGCGGCTTTCAGTTTTATGCGGTCGCCGACTGCTGCGTGGAGCAGGCGCACCTGTTCGTCGGTCACCGGACCGGCGAAGCCGGTTCCCGTTTTGACAAATTCCGCACCGGCGTTTGCCACCGCTTTGGCGGCGTCGGGCCAGCGGCCGGGGTCGAGCAAGTTGCACTCGATGATTACTTTGAGGATTACGTTCGACGGCAGGTTGCGCCGCACTTTGCGAATTTCGGATTCGGCTTCGACGAAACGGTCCGAGGCGAGCCAGCCGATATTGGCGACCAGGTCGATTTCGTTGGCGCCGTCGTCGACCGATGCGAGGCATTCAGCGACCTTGATTTCCGTTTTGGTCGCGCCAAGGGGGAACCCGGCGGTGGCGGCGACGCTGATGTCGGTATCGGCGAGAAGATCACACGCGAGGGTCACCCAGACGGGATTGACACATACGGCCGCGAAGCGGTAGGTTCGGGCCTCGGCGCACAGGGTGCGAATCTGCAGTTCCGTGGTATCGGAACGGAGGTTGGTGTGGTCAAACAGGCCCGCCAGATCCGACGGGCGCATTGTCGACTCACTGGAATGGTTCAAAGGGTGTGCCCCCGAATCGTTCGGAAATACCGAATACGTGCGCCAGGGTAGCCGCGACGTCGACAAAACTCGTCCGGGTGCCCAGATTAACGCCGCCTTTGACGGATTTCCCGTACACGAGCAGCGGGACGTATTCGCGCGTGTGGTCGGTTGACTGCTTCTGGGTGGGATCACATCCGTGGTCGGCGGTGATGATCAGCAAGTCATCGTCGCGGAGCACGGTCATCAACTCGCCCAGCCGGGCATCAAAGCGCTCCAGGGCGCGCGCGAAGCCGGTTTCATCGTTGCGGTGGCCCCAGTGCATATCGAAATCGACACAGTTGCCGAAGATCAGGCGGTGATCGGTGTCGTCGCGGGTTGCGAGGTACATTACCGACATAACTTCGTCGTTGTCGGCGGTCTTGATGGTGTGGGTGATGCCCCGGCCGCCGTACAAATCGTAGATCTTGCCGACGGCCAGTACGCGGTGGCCGTTTTGTACCAGTAAATCGAGGATGGTGTTTGTATCGGGCAGCCGGGAGAAGTCCTTCCGTCCGGCGGTGCGTCTGAACGAGCCCGGATCGCCGACAAAGGGACGGGCGATCACACGGCCGACCGCATATTTGCCGGTGCACAGGCGGCGAGCGATACGGCAGATTTCGTACAGCCGGTCGGGCGGATAGAGTTCCTCGTGGGCGGCTATCTGGAAGACTGAATCGGCCGATGTGTAGACGATCAGTTTGCCGGTGGCGAGGTGTTCCTCGCCGAGTTCTTCGATGATGGTGGTGCCGCTGGCAGGCTTGTTCCCGAGGACGCCGACGCCGGTTTCTTCCGTGAAACGCCGTATGAGGTCGTCCGGGAAGCCACCGGGGAAGACCGGGAAGGGCGACTGGAGCGTGATGCCGGCTATCTCCCAGTGGCCGGTGGTGGAATCCTTGCCGGGTGAGCGCTCGGCCATCCTGCCGAAGCTGCCGGCCGGTTGAGGGGCGGGGGGGACGCCCTCGATATCGACGATATTGCCGAGTCCGAGCCGCGCGAGGTGCGGAAGGTGCAATCCGCCGGCGGCGACGGCGACGTGGGGAATGGTGGATGCGCCTTCGTCGCCGTAGCGGTCGGCGTCGGGAAGTTCTCCGACCCCGCAGCCGTCGATGACGATCATGATCACGCGAGTTACGTTCATAGGGAGAAGGTAGGGCCGCCGGTCACTGCGGCAAAGAAAAAAAGCCCGCCCCGACGAGTCGGGGCGGGTGCGTGCGAAATTTGTGAATGATCTACTTCGGGACGCTTTGGACCAGCTGCTGTTCGGCGTCCACCTCGACCTTGCTTCGGTACTGCTTCCACTTGCCGCCTTCGACCATTTTGCGGTCGCTGTCGATCAGCCACCGTTCCCGGATGGATACGGCGACGCCTTCGACATACGCGAAATACATCATGCCGCTGACGTCGATTCGGTCGACGCCCTGTCTGAGGGTGCTGTCGCCATCCATGGGGGGGATCGGCAGAAGGAGATTTCCGTCGTAGGCGATCACGGCGCACTCAAACCCTTTTTCGCGGGCGAAGGACTTCAGTTCGTACGTCGTGGCGGCTTCGACTTTTTCGTCATTCAGCATGACATGGGTGGAGTGGCTCCATGTTTTGCCCTGTTCGACGGGGCCTTTCGGGAAGACGGTGGAGGCCTGTTCGTAGAACTGTCGGGTGTACGCCGTGTCTTTGACGCCGGACTGTCCGAAATCCAGATCAGCGAGGCGTCCGTCGGGGTGCATGTACAGGGTAAGCGTGCTGGTTGAGACCATGGTGTCGATCACATTCGGGTCGCCCATGCGTGGTTCGTAGACGCGGCGGTTGATGGTCTGGATGATTTCCGCCGTGCCTTCGGCAAGCACGCGGCGGACCTGCTCTTCGGCGGTGATGTCGATGGCGTACGTTCCCTCGGCCGACATTGAGTCACCGTTGAATTTCATCCAGTGGTGTTTGCGATTGATCTCGAAAACGTGCGTCTGACCGGGCTCGAATTTGAGGCGCAGCAAGACGCTTTTTTTCTGCTGCGTGCACCCGGCGTACCAGGAGAGGGCGAGGACCGCTCCCAGGACGGACACTACGATAGCTACTCGTTTCAACGTGCTGCTCCGTGAGGTTTGGGTTGCTCCTTAGCGGCCGGTCAGGTCGGCGAGTCCGGAGAGGCGGCCGATCGATCCGGGCGGGCTCAGCAGGAAGATCCCCTTCCTGAGGCTTGACCGCTCTTCCATCGTGGCCAGATCCATGACGTGCCGTTCGAGATGATCGGCTGCCGCGCCGGCCAGAAAGACCCCGGACTGATCGTCGTCACCGGGTGCGTACACTTCGGTGTGACGGGAGCCGAGGGTCAGGGCCGCGAAAAACAGGAACAGGGAGGCGGCAGCCGAGACCAGCGACCGAACGAACATGCGCCGCTGGTGGGATGGATCGGGCGGCTCGACGGCTGTTTTGACCGGCAGGGTTCCGGCATCCACGGTGCGGGCCTCGATGAGCCGGGTCAGCTCGTCGAAATAGGCCTCGCCGGGATCGGGAGCGCGTTTTTGTCGTAACGCCTGCTTAAGACGAACCAGCAGGTCGTGCTCGGAGCGGAGGTCCTCCGAGCCGGCGAGGAGTTTTTTGACCTCGGCCAGTTCGGTCTCCGGCAGCTCGTTATCGACAAAATCCCCGAGGAGCGACATCTTGTGGCGGTGTGTCATTCTTACTCCTTACTTGGTAAGTCGCTTCTTCAGGATCTTCTTTAATTTCGTTCTCGCAATATGAAGGTTGGAGCGCACGGTCGCTTCGGGACACTCGAGGATGCTCGCGATCTCCGCCTTAGTATATCCTTCGACATCATGCAGGATTGCTGTAATCTTCTGCTTGGGCGGCAGGAGATCGAGCGCGCGCTGTATTTCCTCCATCAAGGCTTTGTCTCTGAACAGGTCGCCGGGGGTGCGCACGTGCCGGGACAGGTCGGTCTGGATCTCGCCCGGGAGCGAGGACGGGTCGTTGCTGACCTCGCCATAGATCCGGCGCTTGCGCAACAGGTCGATCGAGTAATTGGTGGCGATCCGAATCAGAAACGACGTGAAATTCGTTACGTGGTTCAGGTCCTCTCGCCGCTTGTACACCCGGACAAA
The DNA here is from genome assembly GCA_034003725.1 of Candidatus Zixiibacteriota bacterium. NCBI lineage: Bacteria > Pseudomonadati > Candidatus Zixiibacteriota > Candidatus Zixiibacteriota bacterium. Next base: position 7,691 of record JAVEYB010000002.1, read on the forward strand.
TGACTCCTGGACGACCTCATCGGCGTCGAGATGATTACCGAGCATCTGGTACGCCAGCGAGTAGATTTTCCGCCGGTACCGCCTGATCAGCTCGGTAAAGGCCCGATCGGAGCCGTCCAGAAATTCCTGTAACAGTTCGGGGACAGATTTTTTCTGACCCCCGAGATCTTCCACCATAAGAGACGAACGTACGAGTTGTGTGTTTAACGTACAAAAAAACGGGTTGACGGACCCTGTGGCAAAGGTTACCCTTCATGGTTGGTTTGTCAATCGTTTTTTGGATCAACGACTTATACGGACAGCCCGGATGACCGCCCCGCCCCTCCAGGAACATCGTTACAAGCTTTTCACGGTCGGCGCCCTGGGTACCTTCATGGCGACCCTTGACGGATCAATCGTCAACGTGACGCTGCCAACGCTTGCCACGCAGCTCGACACGTCGATCGACACAGTCGCCTGGGTCGTCCTCGCGTATGCACTGACCCTGATTTCCCTTCTGTTGTTGTTTGGCGCGTGGACAGAGATACGCGGCTACCGTTTCTCCTATACGTTCGGCTTTGTCTTTTTTCTGATCGGATCGATCATGTGTTCATTTTCGCCGACCATCCACTGGCTGATCGTCAGTCGGGCGGTACAGGCGATCGGGACGGCGATGTTCGCGTCTATCGGACCCGGCATGGTCGCGACCGTGTTTCCGCCATCGGAACGGGGAAAGTGGATCGGGACGATGGTTATGATGGTTGCCGCCGGATTTATGGTTGGCCCCCCGCTCGGCGGTTTGCTGCTGAAATTCTTCAGCTGGCATTCGATTTTCATCATCAATCTGCCGATCGGTATCATCGGGCTGTTTTTCGTCCGTCGGTACTTTCGGCACTACACCCCTCCGCGGACCGAGCGACGTATTCATCTGGTCGGAGCGCTGTCTATCGCGGTCGGACTCGTCACGTTCGTCCTCGCGCTGACCTTTGCCAACGACTACCCGTGGGGAGACGTGCGGATATGGGGAACCGCCCTCGTGTCGATACTGGCCCTGAGCGCGTTCTATCATTACGAGCGTGATCCACGAACCGCTTTGATTGGACTGGATATTTTTCGAAATCGGACTTTCACCGCGTCGATGCTGGCAGCGACCGTACACTTCATGGCGTTGTCCGGTGTGCTGCTTCTCGTGCCGTTCTATCTGGAACGGGTCAAGGGGCTGGAGCCGTCGCAGGTCGGGATGTTTCTGGTCATCATGCCGGTCGGCATGTTCATACTGTCGTCGTGGGCCGGGAGGATTTCGGACCGGATCGGGTACCGTTTGATAACGAGCGTGGGAATGGCGGGTCTCGGGGCGGGACTACTGATGTTTTCGGGGTTCGGGGAGGACACTGCGCTGTCGTATGTCGTCCTGACGCTGGTGGTGGTCAGTGTCGGCACCGGGTTATTCAGCACGCCGAACTCCTCGGCGATGATGGGGGCTGTAACCGATCGGCAGCGGGCTATTGCATCGGGCATCCTGGCGACAAATCGGAATATCGGCATGTCGGTCGGGGTCGCGCTGTCGACGACCCTGTTTACGTATTTCCAGCATCGGTTCGCCTACCTCGACAATCCCCACGCCGTGTTTGCAGCCAGCTACAAACCGGTGGTGTATGTCTCGGCGGCGCTGACCGTGATTGGGCTCGGCTTGTGTCTGCTGAGGACGGAGACTTCGCACGGGGGATCGGTCGCGACACCTACCAACGGTCAGTCGCCCGTGCCGCCGACATAAAAGTATTGACAGCGGTGAGCGCTGCCGATATACTACAAGTCTGATTTTATCGGGGCCATAGCTCAGTTGGGAGAGCGCTTGACTGGCAGTCAAGAGGTCAGGGGTTCGACCCCCCTTGGCTCCACCAAATCACCGGAAGCCCTTCGATCATCGAAGGGCTTCTTCCTGTTCGGACGGTACGTCTTCGCAGTTCAAGTATCGGACCAGTGATTCAAGCCGTTGCTGCCAATACGCCCGAAACGGCTCAAGCCATTCCGCGGCATCAATCAGCGGATCGGCCTCCAATCGGCAGACAAAACTCCGTCCTACCCGTCGACGTCGCACCAGACCGGCGCGTTCCAGGATTCCCAGGTGTTTGGAGATGCCGGGGAGAGTCATGTGAAAGGGTTCGGCTATTTGTGATACAGTCAGGGGGCCATCGAGTAGTCGGGTGACGATTGCGAGTCGTGTTGGATCGGAGAGTGCGTCAAACGTACGGCATGCGGATTCGATGCTTGGGTAAACCATATGGTTATGTATCATCATTTGCGCGGGTATCGTCAAGTAAAATACTTAACGAATTGGTAAAATAAAACCCGGTCCAGCCATGTGCGGCCGGACCGGGCAGGTGTGCGTGAACTGCCTCTTGTCGAGGCAACATCTTTACATACTGTCGGAACCGCCCGCCTGCGCGGCCCGGTTTTCGGCTTCAAGTCTCCGGAGGCGGGACGTAGCCAGCGGGTAGTAAATCAGGAACGCGAGGCCCGCAAAGACGAACGTGAGGCCAACGGCGACTTCGGCAGTGACATCGTAAGGGAAAAGCTGGCTTAGCAGGGCCGCCAGACCGATTCCGACGAGGACCATACCCCATTTGAGCGAGCTCAGCGCCTGCAGCTCCCGGTTCGGGGTGAAGAGGTGCTGCACGTTCTTGTCGACCAACCCCTTCTCGATCAGCCGGTTACGCGTTCTGGCATCAGCCAGAATCTTTATGATGTAGCTGAACGCGAAGAAGATTATTCCGGTTATGAGCACGTCCTGCATCATATGGACTCCTTTTCTGGTTTTCAGACTGTTGCTACCCATCTGACAGGCCACTCGGGAAGTTGTTGCAGACCAGACAGAAAAATGAAACTTTTGCAGGCCTGAACCTGTCTGATGTACCATGTTGAGGCACGCATGACAGAACAGGCGCTGGTTCAGGATATCCTAACGGGCAATCGCGACGCATTCCGCGACTTTATGACCCGGTATCAGTCGCTTGTGGTGCATGTGGTCGGCCGGATGGTCCCCAATGAGGCTGACCGTCAGGACATCTGCCAGGATGTCTTTGTTAAAGCCTATCGCAATCTGAATGGATTCAATTTCGAGGCGAAGTTGTCGACCTGGCTTGCCCGGATAGCGTACAACACCGCCTTAAATCACCTTGAAAAGCGCCGAGTCGACTTGTTTGACGACATCACCGCCGAGCACGACCGGCTGGAAGACAGACCGGCCAGCGGGCGGACGGTGGACGAGTCGGTGGCGGTATCGGACAGCGCCCGGCGGGTGCGGACCGAGATAGACCGCCTGCCGGTTTTGTACGGTACGATTCTGGCGCTGTATCACCTCGAAGAAATGACCTACCGGGAGATTGCCGACGTGATGCAATTACCCGAAGGCACCGTAAAAAGCTATCTGTTTCGGGCGCGTAAGATGCTGAAAGACCGGCTGACCGCCGCGTACGCCGAGGAGGATCTATGTCGGTAGAAAGACTCACCGATGAACGGATATTCGACTACCTCGACGGGAACCTGTCGGCGGAGGAACGGCAGGCGGTGGAGTGGTTGATCGCGCTGAGCGAGGAAAACAGGGCGCTGGTCGGGCAGTACCGGGAGTTGTACGGGCAGCTTGGCACCAGACAGGTATACAGCGTGCCGCCGAGTTTCGAGCATGCGGTGCTCGAGCAGATTGAAATGGCGCGTCGCCAACGGCGCTGGTTTACGCGGCTTACTGCCGCCGCGCTTGCGGCGTGTGGAACCGCGGCGGTTCTGATTCTGGGATCGATGCTCGATCTGTCGCCGGTCGCAGCATGGCTGGTGCAGATGTTGCCCGAACTTCCCTCCGCGGCTGATGTTGCCTCGGTGTGCACGGAGTCGGCGCAGGCGTGCGGCGCCGTGATCGGCAGTCTCGGGTCGGGCTCTGCACTGTTTGCGTTTGCGGGCGCGATCCTGGTCGGTTTTCACATGCTGGATTCGGCGCTGGTCCGCTCACATTTTCGCAGCATGTCCGAGTCCTGAGCGGCGCCGATCATTTGATGATCCGGATCAGCTGACGGAACGTATCTCCCTCCGCGACTTTTTGTAATTCCATCAGGCACATTTCCACCGACGTCAATACGGCGCCCGCGTCCTTGATTCGCTGGACGCCGAACTGGTAATTGTGCTCGAGCCGCGATGAAACGGCATCGACAACAAGATGCACCCGGTAACCGGCATCGAGCAGATCCATCGCGCTCTGGTAAACGCAAATATGCGTCTCTATACCGGTCAGCAGGATGTCCTTTCGGCCGAGCCGGTCGAGTTCACGAACGAAATCAGGGTTGCCGCAGGTCGAAAACGATTTTTTCACCAGCGGTGACGTGCCGGTAAGGGCGGCTTTCAGTTCGGGGATGGTTTCGCCGAGTTTGTCGGGGAGCTGCTCGTTCCAGATGATCGGTATGCTCAGCGCCTGTGCGCCGCGTGCCATGCGGACGAGGTTGGCGAACAGTCGTTCCTTCTCGTACATGAGGGTGGCCAGCTTGCCCTGAATATCAACGTAGACGAGGGTAGTGCTGTCGGGTGTCAGCATCGTGTTCTCCTGACTGAACGTTCGCGATTTTCTGGTCAAAGTACGTTATAGCGCTCTCCGCCGAAACAGAAAAAGGACATCACGCGCAGTCCGCGGGCGCCGATCCGCCGAGGAACAAGTAGTTGACCAGGTGGATCAGGTCGGACAGATCGATACTGCCGCCGGAATCTCCGTTGGTGTTTGCTTCGGCGGGGCAGTCCGGCGACGGTCCGCCGAGGAAGAGGTAGTTGACGAGCCAGATCAGGTCTGACAAGTCGATCGCCTCTTCGGAGTCGGCGTTGACGTTGCCGGTCGTGCCGATACAGCAGGGATCGGGCGGTCCCGCGCAGTAATCTTCGACCGCGCCGTCGTGGACGATTTTGCGGACCCGGCCGGTGTTCAGTTCGGCGATATACAGTTCGCCGTAGTAGTCTTCGCCGAAGGTCGCCAGATCGAAGTTGCCGACGTCAAACATGGGCGATCCGAATTCCGAGTCGACATTGCCGGCGGAGTCGACTTTCAGGCGCCAGATCTGACCCGTGCAATAGTCTCCGTAGATATACCAGCCGGTCAGATCGGGTATTGCGCATCCCCGGTAGACATGGCCGCCCGTGATGGAGCAGCGCCCGTTGTTGTGATTGTATTCGAAGATGGGGTGGTCCAGACCGGCGGAGTCGCAGTTGCTCGCCGGTTCATAGCAGTGGAAACCTTCGGTGATATCCCAGCCGTAGTTCTGCCCGCCGAGGTCGCTCCACCGTGTGACGTTCACTTCCTCGTAGACAAACTGGCCGACATCGGCGATCCACAGGTCGGCGGTGACGCGGTCGAAGCTCCAGCGGTAGGGGTTGCGCAGGCCGAATGCGAATATTTCGGGGAGGGTGTCTACCGTTCCGACCCAGGGGTTACCGACCGGGACGGTGTAAGGTGCGCCGTTGCGGACGTCAATCCTCAACAGCTTGCCCAGAAGCGCAAACGGGCTCTGCGCCATCTCCAGCGGATCACCCGTGCCGCCGCCGTCGCCCATGCCGATATACAGATACTTGTCGGGGCCGAAGAGGATCGTGCCGCCGTTGTGGTTGGTCTGCGGCTGACGGATCTTGAGAATAACCTGCTCTGCCGAGGGGTCGGCGATATCGGGGTTGCCGGTGATGGGGAATCTCGAGATAAACGTCCAGTCGGTGTCGTTGATGCGGTTGACGTAGTTCAGGAAAAATGCCTGGGTGTCGGGGAAATCGGGGTGGAAGGCCATGCCGAGGAGGCCGCGCTCCCCGCCGGTAACGACACGATCGCTGATATCGAGCATGGGCTGCGACAGCACCGAGTCACCTTCGATAATCCGCACGTAGCCTTCGCGCTCCAAGACGAACAGCCGTACGCTGTCGTTAGGGGCGCTGGTGATGTAGATCGGGTTCGAAAGCCCCGAAACGACCGTTTGCAGGGAGAGGGTCAGGGTATCGGGGTTTTGGGCATGGCCGGTTGTCGCGATCAGCCCCGCGACGAAAAGGAAGCAGAGGCCTCGGAAAAACTGTACACGGATCATCGTATCCTCCTCCTGCGCGCGGGAAGGCGCGCACGCTGCTCGGATTGACAGGGCATGTCGGGAATGTGGTAAAAATGGATTTCCGTTCTCTGTTATACAACGCCGTTACGGCCGGGAAGTGCCCGCCGTGTGCGTTGAGATCAGGACTTCAACGGCCGCCACGAGAGAATGCGGTCCAGCCGGAACGTGCGCTCATCGTGGGCCAGCAGGCACTGGGCGTTAAGGTAGAGGTTTTGTCCGAGGCGGTGGATGTGAATCGGCCTGATCGGCCTCGTCTGAATGGGTTGGCCCGGTTTGGCGTAGCGGATTTCGATGGTGGCGGCATCGCGGATGGCGGCTGCGAGGGAGTCAAATTCCGGGGGAAGCTCCGTTACGACCTGGGCGCCATCGGCGAATTTATAGACACCAATCGTCTCGAACAACTCTGATATTGTCGTAAACTCACGGGTCATCCCGATCAACTTCAGGAAAATCAGAGAGACCAGATCGGCATCGCCAAGCGCCCGGTGAACCTGAGAGTCGGCCAGTTCAAGTTTGAGCGCGAGCGACAGGAGAGAGTACGACGGCAGATCGGGCTCGAGATAGCGGGCGAGATCGCGCGTGTCGACAATCGGATTTTCCGGCAAGGGCAGGTTGTTACGTCGAATCTCCCACGCGATAAACGAAATATCAAAGGGGGCGTTGTGGGCGATCAGGACCGAGTCCGGGCCGCAGAAGTCGAAGAAACGCGCAAGCACCGGCCCGACCGGGTCGGCATCGGATACCATCGAGTCGGTGATGCGGTGAATGCTCACGACCTCACCGGGGATCGGTCGGCCCGGGTTAACCAGTTCGGTGAACATGGCGATATCCCGTCCCTCCAGGTCAAATGCCAGGGCCCCGACTTCCACTATCCGGTTGCTGGCCGCCCACAGGCCGGTAGTCTCGGTGTCGAACGCGACAAAGCGAATCCGGTTCAGGGGGGAGAGGAGATCAAACCCGGGTTCCATGACATAAACATGCGGTTTCGGGTTCCAATTGACAATAGCTTTCGGCAGGCTATCTTGTACGCGGAGGTACTGACATGCAGTGCACCGTCACGCAGAAAACCGTATCCGCCCGGAGCGGCCTCCCGGCCAACTGCTCCTCGTCGATCTACAACTCCCTCTCGGCCTCAGGGCTGCAGGACGAGTAGCGGTCGTCCATTCGTGTATCCGTCCGGTGGTCCGGACACGTTCCCGTTTGAAATACAACACTCAGTTTGTCGATACAGGAGTCTGATATGGCGATCGTACTCGATGGTTCCGGTCTCTCGATCGAGAAGCTCGTCAGGATAGCGCGGCACGGCGAGCAGGTGGAATTGAGCCGCGATGCGGTTGAGCGAATAAACAAGTGCCGGGCGATGCTCGAGAAGAAGATCGACGCCCATGAAATCATGTATGGCGTCAACACCGGTATCGGGGAGTTCTCCGAGGTCGTTCTCGATGACAATCAGGTGAAAGAGTTCCAGAAGTTTCTGATATACAACCATGCGGCGGGGATCGGCGATCCGATGCCGCTCGAGTACGTTCGGGGAGCGCTGGCCGCGCGGATCAATGTCCACGCGCACGGCAACTCCGGGGTGCGGCTGGCGGTTACGCAGACGCTGGTGGAGATGCTCAACAAAGGCGTTACGCCGTACGCCTGTCAGAAAGGTTCGGTTGGAGCGTGTGGTGATCTGGCCCCGATGGCGCAGATAGCGTTGCTGATGATGGGCGAGGGGAAGGCCTACTACAAGGGCGAGTTGCTGGAAGGCCGGGTCGCACTGGAGCGTGCCGGGATACCGATTCCGGGTCTGAAGGCGCGCGACGGCCTTGCTGTCATCAACGGCTCCAACGTACTGACCGCAATGGGCGCGTTGTTTTTGTACGACGCCAACCGCTGGCTGAAGCAGGCCGAGATCGCCGCCGCCATGTCGCTGGAGGCGCTGAAAGCCAACATGAAGCCCTACAGCGCGAAGCTGCACGAAGTGCGCGGGTTCAAAGGCGCGATTCGCTCGGCCGAAGCTATCCGCAAGGTGGTCGCCGGGGGTGATCTGGCCGAGCAGCGGATCAAATGCAAGGTGCAGGACGCGTACTCGATGCGATCGACGCCGCAGGTGGTCGGCGCCGCGCACGATGCACTCGCCTATGCGCGCTCGCAGGTCGAGATCGAACTGAACGGGGTAGGGGACAATCCGATTTTCTTCCCCGACGAGAATTTGCAGCTCTCCGGGGCCAATTTCCAGGGAACGCCGGTGGCGGTCCCGATGGACATGGCGGGATACTGTGTGACGATGGTGTCGGTGATGTCCGAGCGGCGCATGAACCGGCTCAACAACCCGGCGCTGAGTGTCGGCCTGCCGCCGTTTTTGACCAAAGGCGCGGGTATGTTCTCCGGGCTGATGCTGAGCCAGTACACCGCCGACTCGCTGATTGTCGAGCAGCGCATCCTATCGAACCCGGCCTCGGTTCAGTCGATCCCGGCTGCGGCCGACCAGGAAGATTTCGTCTCGATGGGGATGAACGGGGCGATCAAAAACGCGCAGATTCTCGACAACGCGTATGGTGTGCTCGGGATCGAGATGATGGCGGCCGCGCAGGCGCTCGATTTCCGCGACTACAAGTTCGGGGCGGGCACGACCAAAGCCCACGAGGTGGTCCGCCGCCATGTCGATTTCCTCGATATCGACCGGCCGTTGTATCCGGATCACACGAAGATGAAAGAGGTCGTGAAGTCCTTTGAAGTGCTGGAGGAAGTGGAGGCAGTGGTCGGTTCATTGGAGTGAAGGAACCGCCTCCATGAGAAGCCGGGCGTGCGCAAGCGAGCCCGGCTTTTTGATTGCGTGTCGGGCGTGGTGTACGTCCTCGGGCACCGGGTCATCCGATGTGACGGAAGATCGTAGGGCATGTCTGTCTTCAGACGTGCAGATTCATGGCGGGTTCGAAGACGGACCCGTCCTACAAAGTGTGGGACATTGACGGCATGAATCCCCGTTTGTGAAAAGAACCCACAGCAAGCTGTGGGCGACCCAGTCCGTAGGGCACGTATGTCTTCAGACGTGCAGATTCGTGGCGGGTTCGAAGACGGACCCGTCCTACAGACTGTGGGACATTGAAGGCATGAATCCCCGTTTGTGAAAAGAACCCACAGCAAGCTGTGGGCGACCCAGTCTGTCGATTGGTCGCGTGGTGCACGAGGACGTACACCACGCACAGTGAGATGGCGGGTTCGAAGACGGCCCGCCCTACGAGGCATCATCCTCCACGACTACCGCGGTGCCGTAGACGAGAATTTCGGCGGCGTGCTGGGCGATTTCGGCAGTCGAGAAGCGAGTCATCACGATTGCATTTGCGCCCATCGAGCGGGCGTGTTCGATCATCCGGTCCATCGCCTGCTCCCGCGCTTCGGCCATGAGCTTGGTGTAGTCCTTGATTTCACCGCCGACGACGTTTCGGAAGGCCGCCGCGAGATCACGTCCGATGTGGCGAGCGCGGATGGTATTGCCCCTGACGAGCCCCAGCGTCTTGACTATCCGTTTATGCTGGATGTATTCCGACGTAACGATGATCACAGTTCGACCTCCCGATATCGGTCACGTTTGTAGGCAAAAAGCCGCTCGCGGCCGTAGGATACAAGCAAAATCACGAGCCCGACTGCGACGCCCGAGACGCCGGCTTTGAGCCAGAGGGGGTTGTCCGTGCTCAGCCACAGGTGGCTGAACGCTTCAAACGCGCCAAAACACAACAGCACGATCACGCTGATCGACAGGACAATCCAGCCGATCCCGCGTTCCAGTTTGCGATACAGCGACTGCCAGTAGGTTTCCCATACTTCGGGGGGCAGGTCGGCGTATCGCATCATACCGGTTACGGTCTGCAGGTTCCGGAATTCGTCGAGTTCGGCGCGCAATTCGGGGTTGGTCGTCAGCGCCTGCTCGAAGGCCTTTTTCTGGTCCTCAGTCAGCTCGCCATCGACATACCCCGCTACGAGTTTGCGAAGGTCGTCATTCATCGGTCCGCCTCCCGCATGCGTTTGGCCAGCCGCTTGCGCGCGTAGTACAATCGCGACATAACCGTTCCTTTGGGAATCTCCAGTAGCCGGGCAATCTCGTCGTACGACATCGCCCGAAAATGCTGCAGGGTGATAATCTCCCTGTCCTCGAACGATAACTGCATGAGCGCCTTTCTGAGCAGCTGCACCTGCTCCCGGGCGACCAGTTCTGATTCCGGCGTTTCTTCCGAAACCATCAGGAAACTGCTGTCGTCGATATCAACCACCCGATGGTCGCGGCGCGAACGTCGCCGGAGCCAGGTCCGGGAAAGGTTGGCGACTATAGTATAAAACCAGGGGAGAAACGGCTGCGAACGGTCATAGGTCTTGGCCGAGCGGTAGACGCGAAGAAACGCTTCCTGCGAAATGTCGTAAGCATCGTCGCGGTTGCCAACCAGCCCCAGGGCGGTCTGAAACGCGAGTTTCTTATATCTCTCGACCAGAATGCCGAGCGCCTTTTTGTCGCCCGACCCGACATCGATGACCAGCGCGGAATCGTCGTTCATTTCCATTCCCCGGTTTAGTTGACTAGACATACCCGCCTGATTTCGTTTTATTCGATCCCGTCGGGAGGTTTCTGACGCTGGGTTAACCGGTTAAGAGGTAACGTGTAAGGGGGCACTTGGCAAGATAAAAGGGGGCGGTCTCGAAGTGATGCACGGTTAGTTCAGGCCGGGCCCGACGCCCGCCTCGGCGGGGCGGGATGCCCGCAAGCGGCACCGGAACAGGCTCACCCTCCGTGCTTGCGCCCGGTGACCGGACGGGCATACCTTGCGGGCAAACTCTGATTGCACAGCAGGGAGTCAGCCATGAGAATTCGAATTACCCTCGCGATTATTCTCGCTTTCGTCGTTTCGGTGTCGGCATCGGATCGGCAAGAGCGTGGTACGCCTATTCATCCGGTTCACACCTACTCCATCGTCGCCTATGACAGCGCCACCGGTCAGCTCGGAGCGGCGGTGCAGTCGCACTGGTTCAAGGTGGCTGACGTCATCTGGGCCGAGCCGGGACTTGGGGCGGTTGCGACGCAGTCATTGTCGGAGATTTCGTATGGTCCGTTGGCACTCGAGATGATTAGGGTAGGGAAGACGCCGCAGGAGGCGCTTGACGGTCTGTTAGCGTCGGATCCGTCGGCCGACGTCCGGCAGGTCGCTGTAATGAACGCGTTCGGTCAGTCGGCCACACATACCGGAAGCCGGTGTATTGCCGAAGCGGGACATCGATGGGGGCCGGGGTATTCGTGTCAGGCGAATTTGATGCGCGACTCGACCGTCTGGGACGCCATGGGCGATGCGTTTGAGAAGGCGACCGGCGATCTTGCCAGCCGTATGCTGGCGGCGCTCGACGCCGCACAGGCGGCCGGGGGAGATATTCGCGGCAAGCAGTCAGCGGCGATGATCGTGGTTGCGGCCCACCCCAGCGGTCGTCCGTGGGATGATCGGCTGGTCGATATCCGGGTGGATGACAGCCCGGAACCCCTGCAGGAACTTCGCCGGCTGCTGAAGATCAACCGTGCTTACAACCTCATGAATCTCGGCGATGAATTGATGGCGGAGGATATGCTGGACGAAGCAGAGGAGGCCTACCGAAAGGCTGCGGAAATGGTGCCGGGCAACGCCGAGATCATGTTCTGGCATGCCGTGACGCTGGTTTCGATCGACGAGATTGACCGGGCGCTGCCGATATTCAAAGAGGCTTTCGCTATGGACGAGTCCTGGCGCATTCTCGTGCCGCGTTTAGTGGAGTCGGAACTGATGCCGGACGACAGCGCTCTGATCGAGAGGATCGTCTCTCAGTGACGGGGACCGGATCGATTCACGGCGCCGAATAGAAGAGGCCACGGGCCGCGCCGGGGCTGCATTTTTGGTAGGTCGCATATGCCCGCGCGGCGGCCGATACCACATACTCAGCGGACTCGCCGGAGACGAACGATTGAATGACGGCCGCCAGCGTGTACGCCTCGGGGGCCATCAGGGCCCCGATCGCCTTTTTATTCCGGCAGTGCCACCATGCGTTCGAGTTCCCTCTCGACGCCTTTAGGATCAAGTTCGGTGACACGGATAACCGCGCGCCTGTCTTTGTCCGATGATTTCCGTACGGCGAAGTGATGATCCGCGAGCCGCGCGATCTGGTGAAGGTGCGTGATGACGAATACCTGTCTGTTTTCTGAGAGTTTTTTGATCTTTCGGCCGACTTCAAGCGCCGTCTGTCCTCCGATGCCGGCATCAACTTCGTCGAACACGAGCAGCGGATGGAGCGCTTTGTGGTTCTTTTTCTCGGCGGCTTTGAGCGCCAGAAGGACGCGCGAGATTTCGCCGCCGGACGCCGTCCGCACGAGCGATCGCAGCGGCTCGCCCGGATTGGCGGAGAACAAAAATCGTCCTGTCTCCAGACCGTGGGGGAGCGGCCTCACGGTCCGGTCCTTGAAAACGATGCCGTCCGGATGGTTTTCGTACTGGAATTCAAATTCAAATCCCCCGTTATCGATTGCCAGTTCCGCCAATTCCTTTTTCACGAGCTTGCCCAGGTAAACGGCAGCCGAACGGCGCGCTTCCGAAAGCGCCACCGCCTCACGGGCATAGGCGGCACGGCGTGCTTCGTTTTCACGGGATAAGGTCTGGACCAGGTCATCGATATCCGGGCGGTCGTTGAGCTGGAAGTGGATCGAGGCGAGTGTCTGCACTATCGATTCTTCCGAGCCGCCGTATTTCTTTTTGAGCCGATAGAGCTCGTCGAGTCGGGCGTTGATTTCCTCGAGGCGGGCCGGGTCATCCTCGATCGACGCACCGTACTGTTCGATGGTTCGACGAAGGTCTTCGATCTGGAAGTCGATCTCGGCGAGCAAGCCGGCGTTCGCGCTCAGCGACTTGTCGATCTCCGCCATGTCATCGAGACATTTGCGCGCCTCGCGCAGCAGACTGAGGGCAGACACCTCGTCACCGTCGAGCAACTGCTGAATCTGATTGGCGGCGCTCATGAGTTCGCGCGACGAATCCAGTTTTCGCTTTTCGGCGATCAGCTTTTCTTCTTCGCCGGGGCGCACGTCGGCCTTTTCAATTTCGTCCCGCTGGAACAGCAAAAGTTCGCGCTCCCGCGCCAGCTGCTCCCGCTGATTTTGCACGCGGCGCAGTTCGGCGGCGACTTGTTCCCAATGCGAAAACCTGACCCGGACCGATTCCCGGGCGCTGTCGAGCGATCCGAAATAGTCGAGGAAGAGCAGGTGGTTGTCTTCGTTCATGAGCATTTGATTGGCGTGCTGACCCAGGATTTCGGCGATCGGGCGCGTCAATTCGTTCAGGCGCGCAAGGGTCGCCGCTTCACCTCGGATTTTGACTCTGGACTTGCCGTCCGCGGTGATCTCACGGAACACCGACAGAGTACTGTCGGCGATGTAATCGGCGTTGTCCTTCGCATAACGCGGACCGAGCGGGGAGATATCGAAGTCGGCTTCCACGATCGCAGCCGCCGCGCCGTGCCTCACGTACTCGCGGTCGGCCCGGTCGCCGAGCACCAGCGCGAGCGCGGTCACGATGACAGACTTGCCGGCGCCGGTTTCCCCCGTGAGGACGGTCAGGCCGGGACCGAAGGCAAGGTCGACCGAATCGACCAGCGCCACATTCCGTATTTTCAGGCGCGTGAGCATTATAGACCGTACCCCTTGAGTTCCTCGAGCAACTGATTGGCGCGGTCGGTGTCGCCGGTGGCTTCGGCTTCCGCGAGTTCACGCTGCAGCCGCAACCGGATTTTTTTGCGACGTTCCTCGATGATTCGGGACGTGTGTGCGCGCGTCTGTTCGGAGACGGACTCCGGCGGCCACTCGATGAACGAGATCTCTCCTACCAGCGATTTCATCTCATCGTCCTGAAAAGTTTCCAGTAGGCGGGCGGCGTCGAGTTCGCCGGAGGACTGATACTGCGTAATCATGGCGGTATACAGCCGCGACAGCTGCTTCGAGTCGAAGTCGTCGGGGGAGACCCGTTCGAAAACGTAGTCGATCGAGCCCGGGTTGTTAAACAGCAGCGAGAGAAAGTCCAGTTCGATCTTGTTCAGCTTGCGGCGTTTTTCGGCGACTCGTTGGGCGGAGGGCATGGGCGAGGACACGCCGGCGGCCAGGAGCGTTTTGTCGACCCGGAGCGCCGTGGCGGCTTCGTCGTAAAACAACGCCCGTCGGGTCGAGTCCCCGATTTGCGCGCCGACGGCCGCGAGTTCCTTGATGAGTTTCTCTTTGGCGATCAGGCCCGCCGAGGCGACGTCGACATTTCGCAATCGGTACGCGATGTAGTCCAGCGCCGCGTCATGCAGTTCATAAACGCGCGCATAGCCGCCCGCGCGCGCGAGCGTGTCCGGGTCTTCGCCTTCCGGTCCAACCATCACCTTCACTTCGAGTCCCGCATCGTAGAGCGCATCGACCGACCGCAGCGCCGCCTGCTGGCCGGCCGAGTCGGCATCAAAGAACAGGTAGACCTTTTCGGCGAACCGCGCCAGCAGTCGTGCCTGCTGGGCCGTGAAGGCGGTTCCGCTCGAGGCAACGACGTTATGAATGCCCGCCTGCCAGAGGGAGATGAGGTCGAAGTATCCCTCGACGATGAAGACCTCCGCGGACGACCGAATCGCGTCTTTTGCGAAGTTCAGGCCGTAGAGGACGAAACTCTTCGAGTACAACGGTGTCTCAGGGGAGTTTACGTACTTGGCCGTTTCGCCTTTTTTCAACGTGCGTCCGCCAAAGGCGATCGGCTTCTGGCTGAGATTGAAGATGGGGATCATCAGACGCGCGCGGAATCGATCGAAGTACGAGTCCTTTTTGTCGGAGTGAACGGCGAGGCCGGCTTGTTCGAGATCGGCCGGGGAGAGGTCCTTCGATGATGCGAATCGTATCAGTCCGTCCCAGTCTTCGCCGGCCAGTCCCAACTGGAACATCTCGATCGACTCGTCGGAAATCTGGCGCCGTCCCCGCAGGTAACCATCGAGAACCTTGGCGAATCGCCGGTCGAATAAGAGCTTCCGGAAATACTCCAGCGCGACCACGTGGGCATAGTTTAACCGCTCCAGTTGCTCCCGACGATAATCCGAGCCTGTCTCCTTGATGACGATGTTTGCACGCTGTGCGAGCAGCCGCACGGCCTCGACAAACGTCATCTTCTCATGTTCCATGAGAAAGGTGATGGCGTTGCCCCCTTTGCCGCACCCGAAGCAGTAATACATCTGTTTGTCGGGGGAGACGGTGAACGACGGGGTTTTTTCCGTGTGGAAGGGGCACAGGCCCAGAAAGTTCTTGCCGCGTTTTTTCAGCCGGACGTACTCGCCGATCACATCGGCGATATCGACCGAGTCGCGAATCCGCTCTATGGTATCCTGTGGGATCATTGTCTCAGTTTCACGATCGTGACGCCCGCGCCGCCCTCGTTCCAGTTGCCGAGACGCAACGACTCGACATCGGCGTGCCCCTTGAGGAAAGCGGTCAGCGAACGGCGCAGGGCGCCGCTGCCCTTGCCGTGGACGACATATACCTGCCCCAACCCGGCCAGTCGCGCGCGGTCGAGATATTTCTCGAGCGCATCGGTGGCTTCCTCCACGGTCATGCCCCGGAGGTGAATCTCCGGCGAAACCGACTCATTCACCTGGAATGCCGATGCGGCGGCGGCGTGTTTTCTAGTGGACGCACTTCCCGAAGGCGCCAGCCGCTCGAGGCTGCGCAGCTCAACGGTAGTAGTGAACTGGCCGAGGCGGACCCGGGCGCGGTCGCCCTGCACCTGTTCGATCTCACCCGTCTGGCCGAGCGACATGATGCGCACCAGGTCACCCTCCGCGAAGGTCGCCGGCTCGGTCGGCGCCGTCTTGTCCGCACGAAGGTTGTCCGTCTGTCGCGCCGCCTCCTGTTTCAGGTCGCGGAGTCGTCGATGCGCTTGTTTGACGGTTTCCTTGTCCGCCTGCGACTTTCGGATATCGGCGACCAGTTGTTCGGTGTCACGGCGACTTTGTTCCAGGAGGCGGTCCACCTCGGCGAGCGCTTTTCGCTTCTCGTCATCGACATCTCTGGTCAGGCGCTCCGACTGTGCGCGAAAGTATGACTCGAGTTCTTTGGCCTTTGCAAGTCGCTCGGACAATTCCGATTGATCCTCTTTGACTTTTTTCAGTTCCGCTTCGAGCGAGGCAATCAATTCGCCCAGTGACCGTTCGCCGCTGCCGATAAGTTTCGCGGCGTGTGCACACACCGATTCCGGCATGCCGAGACGACTGGCGATTTCCACGGCATACGACGATCCGGGGATGCCTACCTGCAGGCGGAAGGTCGGGGCCAGTGTTTCCCGGTTGAACTCAAGGGAGGCATTCTCGATTTCCGGGTGCTGGAGCGGCAGCGTCTTCAGTTGCGAGTAATGTGTGGTTGCAACAAGTCTGGCTCCGTGGGAGATCACATGCAGGATGATAGCCTCGGCCAGTGCCGCGCCTTCCTTGGGATCGGTCCCCGCGCCGATTTCGTCGAACAGGACAAGCGTGCGGTCGGACAGCCCTTTGACCGCGCTGATGATGTTTCGGATGTGCGACGAGAAAGTCGACAGTGACAGTTCAATCGACTGCTCGTCTCCGATATCCGCGTAGATCTGTTCGAATATACCCATGCGGCTGGTGGGATCGGCAGATATAGGCAGGCCCGACTGGGACATGAGGACCAGCAGCCCGATAGTCTTGAGCGCAATCGTCTTGCCGCCGGTGTTGGGTCCGGTCACGAGAACGGCCTGCCGGGTTTCGCCGAGATCGAGTGTGAGCGGAATCACATTCTCCCGGATTCCGCTCTGTGCAACCAGCAGCGGGTGGCGGGCATTGACCAGCGAGAAGCCGGCCTCGGAATCGATGCGCGGTCGCGCAGCCCCGACCGCCCGTCCGAACCGGGCCGCCGCGTGGTAGGAATCCAGCCGTCCGATGACCCGGATGTTCTCTTCGAGCGCCGGGCGGTGCGACGCGATTTCGGCGGTGAGGGCGCGGAGGATTCGGTCGATCTCCAGTCGTTCTTCCTGCATGAGCATGTTGAGGCGGTTGTTCATCTCGACCGTCTCGTTCGGCTCGATGTAGAAGGTGGCCCCGCTCTGCGATCGGTCGTGGAGAATGCCGCTGTCGGCTTTGTACTGGCCGGCGAGTATCGGGATGACGTACCGGCCGTTGCGCTGGGTGATAACGTCGGTCTGCCATCCGGATTGCTTCTGTTGCCCGGCGAGAATCGATTCCAGTCGCGCCAGCAGCCGCCGCTTGCTGTCTCCCATTTCTATGCGAATGCGGCGGAGCTGGGGAGAGGCCGAATCCTTGATTTCACCGCGCTCGTCGATCGTCCGGTTGATGTCCTTACGCAGCTCCGGAAAGGCCCGCATGCGGGAGATGTATTCGGCGATCAGCGGAAAGCTGTCGCGCCCGTCGCGGTCATAGTCGAATATGTCAGCCGAGACCTCGATGAGTTCCAGCACGGTGCGGATTTCATCGGGGTCGAGGAAGATGCCCTCGACCGCCGTTTTCGCAAGAACCTCCCGGGCATCCTCCATGCGGGCCAGGGGGAACGCGGCGCCGACCGTGACGATATCGAGCATTTCACCGATTTCGCGATGACGCAATTCGATCGCGTCGCGGTCCGTGGTGGGGAGGAATTTCGCGACTTCACCGTGACCGTACGGCGTAATGCACTGCCCGGCGATGCGGGAGAGCACCTTGTCGAATTCGAGTGTCTCAAGTGTATGCGGATCAATCATCTGTCGCATCCGAAGCATATAAAAAAACCGGCCGAAGGCCGGTTTAATATACGGTTACGGCTTTGAAATCAAAATCAATTTAGGACGGCGATTCCGTGTTGAAGAAGCGATCGATCTGATAGATCACCCGGTATACCTGCTGCCGATCCTCGTCGACGTTCTGGTTGTTTTTGCCGGAGGGTGCGGTGGCGTTCGGCTGCAGAAGTGTCGATTCCATCTGCTCCATGAAATTGCCGCTGCCCTTGTGCAGTTTCTCGGTCGAATCGTACATCAGGGGAATCGTCTTGGCGATAGTCGGGCCGAAGAACGAATTCTCGAAGCTGGTGTAGAACCAGTCCGGCAGGGGCAGAAGGAACGTGAGCAGGGTCAGGAAGCTGACGCCGACCCAGCCGCGCAGAAAGCCGACCAGGGCTCCGCCCATTTGATCGCGACGCTTGTCGGTTTTGACCGACGCGAACTTGTAGAAAAGCATTCCCAGCAGTTTGAAGATCACATAGGATCCGGCCAGCAGGATCACAAAGGAGAGGAACGCCGATACCAGAGTTGATCCCCCCATCTGCTCGTGCATCCAGATCGCGAGGCGGTCGATATACCGAATGGAGATGATCAGCGCAACGAAAAAGAGCACAAACGCCATCAACTCTCTGATGAGGCCTTTTTTCGAGCCGACTACTACCATAGCCAGCAGCAGGGCGACCAAAACGCCGTCAATCCAGTTCATACCCGAACTCCCTGTAGTGGGTTGGTCATTCAGGTTGAGGATAGGAGAGTTTTTAATTATTTGGCAAGAATTTCCTGCACCAGGCGGTTGACCAGTTTGCCGTCGGCCCGGCCCTTGACTTTGGGCATGACGGCTTTCATTACCAGTCCCATTTTGGCAGGAGAATCGGCGCCGGTTTCGGCCACCGCATCGCTGATGATCTGACGGACTTCAGCTTCAGACAGCTGGACGGGCAGGTAGCCCTGAATAACGTCGAGTTCGGACGTCTCTTTGGTCACCAGGTCCTGGCGGCCGGCGGCCTGATACTGTTCGATGGATTCTCGGCGTTTCTTGGCGGCGGAGGAGAGGACGTCGATAACGTCGGTATCGGACAACGCCGTTTTCTTTTCGATCTGGGCGTATTTGATATCAGACTTAAGGCCCCGAAGGACGGTAGCTTTCAGCTTTTCACCGGCCTTCAGGGCCTTGATCAAGTCCTGGTCTATCTGCTCAAGAATAGGCATATGCGACTAATAGCGATCGAGGTAACGGGCCTTGCGCGCTTTGCGCTTGGCTGCCGCGAGCTTCCGCTTGCGCGTCTCAGACGGCTTCTCGAAATGCTGGTGTTTCTTGTAGTCGGAAAGAATCCCCGCCTTTTCGCAGAACTTGTTGAAACGACGCAACGCTTTTTCAAACGATTCGTCGTCGCGAACACGAACTCCGGTCAATCAGTTCACCCCTTTCGCGGTGCTATATGTTAACGCAATCCTGCGTCCTGTAGTTACTTACCTAGTGACAACATAACCAATCGAGAGAAGTTGTCAAGCTTTCAAATATATCGGCAAAAGACAGGGAACGCCAGTCATTTGTGGTGACGACTCAGGAACTTCGGTCGGGACGCCGACTATAATCAACAATGCCGTTTACGACGTCACATCCGGCGATCATTTTGCCGCTCAAGCAGATATGGCCGAGGTGGTGGTCGCTTTCGGGCCTTATGGCCGGCGCCATGTCGCCTGACCTGCTGTATTTTCTGATGATGGGCACGACCGAACGATCGTTCAGCCACAGCTGGATGGGGCTGTTCGTGTTTTGCGTTCCCGCCGGGATGGTTTTCGCGTTCGTGTTTCATAGGTTCTTCAAGCGTCCGTTTTTCGGGGCGCTGCCAGATCCTCTGGATCGCTTTTTCTCAGGGCTGGCTGCTTCTCCCTTTCACATTCGATCGGCGCGGGACTGGCTGGTACTGGGGATGTCGGTCCTTGTGGGCGCGCTCAGCCATTTCTTCTGGGATTCATGGACTCACGCCCATGGTGCGATCGCCAGCCGCATTCCTCTCTTTCTATCGTATATCACCGTCGGCGGCAGCAGCGTCCAGGTAACCACGATTCTGCAACACGCGAGCACTCTGGTCGGGGGAGGGATGATCGTATGGTATGCGGTGACCGGGAGAATTGTACCACCCCGGCTTTCCGATTACCACCCCATTCCAAGTCATCGAAAGCGCCGGTTCTGGATGTTTGCGTTTTTGGGCTCCCTGTTAGCTGTGGTACTCGCGCTCCAGATTTGGTGCGGCGGTTTCGGATTCTGGACGATCGCACACGCGGACCGTGGGACGCTCATCCGGGCGATCGGGTTGGGGAGCTGGGCGGGCTTCTTCTGGGCCACCTGCCTGTGCGGCGTGCGAGCTCGTCGCGAGGCGGAAAAGCATGGCCGCTCAAGGCGTTACGAGAATGTCCTGAAGTAAGATATTACGACTTACTCGGACAGCCACGTCAACCGTTCGCTTCCCCGGTTGGAGAGGAAGTGGTAATGGATGTGGAAGACTTCCTGTCCGTATCCGTTATTCACCATCAATCGATAGTGGTCGGTAATCCCGAGGGTTTCGGCGACCTGTTTGGCCGTGCGGTTCAGCAGGGACAGCACTTCCGGAGGCGTTTCGTGGAAGGTTGCGTACTCGGCTTTCGGCACGATCAACAGGTGGACGCGATCTTTCGGCCGATGATCGGCAAAGACGATTACGTCGTCGTTTTCCATGAAAATCCGGGCGGGAATTTCACGGTTGATGATTTTTCTAAAGACATTCGACATGTCGGCAATATATACTCCGGGGTCAAAAGTGCAAATCTTGAGGAATCGAATTGGTTGTTGCGGGCGCACTTGCCAACGAAGGCGCTATTGATTACATTGACATCGGTACGCGCGGTTATCCACCCTTAGACTCAATGTTAATGGATTCTGGAGGAGAATAGATGTCCGGTCATTCGAAATGGTCGACAATCAAACGCAAAAAGGGCAAAGCCGACCAGGAGCGGGGACGGCTGTTCACTCGTTACACGAAAGAAATAGCGGTTGCGGCGCGGGAAGGGGGCGGAGATCCGGATATGAACGCCCGCCTTCGCACGGCGATCAACGCGGCCAAGGCGGTCAATATGCCCGCCGACAACATCAAGCGCTCGATACTCAAAGGCACAGGACAGTTGCCGGGCGTATCGTATGAGTCGTTGACATACGAGGGATACGGCCCCGGTGGGACGGCGGTGTTCCTTGAAGTAATGACCGACAACCGAAACCGGATCGTATCGGAGGTGCGCCACCTGTTTTCCAGGTATGGAGGCAACCTTGGGGAAAACGGTTCGGTGGCGTGGATGTTCCACAAGCGAGGCGTCATTCAGGTCGAAGCCGACAAGGCCGACGAGGAGACGCTCATGGAGGCGGCGCTGGAGGCGGGCGCCGATGATTTTGGCCGCGACGGAGACACGTTTGAGATATTGACCGACCCCGGATCACTCGAGGATGTCGTCACGGCGATCGAGGCGAAAGGAATCGCAATCGCATCGTCGGAAGTCACCATGCTCCCGCAGAACACGATCAGACTGGACAAGGAATCCGACGCCAGTTCCATGCTGAAGCTTATGGACGCCCTGGAAGAGAATGACGATGTTCAGAAAGTGTACGCCAATTTCGATATCGACGAGGCCCTGCTCGAGAGACTGGCCGGAGAATAGGCCGGCCGGGGCCCGAAGATCATGACAAGAGTGCCTGCCGTCGAACGATCGAGTCCGACGGCAGTTCTTTTTCCTGCCTATGCCTGATAGTCCCGACATTTTCGGAAATGCCCGGGCGTTGCTGTTTGATCTGGACGGCGTCCTGTATGTCGGCAATCGGATGATCGACGGCGCGGACCGGGTCATCAGCCACGTCCGCTCACGTCGTTTGCCGTGTCGGTTCACCACCAACACGACCACGATGTCGCAGGCGGCCCTGCATCGAAAACTGCTGGATCTCGGCCTGCCGGTCGAGCAATCGGAAGTTTTCGGGGTAATCCGGGCCGCGCACCTGTTTCTCGAACAGGAAGGTGATCCGCTGTGTCACTTTCTGCTGACCGATGATCCGCGAGGGGACTTTGCGGGTTTTCGGCAGTCAGAGGATCATCCCACGCATCTGGTGGTGGGCGATGTCGGCAAGGTCTGGGATTACCGACTGATGCAGCGGTGTTTCGAGATGATCATCGACGGGGCGAAACTGGTGGCGCTCCACAAAGGCAAGTACTGGCAGACGGAAACCGGGCTGCGCATGGATATCGGCGCATTTGTCGCAGGTCTCGAGTACGTTACCGACACGACGGCAATCGTAATCGGCAAGCCGTCGCAGAAGTTCTTCAAGCTGGCGCTGGACGATCTTGGCCTCGATGCATCGCAGGTAGTCATGATCGGCGATGATTTGACGAATGATATCGGCGGCGCACAGCAGGCAGGCATGAAGGGGGTGCTGGTACGAACCGGAAAATTCCGTCAGGATTTGGTTGACCGTTCACCGGTCACACCCGACATGGTTATCGATTCAGTCGCTGACCTGCTGCACCTGATCTGAGACTGTCGGTTCGTTCGACGCAGGCGGTTCGAACGCGAGATATTCGCGAAACGCCCTGCTGGTTGCCATCGCGATGGTCAGGCACATCGTGATGGCGCCGATCGAGGCAAACAGCAGCGGGATGTTCTGGTCCACCATATCGGCCACTACGCCCGCGAGTCCCATTGCAATCGGCGACAGTCCCATTGCCAGCGTGCCGAGCAGTCCGAACACTCGTCCCCGTATACGCGACGGCGTGCTCAACTGGAGTATTGTCATGACGCCGATATTGAAGAAACCTGCACACAGGCCGGAGACAAAGAGAGCCGCCATCACCGGAAACGGATCGTTCATCGGCGCGATCACAAACAGCATGACCGACAAACCGGAGAGCGCCGTTATCATCAGGACGCTTCGCAGGCGGCCGGACATGCTGAACGCGCCGGCGGCAAGGTAGCCGACCATAGCGCCGACGCCCATTCCGGCCATGATGAATCCGTACCAGTCGGGTGTGGATCGCAAGTGATCCTCGACGAAAAACGGCATCAGAATGCCGACCGGGACGAAGAAGAAATTGAGGAAGGCGGCCGCCATGAAGAGCCTGCGCAGGCCGACCGTCCTCCATACATACGCGAACCCTTCGCGCAGGTCAGTGACAAACGACTGTACGACAGCCGCGCGTCCCTTTTGCCGCTCCGGGATTTCCTGCGGTATGGTCATGAACATTTCGCTGATGGCGGAGAGAATGTAGCTCAGGCCGTTGAGAAGAAACAGCGCCGGTGCGCCGACGACGCGAAACAGCACGCCGCCGGTACCCTGCCCGACAAACTGCGCCACCTGCATGGAGAGCTGGTTTAGCGAGTTCGCCGACGCCACGCGGCCGGCAGGGACTATGTCCGGTATGGCGGCTCCTACGGCAGGGTTGAAAAAAGCACCGAGGCCGGCGTTGACTGCCGCAGCGACAAAGAGAAGTGTGATGATGACCGAGGTATCATCGGGCCGCCAGAATACGTAGCCTGCGAGTGCGCAGATCACCAGGCCGCGGACAAGGTCGGTCACGACAATGATGTTGCGTCGGGAGTGGCGGTCGGCGTAGGCGCCGGCCAACGGTCCGAGCAAAACGCCCGGAATGGCTGACGCCATCATGACCAGGCCGACCAGCGTGGCCGATCCCGTGGCCCCTTTCAACCAGAACATCAGGGCGACTGAATATACCATCGACCCGACCTGGCTGACCAGCTGGCCCTGCCAGAGCAGCACGAAGTCTTTGTTGAACAGCCTGGTTGGCGAAATCATTTCCATCCCAATACGAGCGTACGGCCCAAAAGATGCATTTCGTCCAGGTTGGCGGTACGCGCAGACTTGGCTTCATGAGTCACATCAAGCTCTCCGGGACCATTTTCTTGTTGAAATAAGGGCGATTTCCGGGTATGAAGGAGTATGGTGATTCTGGGAATTGACCCCGGTCTGGACACGACCGGTTACGGCCTGATTGACTTCGGGGCGGGGCAGTATCGAGTTATAGAGGCCGGAGTCGTGCGGTCTACCGCGAAGTTGTCGCTGTCGGAGCGATTGGGTGAAATCGCGCGCGATATTTCGTCCGTGCTCGCGCAGTTTTCACCCGAGGGGGTAGCGGTAGAGGAATTGTACGCTCATTACAATCATCCCCGGACGGCCATCATCATGGGGCATGCCCGTGGGGTCATTTTTCTTGCCGCGGCCCAGGCAGGCGTACCCGTATATTCGTACGCCGCGACGAAAATCAAGAAGTCACTGACCGGCAACGGCCGGGCCACCAAACTGCAGATGCAGCGGATGGTGGCATCCACCCTGAATCTGTCGACGGTCCCACAGCCGCCGGACGCGGCCGACGCATTGGCCGTGGCGCTGTGTCACTGCCGGGTTCTCGAGGTCGACGAGGGGGTGGCGGTATGATCAGTCGCCTGACCGGGAAGCTCGTCCAGGTAACCGACCAGACCGCGTTGGTGGAGACGAACGGTGTGTGCTACGAAGTGATGGTTCCGTCGGGCCTGGCGGAGAGGCTCCGCAGCAACGGCCGTCTCAACCAGCCGATCACGTTCGAGACGATTTACTATATCGAAGCCGGCGACAAAAAGGCGTCGCATTTTCCCCGTCTGGTAGGGTTCCTAGATCCTGTTGACCGCGAGTTCTTCTCGCTGTTCACACAGGTGCCCGGTCTGGGTGTTAAGCGGGCGCTAAAGTCGCTCGTGTTTCCGATTCGCCAGATCGCCGAGGCGATCGAGGTCAAAGATACGGCCACGCTGGTCCGGCTGCCCGGCGTGGGAGCCCGGCAGGCGGAGAAGATTATCGCCGAACTTCACGGCAAAACGGTTAAGTTCGCCCTGTCCCGGACGGAGGAACCGCTGGCGGTTGTTCAGCGGGAAAAAAGCCCGCTGGTCGACGAGGCAATTGCGGTCCTTACGCAGCTTCAATACTCGGCCAATGAGGCCCGGCAGATGGTCGACGCGGCGGTCAAAGAGCATCAGGAAGTTCGCACCGTGGAGGAGTTGATCACGTTGATTTTTCAAACTGAACGGCATCGGAAAGCAGGCGTCTGATGGCTCGAGAGCGGATAATATCGGGTGCGCAGGTCACTCCCGACGAGGACCTCGTCCAGTTCTCGCTTCGCCCGACAACGCTCGCGGACTATGTGGGGCAGATTGAGTTAAAAGAGAAACTTCATGTATTACTCGAAGCCGCAAAGGTGCGCAGGGAACCGGTGGAGCATATTCTGCTGTATGGCCCGCCGGGACTGGGGAAAACCACGCTGGCGCACATTATCGCCAACGAAATGGGCACGAAGCTGATCTCGACATCGGGACCGGCGCTCCAGCGAACGGGCGATCTCATGGGTATTCTGACCAACTTAAACGACGGCGATATCCTGTTCATCGATGAGATGCACCGGCTGTCGGCAGTGATCGAGGAATTCATCTATCCGGCGATGGAGGATTTCAAGGTCGATTTCGTGGTCGATAAGGGGGCGTTTGCAAAGGTGATCAATATTCCCCTGAAGCGTTTCACGCTCGTGGGTGCCACGACCCGGGCCGGGATGTTATCGGCGCCGCTCAGGGACCGGTTCGGGCTGTACTACCACCTTGACTTCTATCCGCCGGAGGAGTTGGCGACCATTGTCACGCGGTCGGCCAGACTGCTTGAGATAGAGGCCGACGCCGAGTCGGCTGCGGTGATCGCGTCACGGTCGCGCGGGACGCCGCGGGTGGCCAACCGGTTGCTGCGACGGGTTCGTGACTATGCGACCGTGAAAGGGGACGGCGTCATTCACGCGGAGATCGCGCGGCAGGCGCTGGACGTGGAAGGGGTCGACGCTGCCGGGCTTGACGAACTGGATCGAAAGCTGCTTCGCATTGTTATAGAATACTATAAGGGCGGGCCGGTCGGTATCGAGGCGCTCGGCGCGACACTCAACGAGGAAGTCGATACGCTGGTCGATATGGTCGAACCGTACCTGCTGAAAATTGGATTCCTGCAGCGGACCAGGCAGGGCCGGATGGCGTCAACGGAGGCCGCCCGGCACCTGGGTCTGAAACTCGGCGGCAGCAGCCCCCAACAGTCCCTCCTGTGATGCACCGTCGCGAGAAGGGGCTGGTGTTCGAGAAGTCCCGGGCGCGATGAGAGAACCGATTCATGACGATCAATCGCTACAGAATCGAGCGTCCCGAGCAGATTTCGCAGGCGCTCAGCGAAGAAACCATCAAGTATCGCGATGAGCTGTACGAGATGAACGGCACGATACTGACCGTACACGACGCCCGGGTTGCCGTCCACGCGTTTGACCAGTATGCTCGGGGATTCGAGGTGACCACGCCGCTAACGTACTATCAAAAGAAGCTGATGTACCGCTATATCCGGCGAATCAGGCCGGGGCGGTATCGATAACGCTATGTCGGAATGGTCGGCAATCGGACGCGCGCTGGTTGTGGTCGGTTCCGTGGCTGTCATTATGGGACTGATCTTCGTCTTTCACGACCGGATTCCTTTTCTGGGGAAACTGCCCGGAGATTTTTTCGTGAAGAAGAACAACACCACGTTCTATTTTCCACTGACGACCATGCTGATCATTTCGGTCATTCTTACGATCCTGCTGAATCTGTTTGGGCGGAGTAAGTAGGCCGTGGACGTTTCCCTGTTCGACTATGATCTGCCTCGGGAGTTGATCGCCCAGTTCCCCGAAAGACGTCGCGACCAGTCACGCCTGTTGACTTTCGACCGATCCAGCGGCCAAATCCGGCACGGCAAATTCCGGGACGTGCTCTACGGTCTCGACGCGGGAGATGCGCTGGTCGTGAACAACACCCGCGTGTTCAAGGCGCGTTTGATCGGCCGCAGAGCTTCCGGCGGAAAGGTGGAGATCTTCCTTGTCCGCAGGACTGATCATTCCAGCGAGCGCTGGATTGCACTGGTTTCACCCAGCCGACGACTGAAAGAACAAGAAGTTATCCCGTTCGATGACAGGTTGTGGGTAGTGCTCGAGCGTTCGCTTGGCGACGGTCAGTGGGAAATCGGTTTCGAGTCGGCGCAGGCGCGGGAGCGGCTGATCAGCCGGTTCGGGCATGTTCCGCTTCCGCATTACATTGCCCGACCGGACCAACCGGCCGACCTCGCGCGCTACCAGACTATTTTTGCCGACAAAAGCCGAACGGGCGCGGTGGCCGCCCCTACCGCGGGGTTTCACTTCACACCCTCGCTGCTCACCGCCGCGGAGCAGAAAGGAGTGAAGATCGTCCGGTTGACCCTTCACGTCGGACCGGGAACGTTTAAGCCCATCACCGCGGATGATATCACCCGGCATTCGGTTGATCCCGAATGGGCCGAACTGACACCGGAGGCGGCCCAGGCGTTAACGGAAACGAGGAAATCCGGGGGCCGCATTGTTGCGGTCGGGACGACCTCGGTCCGGACCCTCGAGTCGGCCGGTGTATCAGGCGGACGGGTGCAGCCGTTTTCGGGGATGGTTGATCTGTACATTCGCCCCGGACACACCTTCCGGCTCGTGGATCGCATGATTACGAATTTTCATTTGCCGCGATCATCGTTGCTGGTCCTGGTGTCGGCGTTTGCGGGGCGGGAGCGCATACTTTCTGTTTACCGGGAGGCGGTCGCCCAGAGTTACCGGTTTTACAGTTATGGCGACGCCATGCTGATCGTATAAAACGGTTTGCGGCGAGTTGAAGCCCGGATATATTGGGTGCCGATGAATACGTACGCGCTGATTGTCGCTGCCGGCCGGGCAGTCCGTTATGGCGGAACTCGCCCCAAGCAGTTTGTGGAGGTGTGCGGCCGGCCGCTGCTGTCGTGGACCATCAGTCGTTTTGAACAGGCCGAATCGATAGACGGCATCATTGTCGTCGTCAGCGAGCAGTACGCCGGCGCCACGGCCGGAACCGTTATCGATCCGTTTCACTTCCTCAAGGTACGCAAGATCGTGTTTGGAGGAGAAACGCGTCAGGCGTCGGTGGCGAACGGTCTGGCGGCATTGCCGGGGGGGATCGGCTGGGTGGCTATTCACGACGGCGCCCGGCCGCTGGTACTGCCGGAAGATATCGATCGCGTGGTCGCGAAGGCGAAAAGCGGGACGTGTGCGATGCTGGCCGCCCCGGTTACCGACACGGTGAAGACAGTCCGCGACGGAATAGTAGTGGGAACGATCGATCGAGACAACCTGTGGCTGGCGCAAACACCGCAGGTCTTTCGTCTCGATCTTATTCGCGCGGCCCACCAGACGCCATCGGACGAAAGCGCATCGGACGATGCGATGCTCGCGGAACGATGCGGTCATGCGGTGCAGATCGTGGAATCAAGCGGACCGAACACCAAGGTCACGACGCCCGAGGACCTGGTGGCGGTCGAAGCATTTTTGCGACGGGAGGCGCATGCATAGGTTGCGTATCGGGCATGGCTTCGATGTCCATGCCTTCGCCCCGGACCGTCGGCTGATGATCGGCGGTGTCGAAATACCGTACGAGCGGGGACTTGCGGGTCACAGCGACGCCGATGTATTGCTGCACGCGGTGGCCGACGCGCTGCTTGGCGCGGCGGGACTCGAAGACATCGGCCGGCACTTCCCGCCGGGTGATCCGGCATACAAAGACGCCGACTCGGCCGCACTGCTGGTGCGCGTACTCGAGATGATCATCGATGCCGGGTTCAAATTGATCATAAATGTCGACACGATCATTATGGCCGAGAAGCCCAAACTCAACCCGTACGTGCCGGCGATGCGGGAGCGGATTGCCGATCTGCTGGGGATAGACTCATCGCGGGTCGGCATCAAAGCCACCACCACCGAGCAGCTCGGGTTTGTCGGGCGTGAGGAAGGGATTGCCGCGTCGGCCGTGTGCCTGATTGCCGCCCATGACTGAGTCGTTCGACCAGATACAGAAGTACATCGACTACCTGTTTGCCTACGGTCCGGTCTGGGTGTACATGGCAATTTTCGCCGCGAGTTTTATCGAAAACATCATACCGCCGTTCCCCGGGGACACATTCATATTCGTGGGTGGCGCGCTGGTCGCGTTCGGGCGGCTCGATCTCAATTGGCTGATGGTGCTGGTCAACACCGGCGGAATGGCGTCCGTGATGTTGCTGTACTATCTCGGACGAAAACACGGTCGTGAGTACTTCATTCGGAAGAACTATCGTTATTTTTCCGCGGATGATGTGTACCGGATGAGTGACCGGCTGCGGCGACACGGCGCCTGGATACTCGTGTTCTCGCGGTTTGTGGTCGGGCTGCGGACCGCGCTGGCGCTGTCGGCGGGAATCGGGCGTTATTCGATGGCGCGGACACTGGTGTTCTCGCTGATCTCCTACCTGCTGTTTACGTCCTTACTGGTCTATGTTGCGATCACGATGGTCAACAACGTGCATCTGATCGAACGATACGTGAGGGCATACAATTGGATTGTGTGGCCCGCCTTGATCTTGCTGGTCGGAATCTATATTTTCCGTCGGTACAAAAAACTCAAAGGCAGGAAAGAAACAACAGGATGAACGTCCTCTTATTGGCGGGCGGCAACTCGAGCGAGCGTCAGGTGTCCCTCGATTCCGGCGCGGCCATCCTCCGGGCCCTTCGCGCGCTCGGACACACGGTCGAAGCGGTCGATCCGGCTCTCGGCATGGCGTTGATCGAAGGCGATCACGGCCTGATCCCTCGCGATACGGCCGTTCGCGCGACCAAACACGATCAATTGCCCGTTGCGGCACAGGAATTCCGGCAACTGGTTCTAAGTGACCGTCGGCGATCGTTTGACGTGGTGTTTCTCGGGCTTCATGGCGGCGCGGGGGAGAACGGGACAATCCAGAATCTGCTCGATCTGGCCGGTCTTCCGTATACCGGCTCCGGTATGGCCGCGTCGGCAGTTGCCATGGACAAGGCGCTTACCAAGCGCCTCATGATTTCGTCGGGGATACCGACTCCCGAATTCCGACACCTCAAAGTGAATCGACATCCCGTCACTCCGGAGGTAATCGACTCGCTTCTGGAATCGCCGGGACTGCCGATGATAGTCAAGCCGAATGACAGTGGTTCGACGGTCGGTTTGAGCAAGGTCATGAGCAGCGGTGAACTGCCGGAGGCGATCGAGCGATGCCGCGTGGAGTCGGCGAGCATTCTTGTCGAAGCCTATGTGGCCGGTCGCGAAATGACGGTAGCCGTGCTCGACGGTGAAGCGCTGCCTGTTGTGGAGATACGGCCGCGATCCGGTCTCTATGACTATGAGGCGAAATACACCAAAGGAAAGACGGAGTATCTGGCCCCGGCTCCGATCGACCAACAAACGGCCGCCGGCATGCAGGCGGCGGCCGTCCGGCTCTATGAAGTCATCGGTGCGGCCGGGCTCGCAAGAGTCGACTTCATGCTCGATTCCGGAGATCGCTTCTTCTGCCTCGAACTGAATACGCTCCCCGGGATGACGGAGCTGTCGCTGTCGCCGATGGCCGCCAGGGCGGTGGGAATGTCATTCGAGGAGCTTGTGAGACGTATCGTTGAATCAGCTATTCGGGAATTCAAACTGAAATGACACCATTGCATGTACGCGCGCTGATTTTCGATCTCGGCTGTACGCTGATCGAATATGAGGCCTATTCCTGGGATGAGCTGGCCAGGAAGGCTGTCGCCGCTGGGCACGAGTATCTCCAGCGGGAGAACCTTGCCGTGCCTGCGTACGATGAGTTTTACGCGCACTATGCGGAAATCCGGGACCGTTTCCGCACGCAGGTGGCCCGTGACCTGGTGGAGTGGACGGTTACCAAAGCTGTCCGAATACTTCTGGAGCGTCTTGAGCTGCCGTTTGACGACGACCTCGTGGAGGGTTTCTTCGACGCCTACTACGCACCGGTGGCCGGGGAGTTGTTCGTGTATGACGATACCCGCACCGTGTTGCAGGAACTCCGCCCCCGGTATCCGGTGATCGGGCTGATCTCCAATACGATCTTTCCCGATCGGACGCACGAGGCCGAACTGGAGCGTTTCGGGCTGGCGGAGTTTTTTGACTTCAGGGTCTATTCGTCGAGTTTCGGACTGCGTAAGCCGCATGCGGACATTTTCTATCACGCCGCCAACCAGGCCGGATTCGCTCCTTCGGAATGCGTCTATATCGGTGATCGCTACGAAGAAGATGTCATCGGACCGAGCCGAATCGGGATGCACGCAATCCTCAAACACAAGTCGGGGCGGGAGTACCCGGAGCGGCGGCCCGAGGCCTGGGCCGAGATTCAGGCGTTGTCGGAGCTTCCGGGGCTGCTTTCGAAATAATGTAGACGGCGACCAACCGGTCGTGTATATTTGCAGACTCACGTTCGGGCCGGTTGTGCCCGTTGAGGATCCGGCGCTCACAGAAAGGATCATATCGTGGATGCTACCGAATTGTTGCTGAAAGAACTCACCGAAGCCAACGGCGTCTCGGGATACGAGTCGGAAGTCCGGGCGATCATGGCCCGGGAGATGAAAAAGACCGCGACCAAAATCGAGTATGATCGACTTGGGTCTATACTTGGAATCAAGAAGGGTACCGCCGATACTCCCCGCGTACTGGTGGCCGGCCATATGGACGAAATCGGGTTCATGGTCAAGGAAATCACCAGTGAGGGGTATATCAAGTTTCTTCCTCTCGGGGGCTGGTGGGGGCACGTAGCCCTCGGCCAGCGCATGAGAATCATCACCTCCAAAGGTCCGGTCCTGGGTGTGATCGGGTCAACGCCGCCGCATCTGCTGCCGATTGAAGAGCGCAAGAAAGTGCTCGAGATCAAGGATATGTTCATCGATGTGGGCGTGCAGGAGAAGTTCGACGTCAAAAAGAAGCTCGGGATAAAGCTGGGCGACCCGATTATTCCGGACAGCGGCTTCACTATTATGGGAAATTCGAAAATGTACCTGGCGAAGGCATTCGACAACCGCATGGCCTGCGCCGTGGTTCTCGACGTGCTCAAGCACTTCAAGAGCGGCAAACACCCGAACACGATTCTCGGCGCCGGCACGGTGCAGGAGGAGGTCGGCTGTCGCGGCGCGCAGACCATTGCGCATGTCGGTGATCCCGATGTCGCGATCATTGTCGATACCGGCATCGGCCAGGACATTCCGCCCGACGGTTTCAAGAAGGCGGAAAAGATGGGCGCGGGACCGGCGCTGCTGCTGTACGACGCCGGGATGATCCCGAATCTCAAGCTTCGCGACCTGGCGATCGATATAGCGGAAAAGAGCAAGATTCCGTACCACCTGACCTACATGGAACGGGGAGCGACCGACGGCGCCCGGGTGCATATGAGCCGTACCGGCGTGCCCTCGATCGTGATCGGACCGCCGGTACGCTATATCCACAGTCATAACTCGATGATGTACCGGCCCGATTATGATCATACGGTGAAGCTCGCCTGCGAGCTGATCAAGAAGCTGGATGCGAAAACGGTCAGGGGGCTCACGGAGGATTAAGACGGATGTCGCTGCAGTTCAAGAACACCCTGACGGGGAAAAAGGAAGATTTCACGCCGATCTCGCAAGGGAAGGTGCGCCTGTATACCTGCGGACCGACCGTGTACAATTTCGCCCATATCGGCAACTTCCGAACGTTCATGTTCGAGGACCTGCTGCGGCGGTACCTGAAGTACAAGGGATTTCAGGTCACGCAGGTGATGAACATTACGGATATCGATGACAAGATCATTCGAGACTCCCAGGCTCAGGGCAAGAAACTGCGAGAGTTCACCGATCCGTACACCGAGGCGTTCTTCCAGGACCTCGACACGCTGGGCATCGAGCGGGCCGAGATCTATCCGCGCGCCACGGACCATATCAGCGAAATGGTGGCCATTATCAAGACGCTGGTGGCACGCGGGATGGCTTATGAGGTGGACGGGAACTACTATTTCAAGATCTCCAGCTTCCCGGACTACGGTAAACTTGCCAAGATAGATACGGCCACGCTCAAGCCGGGCGCCCGGGTTGCAACGGACGAGTATGAGAAGGAGTCGGTCTCGGATTTCGCGCTGTGGAAGGCGTGGGACGAGAAGGACGGCGACATATACTGGGAGACGGAGATCGGCAAGGGCCGACCCGGGTGGCACCTGGAGTGCTCGGCCATGTCCATGAAGTATTTGGGCGACCGGTTTGACATTCATACCGGTGGCGTCGATAACATTTTCCCGCACCACGAGAATGAGATCGCCCAGTCGGAAGGGTGCACGGGACATCCTTTTGTCAATTACTGGCTGCATGCGGAGCATTTGATTGTCGAGGGGCGGAAGATGTCCAAGTCGCTCGGCAACTACTTCACCCTGCGCGATCTGCTGGACAAGGGCTACTCCGGCACGGCGGTGCGGTATGTCCTGGTGGCGACCCACTACCGCCAGCAACTGAATTTCACGTTTCAGGGGCTCGATGCGGCGGCGGCGGCGCTGCAGCGATACAACGATTTCATCCGGAATCTCGAGAGTCACCCCGGCGGGCAATCGGACGGGTCGGCGCCGGAAGTGTTGCGCACCGCCCGGGAGCGCTTTGAATCGGAACTGGATGACGATCTGAATATTTCCGGTGCCCTCGGCGTGGTGTTCGATTTCATCCGGGACATGAACCGACTCCGCGCGGACGGCACGCTGTCCACCGAGGATGTACGGGCGGCTCTGGAGCTTATTCGCTCGTTTGATACCGTTCTGGGTTTCGAGTTGAAGACGGAGAGTCTCGATGAAGAGATCGAGCGGTTGATTGCCCAGCGTACCGAGGCCCGCCGCACGAGAGATTTTGCGACCGCCGACAGGATTCGCGACGATCTCGTCAGCCGCGGAATCGTGCTCGAAGATACCCCGCAGGGCGTCAAGTGGAAGCGGAAAGTCTGACGGCCGCCGCGGAACCGCCTTGACATCGGCCGCTGTTTCTGGTACATAGACGAGTCGTTGAAAGCCGGCGTAACTCAGTTGGTAGAGTAGCTGATTTGTAATCAGCCTGTCGGGGGTTCGAGTCCCTTCGCCGGCTTTTTTTTCCCCCCGAACCAACGACCGGGTCGTACCGCGACCATTAATAGCCTTGAGGGTAGAAAGACTCGCCGTTATATTCCGGGGGAGATCATCATGAGCAAGCCGCGTTTCTCCAGTACTATTGCCGTCACGGGCGGGGCCGGTTTTATCGGGTCCAACCTGCTCACTTATCTGGTGGACCATCATCATGACCGGCAGTTTGTCAATCTCGACACGCTGACGTATGCCGGGAATCTGGCCAACCTGAAGTCGATCGAAGACCGCCCCAACTACCGCTTCGTGAAGCTCGACATTGCCGATTCTGGAGCGGTCGAGGCTGCGTTTGATCGATTTCAGTTCGATGGCATAATCCACCTTGCGGCGGAAACGCACGTCGATCGTTCCATTCTCGGGCCGCATCCCTTCATTCGGACAAACGTCGCGGGAACGCTCACGTTGCTCGAGGCGGTTCGACAGTCCGGTCGACGGATCAGATTTCACCACGTCTCGACCGACGAGGTGTTCGGATCGCTCGGCCCGACCGGGCTATTCCGCGAAGACAGCCCGTACCGTCCCAGCTCGCCCTATGCCGCGTCCAAGGCGTCGGCGGATCATCTCGTGCGGGCGTACCATCAAACCTTCGGTCTCGACTGTGTCATTACGAACTGCTCGAACAACTTTGGTCCGTATCAATTTCCGGAGAAGCTTGTTCCGCTCACGATTCGGAACGCCGTGGCCGGGGAGACCATTCCCGTATACGGCGACGGATTACAGGTGCGGGACTGGCTGTACGTCGCCGACCACTGCCGTGCACTTGATTTGGTCTTTCGCGAAGGGGTCACCGGCAGCACCTATCTTATCGGCGCCGATAACGAAGTGACCAACCGTGAGATCATTCAACGGGTGTGTCGGGAACTCGATCGCCGGCTTGGCGGAGGACCCCGGGAGAAACTGATGCGCACCGTGGCCGACCGCCCGGGGCACGATCGGCGGTACGCGATGGATAGCGCGAAGATCAGACAGGAGCTCGGATGGGCTCCCTCGGTCTCATTCGACGATGCGATTGCGGCGACCGTGGACTGGTATCTCACACATGCGGACTGGCTCGACGCCTGTGTGACCGGAGAATACCGGAAGTACTACGAACTCAATTACTCCAACAGACAGCAGGCACTATGACTCGGGCGGTCACACGAGGCATCATTCTGGCGGGAGGCAGCGGTACCCGGCTCTATCCGGCTACCAGCGTCGCGTGCAAGCAGCTTCTGCCCGTCTATGACAAGCCGCTTATTTATTACCCGATGGCGACTCTGATGCAGTTTGGTATCCGGGAGATGATGATCATATCGACGCCCGAAGATACCCCGCGCTTCGAGCATTTGTTCGGGGACGGCTCCCATCTCGGACTGTCGCTTCGTTACGCCGTCCAGGAGCGACCGCAGGGAATCGCTCAGGCCTTCCTGGTGGCCGAGGATTTCTGCCAGGACGCCCCCGTGGCCCTGGTTCTCGGCGATAACATCTTCTATGGCATCGAACATCTCTCTTCGACCGTTGCTTCGTTCGACGGTGGCGCGCTCATCTTTGCGTACAAGGTTCACGATCCGTCGCGTTACGGCGTCGTGACATTCGACAACGACGGTTTGCCCGTTTCCATCGTGGAGAAGCCGACAGAGTCGAAGTCTCCGTACGCGGTGACCGGCTTATATATCTATGACGCCGATGTCGTTTCGCTGGCGCGGTCGTTGAAACCGTCGCGGCGGGGAGAACTCGAGATCAGCGAATTGAACGGACTCTACCTGCAGGCGGGGCGGCTCCGGGTGGAGCGGTTGGGGCGCGGTATCGCCTGGCTTGACACGGGAACGTTCGAAAGCCTTCTCGAGGCGGGGAATTTTATCGCGACCATCGAACGCCGGCAGGGACAAAAGATCGCGTGTCTCGAGGAGATCGCGTTTCGCTGCGGTTTCATCGACCGCCGCCGCATGCAGTCGCTGATCGAACGCCTTGCCCCGACCAGCTATCGGGCCTATCTCGAAGGAGTCGTGCGGGACGCCGATGAAGGCCGGAGCTAAAATCCTGATCACCGGCGCGGGCGGTCAACTTGGTTCGGCGCTCGTTCGCGAATTGCAGGCGACGTACGCCATCACGGCCGCGAACCACGCGTCGCTGGACATTTGCGACCGGCATTCGGTCGAACGCAAGATCGAGGCATTGCGGCCGGCCGCTGTCCTGCATTGTGCGGCCTGGACCGATGTCGATGCCTGCGAGAAGGACCCGGAACGGGCGGTCGCCGTCAATACCAACGGGGCGCGGAATGTTGCCACCGTGTGCGCACGAACGGAATCGTGGATGGTTTACTTCTCAACCGACTACGTGTTTGACGGGCTCGGCGCTCGGCCGTATCGAGAAGATGATGTCGCCACGCCGGTCAATGTCTACGGTCGAAGCGAGCTGACCGGGGAAGAGGCGGTTGCGGCCGCCGGGTGCCCGTGGACGGTGATTCGCACGGCGTGGCTGTACGGGCGGCCGGGACGCAACTTCGTCCGATCTATCGTCGAGGCAGCCCGTTCGCGGATAAACAAACGGACTAGCGAGCCACTTCGGGTGGTCAGTGACCAGATCGGCAACCCGACATGGGTTGACGATCTGGCTCATCAGGTGCGGGTCATTCTTGCACACGACCTGTTGGGGCGATATCATGCGGCGGCACACGATCATTGTTCGCGATACGATCTGGCGCGTGCGGTGATTCAGGAGCTGGCTTTGCCCGTGGCGGTGGAGCCGTGCCGGAGCGCCGAAAGCGGACGACGCGCGCCACGCCCGGCCTTTTCGGCCCTCGACAATGCTGCGCTAAGAGAGGCGGGGCATGACGTAATGCGTCCGTACGCGGAGAGTATAAACAGCTTCCTGAAGCAGGAAAGAGACACGTTGTGACCACACCCGGCAGCCGAATCCCCGGCGTCATGATTCGACCGCTGGGCAAGTACACGGATCAGCGCGGCTGGTTGATCGAAATGTTTCGCCGTGACGAGCTTCCATCGGGTCTCGATCCCGCTATGGGTTACGTGTCATCGACCAGGCCCGGCGTCGCGCGAGGGCCCCACGAGCATCGCGAGCAGTCCGATATATTCTTCTTTCCGGGAAACTCGTCTTTCAGGTTGTATCTGTGGGACAACCGCATTCCGAATGGCGCTCACGAAACTATCGACCTGCCGTTGGGGCAGTACTTCTGCGTGGTCGTTCCGCCCGGCGTCGTCCACGCCTACAAAAACATCGGCAGTGTCGACGGAATCGTGATGAATTTCCCCGACCGGCTCTACGCCGGCAGGGGGCGAACCGAACCCGTGGATGAGATCCGGCATGAAGATGACCCGGACTCACCGTTCACAATTGATGACGAGGGTGTGTAACGCATGCAGGACCTGATCAGAGCACATATCAAGCGACACGTTGCCGTGGTCGAACACGTGATGAATGACATGGTAGACGACATCGCGGCGGCTGCTGAGCTCATGATAAGTACCCTGGAGGCCGGTCACACGATTCTCCTGTGCGGCAACGGCGGCTCGGCCGCTGATGCGCAGCACATTGCCGCCGAGTTGTCCGGACGGTACCTCCGCGACCGTCGGGCGCTGCCCGCGATCGCCCTGACGACCGACACGTCGGCGTTGACTGCTATCGGCAACGACTTTGGTTTTGAGAGCGTCTTTGCCCGGCAGGTGGAGGCGTTGGCGCGGGTGGACGATCTACTGATCGGGATTTCGACATCGGGCAACTCTGCGAACGTGATTGGAGCGTTTGAAGCGGCGCGCGCGGCAGGATGTCGGACGATCGCGTTGTCCGGCCGCGACGGCGGGCAGATGCGGGTGTTCGCGGAACTGAACCTGATTGTGCCGTCAAACGACACTCCGCACATCCAGGAAATGCATATCACGATAGCACACGTGTTGTGTGACCTGATCGATCGTCACTTTGCCCGATGATGAGGCCGATTCAGCCGAGTTTGGAAGGAGCAACGGTCGGGGCGGCGGACGACTCGCGTACAAATTGCTGGAACATGCAGACGTCGTCACGTTTGCGGATGTGGTCCATGTACTCAATCCCCGGCAGGTCGAGCAGCACTGTCCGGCAGCCGAATTCGATCCCCTCATAGATCGCGGTTGAGTAAACCCCCATCTGATACTCCGACTGTGCGAACAGGGCGTAGAGGTCTTCGTCAAGGCACAGACGGACATTCGGCTGTGTCACAAGTGCGGCTAAAGACGGGTATTCGCGCCAGCGGTCGTACTCGCCGGGGTGCAGCTTGTAGACAATGCGATATTTTTCAAGCGATCGACGGTGCTGATATACAAGGGCCGCGATCTTCTCCCCGATAGAACCCTGAGAGAGGACCAGAACCTGTCCCGTGTTCCTCTGAACGTGCCGGTACCTGCGACGGTTCTGCTCCATGAACGGGAAGCCGGCGTTGACGATTCGTTCTTTGGAGATCGGGAGAGGCATCATGGTAGCCCAGAAGTCGCTCCAGGCATAAAAGGTGTCCGGGAAATAGTCGAGCGGCGCATTGCGGTCGGGGAAACTATAGCCGAGATGGTAGCGGCTGAACGCGCCGTGCTGGATTTCGACCGTTTCAATGCCCAGGTCTTTGGCGGCTTTGATTAGTTCCCCCTGACCGTATGACACGACGAGGTAGATCCGCGACGGGCGTCGCTTCTCCAGCAACCGGATGTATTGCTGGTAGGTTGCCTTGAAATGACGTATTCCCCGTTCGAATCCGGGAAGCAATTCGATCGGCCGTCCGGCGTGCGCCAGAATCTCATTCTCGACCAATTGCACTAGATCACGCGCATCCGAGCCGACCTTAACGCGCATGAGCCTCTTCCGGACGGAGGCGTTGAGAATCAGGCGATCCAGATAGGATCGATCGGGAGAATCGGACTTGTCATGGCGGCCAAGATATGGGCGCTCGAGGGTGTGAAATCGAACCCCCTGATTTCTCAGTTCCTGCTGCAGGTAGTGTGTATAGATGTCAATTCGCCGCCCGTCAACCGATTTGGATCGTTCATGTTCGAACACGAGCGCATCGACGCGCTCCCGGCCGCGTAACGGGTCTTTGCGTACCGCTGCGTACAGACAGCGGGGCAGGGAGCGAAGTCGGTCCGGGGTGGACGCCGCTGTCGTGTGCGGCTGGTCCAGCACCCCGGTCTGCTGTGCGATCCGAAAGTACACCGGCATGCGCAGATACTGCCATATCTTGACGCCGCATACCTCCCAGTCGAGCAGGTCGAACCGGGATTCCAGGTCCCAGACCAGTTCGCAGATGTCTTTGACGGACGTCATCGTATCAGCCTTCATCCAATGCCGGCCGAGGGGAGAACCACGGCATGCTGTAGATCCGATTGGCGTACCACCAGGTGCCGATAGACATGATGCCGTAGGCGATGAGCGACGCCTGCGCAGCACCGACCGCGCCATTAATTGATATGAGAAGATACGTCAGCCCGATGTTGGCTACCGCCGCCACCGCGGTATTGATGGCCAGAAAGGACGTGCGGCCTTCGTGGATCAGATACAGCAGCATGCATTGGTAAATGCCGCGCACGGCGAATCCGAGCGCAATCCACAGCACAACCGACAGCCCCGAGGAGAATTCCGCATCGACCATGATGTCGAACGCAAGGTGCGACGCCGCGGTGATCGCCAGCGCCGCCGCTATCATCGCGGCTACGAACCCATAC
The DNA here is from genome assembly GCA_034003725.1 of Candidatus Zixiibacteriota bacterium. Taxonomy (NCBI): domain Bacteria; kingdom Pseudomonadati; phylum Candidatus Zixiibacteriota; species Candidatus Zixiibacteriota bacterium. The sequence continues at coordinate 47,319 of JAVEYB010000002.1, forward strand.
GTGTACCGTACGATTCGACCCCGATCGATCCGCAAGGGGTCTTTGATTGCCCTGAAGAACCACGGCGACCAGGATTTCATGAACGCGTCGCCGAACAGCATCGTAATCATTCCGAACTGGTATCCGACCGCATAAATGCCGACCGCTTCCTTGCCGAGCATGCGGTCGATAAACAGGCGGTCGGTGAAGCCGACCACCACGATACCTAGCATGTGAGGAACCAGGGGAAGTGAGACTTTCAGTATCTCGCGAATGGAAACGGAAGAGACCGACGGCAAAAGCAGCCGTCGGCGGCGCATATGGACCAAACTGATGAGACCGATGATGACAGAGGCCGTCAGGATGCCCGTGGCCCGGCCTTCCCATCCCATGCCGTATGCAATGATAAGCGTCAGTGAAACGGTGACATTGAGAATGGTGCTGCCGATCTCGTACGTGCCGTAGGCGAGGGGACGCCGTTCCTGGATAAGCAGGACGAGGTTACATTTATTGACCATGTTTACCAGCGAGATCAGCGGCAACACCGTTATCCATCCGGCCGGAAGTCCGAACACGTTACCGGTGAAAAGCACCACCGCCGCGAGCAGTATGGTCGCCACCGTAAAGGAGCCGAACAGCACCAGCAGGATGTTGGCGATGTAGGCCGCCAGATCTTCCCTCGAGAGATGAAAGTACTTGCGGAGAATGTTCTGGCTGATATTCAGGTCAACCACGGGGTTTAGAAAGGTCAGCAGAACCTGGAAGATGGCGACCGTGCCGTATTCGGCCGGCGAGAGGTAGCGCGTCAGAACGGGCAGCAGCAAAAACGGAATCGCCTTGTTGACGATACTGCTGCCAAAATACACTGCGGACGATTTCAGCATGTCTGCGACCTGCACTTATCCGTGAATCGATTCGAGCGTCGCGCCGGATTGCACGATTTCCCGAATTTGCGGAAACGAGTTCACACGCCAGTCTGCTCCCGTTCGAGTTCCAAGATAGTTGTTAAACTCGATCGTGCAAATGCCCAGTCGGTTGGCGCCCTCTATTTCGTCGGCGTCGTGACCGACAAAGACAGCCTCGGTCACGTGGCAGCCGACGGTTTCGAGCGCGATGCGATAGATCGCAGGATCCGGTTTGCGGCAGCCGGTATCATGCGACGTGACGACGCTCTCAATCAGGGGGTTCAGGTCGAACCGGGAAAGAATTTCCGCGCGCACCCGCTCGCCCGTCAACTCGTTGTCCGAGACCACCACGTTCGCAATCCCGTCCCGCTTGAGGCGATGTAACGTCTCGCGTACGCCCGGGTACAACTCGCGTATCGCTTCAAAGCGCCGCTTTTCCTGATAGGACTCCTCGATAAATGTCTCCGGGTCCTTCATGCCGGTCGAATAAACAAAGCTGCGGAAGGCAGAATCGTATGTATCGGACCCCTCGTAGACCGGCTGGAGTGCGCGTTCATAGCTCCAGTAGAAGTTTGCAAAGCTGCCGGTAACGTGTCCCAGTTCGGTGAGACGATGATACATCCACTGTCTCCAGTGGTGGGCCTCGAAGAAGATGTCGCCGAGGTCGTATAAGACGGCGCGGATCATGACCACTACTCGAACATGTCGACGGTCAACAGCGACTGCTCGGGAATACGACAGCGGGCCCGTCGGCCGATCAGGGCGGAACGCTGATGCCAGCCGAGACCGGTGCCGGGGGAGAGCATGGTCAAATCGTCCGAACTGAGCACATCTCCAATCTCGAGCCCTCGCTTGATCGCCAGCGACCGGCGGAGCTTGGTCATGGTGCCGCGAACCGCTTCATGGACCCGGATTTCACCGCTGCCCAGCGCCAGTTCGGCGTTGCGGATATCGCGCACCATGCGCCACACACCGTCCATCTCGAGTGATCCCGCGTGGTCGGAGCCTTTCATTGCCCGGCTGAGGGTGACGTGCTTTTCTATAATTGTCGCGCCAAGTCCCACGGCGAGGACCGGGACCATTATCCCGATCGAGTGATCCGAATAGCCGATTTCGCAGCGGTCGCCGTACCGTTGCCTGAGGGTCTCGATCGTCCGCAGGTCGATATTCCGGTACTGCGCCGGGTATTCCGATATGCAGTGGAGCAGAGCGATGTTTGAATGGTGACGGCTGATAATCCCGATCGCTTCGTCGATCTCATCCGGACCGGACATGCCGGTCGACAGAATCACCGGTATCAGGGTCTCGGCGATACGTTCGAGCAGCGGGATATTGGTCAGATCGCGCGAGGCGACCTTTATCCGGTCTATTCGTACATGGTCGAGAAGTCGCAGGGTGCGGGGTGAGCAGAGGGTGACGACGAAGTCCAGTCCCTTGTCCCGGGCGTACCGTTCCAGTTCGGGGTACTGCTCGTAGTCGAATTCAAGTTTCGCGCGGTGTTCGCCGTATGTCGCTCCGAACGAATGTGGGCTGTCGTAGGGGCGGGCGGCCTCGTCCCGGCTCAACTCTTCGCTCAAGTCCCGCTTGGTGAACTTGACGGCATTAATGCCGGGGAGCATGCAATGCGTGAATCCGTCGTAAATCGGCATGGCGATCATATCGATCAGCTTCTTGGCCAGATCGATACTCCCGTTGTGATTCTGGCCGATTTCACCGATTATATAAGTCTGTGGGGTCACGTGCGTATCCTCTTTGCGTTGGTTGCGATTCCGGTGGCCATCGTGCCCACGATAGCCGCATCGGCGAGCGCGAGATCGCAAACGTCTCTATACGTGAAATGGGGATCTCCCAGTCTGTTCAGCAGCGTTTTCACCGTGGCGAGGTCCTCGGGCGTGTCGACCGTGAACCGGAGCTCCTCGTGCGGCAGATCGGACGGCATCCTGAGGTAAGCTGACTGAAACTCGGAGCCGGTGTAGAAGACGGGCGTGACGTGCTCGCGCTGGGCGGCCGTGTGAATGTGTGTCACCGCGTCGAGCAGCGCCTGCGTGCGAATGAACTCCACGAAGAATCCCCAGTGCGTGAGTACTGCCGGTCGGCCGTCCGGACTTCTGTATGACACATAGTCCGGCGCCGCCGTCCGGGCCAGCGACTGGATATACTCCGCCAGGGAATCGATAAACAACGGCTCCAGAAACGGATTGTCCGCGCACACCCGGACGACATAGTCCGGTCCCGGCTGCAGCCCTTCGGCGAAAGATCGAAAGCGCTCGTACACGTTGTGCTCGTAGCCGCGCGCCACCGCAATGGTGCGCTCGCGAAGGAACGCGACGAGCGCATCGTCGCTCGCAGCCGATGTCGTGAGGACAGTCAGCTCGGATTTGCGTCCGGTTCCGGACTGCCTCACACGCCGGATCACCTGTTCGATCAGCGAGGTTTCGTTGTCCACGAGCTCCATCACTTTGCCCGGGAACCGGGTGGACCCGAGTCGCGCCTGAATCAGGAAGTGAAAGGTGATCATGACAACACCCTGAATCCCGAATCGACGAGTTTGCGAACCCGGTTGACGGTCCGCACTGAGCGCGGGAAGGCCTCCGCGACCGTATCGCGAAGTTCACGATACACCACGTGGTGGTCGGTTTTTCGCGATGCCCCCGCGAAGGCGACCACGCCGATCGTGGAGAGCACCGTCGAGAGCAGCGCGATTGCGACCAGGCTCAACAGTCGACGCGGGCCGGATTTCTCGGTGGGGAGCGACGGTTCATCGAGAACGCGCACAATCGGCACATCCTTCATCGCTTCAAACTGCGCCATCTGGTAGTTTTCCTGCAGGATCTGATAGGCAGCCAGATGCGCGTTGACCGAACGCTGCAGCCGGGACAATTCGTACATGATGTCGGGATTGCTGGTCACCGCCCAGTCACGATTGACGTTCCGGAAGTCGCGCAGGGAATCCTCGGCGGCCTGCAGCAGTGCCTGCGTACTCGAGAGCTGCCCGGCCAGATACGTGGCATTCTCACGCGCCGCCGACGCCCGTTTCTCGCGATTGTACCGTTCGAGATTGTCGACATAGGCCGTGACTATCTGCTGAGAAAGCGTGGGGTATATCGTTTCTACCGAGACCCTGATTTGGCCGGTCCGGGAATCTGTCGATACTTCCGTGATTCCCGCCAGTTTCTCGCGCAGACGGTCAGGGTTCGTCTCGCCGAAATAGGTTGCCAGTGTGAGTGAGGGATCGCTGTCGCACTCCGGCACCTCGTACGATCGATCCAGCACGGCGTCGCGCACAAGCTGGGAACTGAGGATGTTGGGAAACAAAAAGGAAGAATTATCACCGGTCGGCATGATGCCGCCGCCCAGCCCAACCAACGACCGCAGCGAAGCCAGTCCTTCGGTCTGACCCGAGGGGAGGATCGTGGCGTATGACGTGTATCGATTCGGAGTAGTGAAAAGCCAGAGGGCTGCCAGCGCGACGATAGAACATACGAAAACGACGATCGTGCGCCGACGCCGAATGACGTCCTGCAGGAGCAGCAGAAGGTCGATATTATCGGTTGGCTCGCCAATCGTTTCGGATGATTCGCCCAATGATCTTCTCACGTGCAGTTTGCCGTCCATTGTATTCCTTCAGGTAAATCACTCAATTAATAAGCAACCGCGATGCCGGGTTAGAGGCCGGTCGAGGTTGCCCGCATCCACTGACTCCACAAGAACTTAGCCGCCTGTTTTCAAATCCTCATCGCGACTCGCCGGAAAAAACTTCTCAGTCGACCGGAAATCCCGGCACACGGCAGCGCGCGACGGATTGCCCGATTTGTTCCAGAGTGCGAGGGCGATTCCCGATGTCATCATGAGCGCAGCCGATTCGATAACATTCGTTGTCGCGCCGCACACAAGACCGATCACCACCACTACCATGAGATAACCGACCGCCCTGTGCTCGGAACGATGTCGCAGCGCCTGCCACAGGAGCCAGGCGAGCGCAAGAGCGGCAATCGTGATGCCAAACGCTACCGTCAGGTAGACGTACATGTTGTCGGCAGCATTGTACTTCGATGACTCGAAATAAAGCTGAGCCGTTCCGATTCCGCCGATTCCCCGACCCGTCAACACGGTGTGGTCGAGGTTGAGGAGAGCGAGTGCTTCCGGCCACATCCGCTCCATCCGCGCGACATACGACGATGCGAGTATGTTGATAATAAGATTGTTTGTGCGAAGAAGGCTTGTGACGGCGGCAGGGGAGACCGCGGCCAGAATCGGCGGAACGCACGCAAAGAAGCCGAATGCAGCTAAAGCGAACTGCAGGGCCGCTCGGGCGGCATGTCGTGAAGTCCCCCGAAAGCGGCGCTGCACGCCGATGCCGGCGAGAATGACTGTGAGAGCGAGGAAGGCCAACAGTGCGGTCTTCGCGGTTGTGGCAACGATTCCGGCGAAACCGAGCGTCAACAGGGTGGCATCGAAAAACCGGATGATTCGTGCATCGCGGTCGGACCGCGCCGCGCGCTCCGCGATGTACAGCGCCGCAAGGCAGAAAAGAATATTGGCCGTTTCGAAGTTCACGCGCCCAAAACCGGCGAGCCGAGGCAAGCCGGACATCCCCCACGCCCGTGAGCCTTCCAGAGTCTCTCCGAAAGCCTCGTACTGGAACCCTGCCCACGGCGCATCGAAAAACATCTCGACTGCCAATCCCAGCACGACGAGCGGTACTCCCAATCGGAACGCGGTCCGGAGGGCCGTGCTGTCGATAAGGCGCGTCGCAGTCGCAGTGTAACCGACCAGAAACGTGACGAAAATCTTGGCGCCGAAAACAACCTGCGCCGCAGGCAGGCGGTGCCACAAGGCGACCAACACACCGTACACAAGGACTGCGACCACCAGACCTACTGTCGTATTGATGCGAAAATGGATGGCAATCCTGAGTGCGTACCAGGCTATCACGAGCAACAGCAGTCCGTCCTTGGCGTAAATCATCAGGGGCAGTCCGGCCGACGCGAACAAGTAGCGCAGCGCTCCCTCGGTGATAACCATGAACGACCACACGCCCAACATCCACATCGCCGCTCGTTTCATCGCACGGCCTCCCCGTAGAGCTGTTCGTACTGCTCGGCGATGCGTGCGGGTGAGAATCGCCGGGACAACCGCCTCGCCTGTTCGGGAAGTGTGTGCCGCCACGAGTCGTCCGCGAGGAGGCCGGCCAGTGTTTCGGTAAGGGAATCCGGGCGATCCGCATCAAAAACAAAGCCGTTTTCGCCGTCGCGCACCAGCTCCGGCAGGCCGCCCCGGTTCGACGACACAACCGGCACCCCGCACGCATTCGCTTCGGCGACAATACGCCCAAACGGTTCGTTCCACAGCGACGGGACGACCAGCGCATCGAGAGTCTGATATATTTTCTCGGGCGGCTGCTGGCCGTGAAAGGTCACGCGGTCTGATCCGTACGTTCGCGTAAGATATGCGCCGTAAGTCTCGGTGTGTGCACGGCCGAATATGTGGGCGTCAACCTTCGCTGAATTCAGTCTTCGAAGGCTGGACAGCAGCAGCTCGATCCCTTTGTGCGGTGCGAGGCTTCCCACGAATCCGAGGTGCACCCGTGAGGGATCCTTCGCAAACGCCGGGCCGGACGCCCTTGCCGATGGTACGGGATTGAAGATCGTACGGGTTAACAGCGCATTTGTGAAAAAACCATGACCGAGATGGATGTCGAGAATATAGTCACTGATGCCGACCGCAGCCCGCACGCGCGGCGCCTGACGCTTTTTCCCATTTGATGCGATCCGGCAGGTCACACACTGGCGGTTGCATCGACGACCGTCGGCAAACATCGTGCTCCTGACACACAGCAGGTAGTGGTCGCGAATGGTGTGGACAATCGGTACCCCCGCTCGTTCTGCCGCCCGCCATACCGCCACCGATAACCCGGCAAGGTTGTTCGTGTGGATCAGATCGGGACTGGTCTCGGCAATCAGCTTCCTGAAGGCGGGCTCGGCCCACCGGTTGTCCATGTCGATGGCGTGCCAGAGAGGCTTGATGAGCGAGGGGCGGGACGACGACGTTCGCATCCAATAGAGATTGGGAGTCCGAAGATAACGAACGTCGACACCGTTGACGACAGCGCGGTCGTCGGTCGGACCGGTGCACGCGACCGTCACCGAGTGCCGGCGGTTTACCAGTTCCTCGGCCAGCAGTTGAACGGAGCGCTCCGCTCCGCCGACCTCAAATGGCGTATAGAGTGAATTAAAGATCAGAATCTTCATGTCGACACAATTCCCATTTTGTCGCAGCCCGAAGCCGCGTGTCGTCCTCCACATAGTATCGTCACCACCGGTCACACACTTTACCCGGCTATACCGGAATACCGTGCGGTCACACGCGGTTAGCGGTGATTATCCGGGATATGCTAAAGGGGAGGCGGCAGGGGACCGATAACACGGACGTATAAGCGGCGCGCCACAACGGCCGCCCCGAACATAGGATGTAGCGATGATCGTCAATGCGCGCTTTCTCACGCAGCCAACGACCGGGGTCCAGCGGTACGGACAGGAACTGTCCCGTCTGATCAAGGCGCTTCGGCCGGACACACGCTTCGTGTCTCCCCGGAACGTGTTACATTCAGGTATAGCCGGTGAACTGAACGTTGAAAAGGTTGGCACCGCGACCGGGCATGTGTGGGAACAGGTCGCGCTGCCCCGGTTCCTGAAGAAATACGCGGACGGTGAACTCCTGTTGAGTCTGGGTAATACCGGGCCGGTGCGATACGACAACCAGATAGCCGTGATCCACGACCTGTCCGTATTCCGTCACCCCGAGTCCTACTCCAGAAAATTCGGTCTGCTCTATCGAACTATCTTGCCGCGGCTGGTCCGCACCTGCCGGGCGATTGTGACCGACAGCGCTTTTTCCCGTGATGAACTTGTATCGGAATTCGGATGCGATAGCGATGCCGTTTTTGTGGTTCCGTGCGGCGTAGGATCTCAGTTCAGACCGGACCGCGCGGCCCCCCCCGAAAAACCCTATATTCTGGCAGTCTCCTCACTCGCTCCTCACAAGAATCTTCAACGGTTGCTTGATGCGTTTGAGATGGCAGGTCTGCGTGGTGTGACATTAAGAGTAGTCGGGACAGGGGGGAGTGTGTTCGCCCACACCTCCGTCCGTGGGCGCGAAATGTCTGACGTGACGTTTCTTGGTCATGTTGCTGAGGAGCAACTGGTGGATCTATACCGCAACGCCTCACTGTTTGTATATCCGTCGCTCTACGAGGGGTTCGGACTGCCGCCTTTGGAGGCTATGGCCTGTGGATGTCCGTGCCTTGTCTCAAACGCGGCCTCCTTACCCGAAGTGTGCGGTGACGCTGCCATCTATTGCGATCCGGCCAGCACTGATAGCATCGCTCAGGGCATGACCCGGCTGCTGAATGATCCGCTCCTTCGCTCGGACTGCCGCCAACGCGGACTCATGCGGGCGGCCGGTTTCTCCTGGGAGGTCAGCGCCCGTCGACTGCTCGAAGTCATTGACACTGTTGCTGCCGAGCGCCTGTCCCGCCGCGCCGAATCTCTGTCTCGATAAGCAACTTGGTGCCCGCCGGTCGAGGCTTCATCCTGTTTCAAAGTGTTACAGTAAGTCTCTGTTGCGTTGAAGGTTACGCTGCTCACGTGATGTTCTGCTCGAAGCCCGGCAACCGAGTCTGCAGGCTTAATCGTATAATGAACAGGTTCAAGATGTTGGCAGGTTTTTTTCATTGATTTTTTCTCCTTATCAACTACATTAGGGGCTCGCCTGAAGGCCCCCGGCTCTCAGGCGCGATATATCTCCGCGTTGGTGGGGTTCCCGAGCGGTCAAAGGGATCAGACTGTAAATCTGACGGCGAAGCCTTCGAAGGTTCGAATCCTTCCCCCACCACCATTTCCGGCCCCAACACCCACACCACATCGAACCCATCACCGGTGTGCTCACGTGTGACCGGTGGGCCTGCACTCCACACAGCCTGAACCGCGACCAGTCGGAAGCGACAAATTTCATCCTATTTCTACGCAAGCCTCTAAATCATTGCGCCGAACCGCCGACATACATTTTAGGGAAGAACAATGAAGTACTGGCATGATCTCACACGGCTGTGTGATCGATTCGGTCAGGCTTAACAACGGAGTGTTGAGTTGCACGGAAGCAACCATCAATCAATCAGGTCCAGGGGAAGGGCCACAACCGATCAGTCAACATGTCTTACGCAGTCTCCCGGCAGTACAAGCACGAGACTCAGGCCGGCGGTCATCAAGTCAGTTGAGATCGAGGCCGCAGATCATCTGACATCACGCGGGGGCAAACCATGAAGAGTTGTATCATCTTTGGTGGATCCGGCTTTGTCGGCACCCATCTGGCGCGGCATCTTCTTGAGACCGGACGGTTCAATCACATCCAGCTTGCCGACATCCAGCCGTCGAGTCTGACCGGACTGCCGGGAATCTCATTCTCCCGGGTCGACGTACGCAAGCCCATTCCGTTGGATTTGGTCGCGGACCGTCCCGAATGGATATTCAATCTCGCGGCGATTCATCGCGAGCCGGGTCACACCCGCGAGGAGTACTTTGATACCAACCTCGCCGGGGCTCACAATGTGTGCATGTACGCCGAGGCGTGCGGCTGCAATAACATTTACTTCACGAGCAGTATTTCGGTCTACGGCCCGACCACGGGACCGACCGATGAACGCCGGCCGATTCAACCGTCGACCCCGTACGGCGGATCCAAGTACCCGGCTGAACTGATCCACGACATATGGCGTCAGCGGCGTCCCGGCCGGCGGCTTCTGATCAGCCGCCCGGGCGTGCTCTATGGACCCGGCGACCCGGGCAACATTCTGCGGATGATCAACGCCGTCAAGCGCGGCTATTTCGCATTCCCGGGATCATCGTCCATTCACAAATCCTACGGCTATATTTATGGTTTTCTCGACAGCATCGACTTCGTGATGGACAGCCCGCACGATTTTCTAGTCTACAACTATGTAGAGACTCCCACCCAGCCACTGGCGCATATCGTGGCCGAAACGAAGCGGTTTCTCGGCAGTCGTGCGATAACGGTATCAATCCCATTATGGCTGCTCTTGCCGATCGCATCGGCGATCCAGAAAATGATTGGATTCCGTAACCCCATCCATCCGGTGCCCGTTCGCAAGGCCGCCACGCCTACCCACATCGTTCCCCAGACGCTTATGGAGATGGGGTACACGTTCAGATACTCATTTGCGGAGTCTCTGCGTCACTGGCTGACGGTCGCCCCCGAGGACTTCGGCTATGCCCCGGCAGTCGACCCGGAATCCAAACGCCGCCTGCGCCTGCGTCGCGGGGTCGAGTCAGCCGACTCCGAGGTCCCCGTGACCGCGCGGCGTCACTCACGCATGACTGAAAAAGAATCGGTGGCAGGACGATGAGATATCCAATCAGGAAACTGCCGCCTCTCGACGATCTCAAAGTCGCGATCGTGCACGAGTGGCTCATCAACTATTCCGGTGCGGAACGGGTGGTCGAGCAATTGCTCGCCATCTTTCCGCAGGCTGACCTCTTCGCACAGGTTGACTTCCTGCCTGAGGAACTGCGCGGGTTCATCAGTCATAAACCCGTGACGACATCGTTCATCCAGCGGTTGCCCGGCGCGCGAAAACACTACCGCAGTTACCTGCCGCTTATGCCGCTCGCTGTCGAGCAGTTCGACCTGACCGGCTACGATCTCGTCATCTCCAACAACCATGCGGTAGCCAAAGGCGTCATCACCGGTCCGGATCAGATTCATATCTCGTACGTTCAGTCGCCGATCCGCTACGCCTGGGATCTGACCCACCAGTATCTCCGCGAGTCAGGGCTTGATCGCGGGCTCAGGGGCTGGGTCGCGAAGCTGCTGTTACACCGTATCCGCACCTGGGATGCGCGCGCCGCTAACGGCGTCGATCGCTTTGTCGGCAACTCCGGATTTATCGCTCGCCGCATTGCCAAGGCGTACCGTCGGGAAGCCGACGTCATCTATCCGCCGGTGGATGTTGCATCGTTTTCGTTGCGTGAGCAAAAGGACGACTACTTTCTCGCCGCCTCGCGCCTGGTACCCTACAAGAAAATAGACCTGATCGTCGAAGCCTTTGCTTCGCTGCCCGACCGAAAGCTCGTGGTCATCGGCGACGGACCGGACATGGCAAAAATCGCCGCCAAGGCCGGACCTAATGTCAGAATCCTCGGATACCAGCCATTCGAAGTCCTCCGTGATTACATGCAGCGCGCGCGGGCCTTTGTGTTTGCCGCCACTGAAGATTTCGGGATCATCCCGGTGGAAGCGCAAGCCTGTGGGACACCGGTCATCGCTTTCGGACGTGGTGGAGCCACCGAGACGGTGGTTCACGGGCAGACGGGTGTCTTCTTCGAAGAACAGACGGTTGCGAGCCTGGTCGATGCCGTGCGGGAATTCGACCGCCTCGGGATCGCCTTCGAGCCGGCCATCATCAGAAACCACGCCCTTCAGTTCTCCGTGGAACGCTTTCAGCGGGAGTTCCGCAGTCTTGTGATAGACACGGTCGAGTCGATGACCGGTATGCGCAGGCAGCGGGCACTCCCGCCACAGGAAACGATCCCGCAATCCGAGGAAACGCCGTCGACACCGTCGCGGGCGGTCCGCGTCTCCTGACGGGTTCCGGGTCTGCATTCCTTTCGAAACAAAGCGCCTCCGGCTTCGTTTAATCTGCTTTACTCGCAAAGAGCCTGCTGCTATGTTTGCAGAGCCTGCGTTCGCACTATGGAAACCGCACTGAAACGACAACCGGCGGACTTCACCGAGGGGTCTGTCATCGGCTCCATTCTTAAGATGGGCCTCCCTTCCATGTTTGGATTTCTATCCCAGCACATCTATGCCATGACCGACATGTTCTGGGTTTCCAAGCTCAACGAGGGGGAGGCAGGCGTCGCCGCCATCACGTTCTTCGCGAACATGATGTGGTTGCTGTTTTCGTTCAACCACCTGGTGGGAACGGGTTCCGTTGCCGTGATATCCCGGCGGTACGGCGAACGCAATTACACGCAGACCGAAAAGGCCATTAAAGAGACGTTTCTCCTCAAATTCGGGCTCGGTGTTCCGCTTGCGGTCGCAGGGTGGTTTATTCTTCCGACCATGCTGAAGCTGCTCGGTGCAGAGGGCGAAACGCTGGCGCTGGGGATTGTGTATGGCCGGGTGATGCTGATAGGGCTGCCGGTTATGTATACCGCGTATTCGGTTTTCACGGCGCTGCGGGGCGTTGCGAACCCGAACCTCGCGATGGGACTCATGCTTGGTTCCAACTTCCTCAACCTTGTACTGGATCCGCTGTTCATATTCGGCTATCTCGGTTTGCCGGCCATGGGAATAAAGGGCGCGGCGGTGGCCTCGGTCCTGTCGTTTACGCTGACGCTCACCGTGGGTGTCGGTCTTTTTGCCACCCGCCTTACCAACGTACGGCTGCGCATCGCCGGGGCGGCTCCGCTGGGGATAGCCAGCGCATGGAAGATCGTACGTATCGGCATACCCGCGTGGCTGGGCGAGCTGTCGTGGTCCGGATCGCGTCTGCTGCTTACCCCCATTGTCGCCGCGTACGGAACCCCGGTCGTTGCCGCCTACGGCGTCGCGACCCAGTGGTTTTCGTTCGGCATCATGATTCTCGTTGGAATCGGGCTCGGGTTGTCCTCGCTGATAGGTCATAACATCGGCGGGGGTAAGCTCGATCGGGCGAAAAAGACCGCCGATCAGGCGCTCCTGCTTGCGATCAGTATCATGACCGTCATCGGCCTGCTCACGTTTCTCTTTGCACGCCAGTACGTCAGCCTGTTCTTCGACTCCGGAGAGACAGTCGAGCACGGCGTGGAGATACTGAGGATATTCGCCCTCAGTTACCCGTTCTTCGGAATCTTCATTATGCTCGAGCATATCCATTCCGGTGTCGGGCTCAACTCGCCGGTCATGGTACTGATATCCATCCACGCCTGGGGGCTCCAGGTCATACCGTCATTGCTCGTCACCAATGTGTTCGGTTTTGACCAGACTGCCATCTGGGTCGTGCTGACCTGCTCCGGCGTGGTCACCTCAATGCTTTTCTACTTGTATTACCGCCGGGGAAAATGGCTTACCGTCTCGGTGTAGGCGGGGGTCGGTTCTCTTCGTCGGGCCTAACACGGATCAAGTGGATTCATTTTAGGTCTATTATTGCCGAACAAGAGTAGAAAGAGCTTGTTACGATATAACATATGAAATAGAATGGAGCCCACCGACTTTTGGGTCGTTACGGTTCAACGGCCGGGCGCGACGTATGCCCGGATCTGCTGCAAAGGTGAAATACATGACCGAGCACGAGGCGAAGAAACGAGCGCACGAAATCGAATACGAAAATCGTGAGTGGATCGAATCGCTAGACTACGTCTATGAAAACCAGGGCCCCGATCGCGTCCGCGAGCTGCTGCGTCGTCTGCAGCTGCGCGCGCAGCAGCAGGGCATCCAGATTCACTTCACGGCCAATACGCCGTATATCAACACCATCCCGGTGGAGCGCCAGCCTGCGTTTCCGGGCAGCCGTGAGATCGAACGCCGCATAAAAAGCATCATTCGATGGAATGCGATGGTGATGGTGGTCCGTGCCAACCGCGAATCCAGCGGGATCGGCGGCCATATCTCCACGTATGCATCCTGCGCGACACTCTACGAGGTCGGCTTCAATCATTTCTTCCGTGGACGAACCGAACAGCATCCGGGTGATTTGATTTACTTTCAGGGCCATGCGGCCCCCGGCGTGTATGCGCGCGCGTATCTCGAAGGACGGATCACCGAGAAGCATCTCGAGAACTTCCGCCGTGAGTTGAAACCGGGCGGCGGGCTGTCCTCGTACCCGCATCCGCGCCTGATGCCGGAATTCTGGCAGTTCCCGACTGTTTCCATGGGGCTCGCCCCCATCACCGCCATCTATCAGGCTCGATTCAACCGGTATCTCCACGATCGGGGTCTTGCCGACACGGCCGATCAGAAGATTTGGGCGTTTCTCGGCGACGGTGAGCTGGATGAGCCGGAGTCACTCGGGGCGATTACGCTGGCGTCCCGCGAAAAGCTTGACAATCTCATTTTCGTGATCAACTGCAATCTGCAGAGACTCGACGGTCCGGTGCGGGGCAACGGCAAGATCATCCAGGAACTGGAGGCCGCATTCCGAGGCGCCGGATGGAATGTTATCAAAGTAATCTGGGGCTCGGACTGGGACCCGCTGCTGAAGATGGATACCGACGGCGTACTCGTGAAAGTCATGGAAGAGACGCCGGACGGTCAGTATCAGAAATATTCGGTGTCCGACGGTGACTATATCCGCAGGGACTTCTTCGCGCGAGATCCGCGATTGATTGAGATGGTCAAGCGCTACTCCGACGAGCAACTGGTGAAGATGCGTCGCGGCGGCCACGATCCCCAGAAGGTGTATGCCGCGTACAAAGCGGCGGTCGAGCATACGGGAGCGCCGACGGTAATCCTCGCCAAAACGATCAAGGGATATGGCCTCGGCGAAGCGGGCGAGGGACGAAACGTCACGCATCAGCAGAAAAAAATGAATGAGCAGGAACTCAGGGAGTTCCGCAGCCGCTTTGGGATTCCGATTTCGGACGATGACATCGCCGGCGCGCCGTTTTATCGTCCCCCGGAAGACAGCGAGGAAATGCGTTACCTGAAAGCGCGTCGCGACGAGCTCGGCGGGCACGTGCCGAAAAGAATCGTGGTGGCGCCCCCCGTCACCGTGCCGCCGCAGGACGTCTTCGACGAATTCCTGCACGGCACCAAAGACCGCGAAGTCGCTACCACTATGGTGATGGTCCATCTGCTGTCCAAGCTACTTTCGGACAAGACCTTTGGTCCGCACATCGTGCCGATTGTCCCCGATGAAGCCCGCACGTTCGGGATGGAGTCGCTTTTCCGTAAGGTCGGAATCTATTCGCATGTCGGACAGATTTACGAACCGGTCGACAAAGAAAGCCTGCTCTATTATAAGGAAGCGAAAGACGGGCAGATCCTCGAAGAAGGAATTACCGAGGCGGGCTCGATGTCGTCGTTTGTCGCCGCCGGCACCGCTCATGCCACTCACGGCATCAACATGATTCCGTTTTTCATCTTTTATTCGATGTTCGGATTCCAGAGAATCGGTGACCTCATCTGGCTGGCCGGTGATGCCCGTGCGAAGGGATTTCTCGTTGGCGGCACGTCGGGGCGCACCACCCTGGCCGGCGAGGGACTGCAGCATCAGGATGGCCACAGTCATTTGCTCGCGTACAAACTCCCCACATTGCACGCCTACGATCCGGCGTATGCCTTCGAACTCGCCATCATCGTGAAGGAAGGGCTGAAGAGAATGTACGAACAGGGGCAGGAAATCATGTACTACATCACCGTGATGAACGAGCCGTATATTCAGCCCGCCATACCGAAAGGCGTCGAGGAGGAAGGGGTCCTCAAAGGGCTTTACAAATTCCGCAAGTCTTCGATGAAAGCAGGCGGGGCGAAGGCGCACCTGCTCGGCAGCGGTACGATCCTCAACGAAGCTCTCAAGGCGCAGGAGCTGCTGGAATCTGAGTACGGCGTGTCGGCCGACGTTTGGAGCGCGACGAGCTACAAAGAGTTGTATGTCGATGCCGTTGACACCGAGCGTTGGAACATGTTTAACCATGACCAGACGCACCGGGTCCCGTACGTACAGCGAATTCTGGAAAAGGAACAGGGCGTCTTCGTGTCGGCGTCCGATTACCTCAAAATGCTGCCCAGCGCGATTGCGCGGTGGATCCCCGGGCCGTATACGATCCTCGGTACCGACGGCTATGGCCGCTCGGAGTCGCGGGAATCACTTCGCGACTTCTTCGAGGTCGACCACCGCTACATCACGCTTGCCGCGCTGCACACGCTGGCTCATCAGAACAAGGTCAAAAACGAGGTCGTCACAAAGGCCATGAGGAAGATGGATATCAACCCCGAAAAGGCCAATCCTCTGTTTGAATGAAGTCGAGGAACAGACTATGATACAGGAAATCACGATTCCGGAAATAGGCGAGAAGATCGAGTCCGGCAAAGTTGTCGGAGTGTTGGTCTCAACCGGGGACACGGTCGATATCGATCAACCGCTCATCGAGTTCGAAACCGACAAGGCCGTCGTGGAAATCCCGTCAACCGCAAAGGGAACGGTCACGGAAATCAGCGTGAAGAACGGGGACGAGGTCAGGATCGGTCAGGTGATCGTTCGTATTGAGACCGACTCCGAGTCCGCTTCGCCACAAAAACAACCTCAACCTGAACCGGAGAAGCCGCCCGTTTCTCAGGACCGAGCAGCGACGGTCGAATCCGAAACTGCTGCGCCGAAGTCGCGCCCGGCCCCCAAAGGCATCGAGAAGGAGAGCGCAAGGCCAATCGCCTCAGCATCGCCGGATTCAGATGAAACTACTGAAGACAGCGGGGAGGAAACGCCTGAACGGCGTCAGTCTGAAGAGTTGCCTGAGCCGGCTGAAAGCGGCCACGCCGCGCCGGCATCGCCGTCGGTTCGACGGTTAGCCCGCGAACTGGGCGCCGATATCAACGAAGTTCGGGGCACCGGACCGGGTGGACGAATCACTGTAGAAGATGTCAAGGCGCATGTGAAGAAAATCGTTACCGGTCATCCTGCCACTGAACCGGGCGGATTCGGAGAATCGGCTCGCGAAGGTCGTGCGCTTCCCGATTTCAGCAAGTGGGGAGATATTCGTCGCGAGCCGATGTCGCGCGTTCGCTCGATCACGGCCGACAGCACCGGCTATGCCTGGAACGTGATCCCGCACGTCACGCAGTTCGATCGCGCAGACATCAGCGAAGTCGAGGACTTCCGCCGGAAATACGCCAAAGCGGCCGAAAAGGCCGGCGGGAAGCTCACCGTCACGGCCATCTTGCTGAAAGTGATCGCCGCCGCGCTCAGGAAGTACCCGAAATTCAACGCGTCCATCGATCCGGCAAATCAGGAAATCATCTACAAGGACTACTGCCATCTCGGCATGGCTGTCGATACCGACCGAGGTCTGCTCGTCCCCGTGATCCGGGATGTCGATCGGAAAAGCATCATAGAGCTGTCGGCAGAGTTGACCGATATCGCGGACCGCACCAGGAACAAAAAGATCAAGCCGGAGGAACTGGAAGGGGGGACGTTTACGATCTCCAACCAGGGTTCCATCGGAGGCGTAGACTTCACGCCGATCGTCTACTGGCCGCAGGTGGCGATTCTCGGTGTCAGCCGCTCGTCCGTGCAGCCGACGTATATCGACGGAGAATTGAAGCCGCGCACAATCCTTCCTCTCTCGCTGTCATACGACCATAGGCTCATTGACGGCGCCGATGCCGCCCGGTTCCTCAACTGGGTGGTGCAGGCGCTCGAACACCCCCTCCTCGTGCTTTTCGAAGACTGACGTGTGTTGAGAGTTGGTGATTTGATGGTTGACCAAAAAGATTCGACTCACGTTGCCGTAATCGGCGGCGGCCCCGGCGGATATGCCGCGGCGTTTATGGCCGCTGACCTCGGCCTCGATGTTACCCTGGTTGACCCCGAAGAGAATCCCGGCGGCGTGTGTCTTTACCGGGGATGCATCCCCTCGAAAGCGCTGCTCCATGTCGCAAAGCTGATCGCGGAAACCCGCGAGGCGGAATCGTGGGGTTTGAAATTCGGCGAGGTCGAGATCGATCTTGACAAGCTGCGATCCTGGAAAGACGGCGTCGTCGGCAAGCTGACCGGCGGTCTTGGGCAGTTGGCGCGGGCCCGCAAAGTCACCCACATCAGGGGGAAAGCGCGCTTTGTCAGCAGCACAACACTCGAGATAAAAGCCGCCGACGGCGCTCGCAGGCGGCTGACCACCCGGTACTGCATTCTTGCTACCGGCTCGCGACCTGCGGTCATTCCGAATCTTGCGCCGGAATCCGATCGTATCCTCGACTCCACTTCCGCGCTGGATATCAAATCCGTTCCCCGAACGCTGCTGGTGGTCGGGGGAGGGTACATCGGCCTCGAACTCGGCACCGTCTACGCCGCTCTCGGTTCCAAAGTATCTGTCGTAGAGATGACCCCGTCGCTGCTGCCGGGAGCCGATAAGGACCTGGTAAGCATCCTTTCAAAGCGGTTGAAGTCATCGTTCGAGAGCATCATGCTCAACTCGACCGTTGCGGAGATGAAAGAACAGAAAAACGGAATCAGAGCAACCTTCCGTGGTGACAAGCTGGAAAAGGAATCCGCTGTCTACGAGAAGGTCCTGATGTCCGTCGGCCGCAAACCCAATTCCGGTGACCTCGGTCTCGAAAATACCAAAGTCCGGACCGACCAGCGTGGCTTCGTGATAGTCAATGAGCGGCGGCAGACCGATGATCCCGCAATCTTCGCGATCGGCGACATCGCCGGCGAGCCGATGCTCGCCCACAAGGCGTCCCATGAGGGAAGGGTTGTTGCCGAAGTGATCGCCGGAAAACACGTGAACTACGATCCGCGTGCGATTCCCGCGGTCGTGTTCACCGATCCCGAAATCGCCTGGTGCGGGCTCATGGAACACGAAGCGAAACAAAAGGGTATCGACGTCAAGGTCTCCCGCTTCCCGTGGGCGGCCTCGGGACGGGCTACCACGCTTGGTCGCAACGACGGCGTCACCAAAATCGTTGTTGATGCCAATACCGATCGCGTGCTCGGAGTCGGCATCGCCGGCGCCGGCGCCGGAGAGCTGATCGCCGAAGCGGTCCTTGCCATCGAGATGGGAGCGCTGGCGTCTGATCTCGGATTGACTATCCATCCCCACCCGACCCTTTCTGAGACTATCATGGGTGCCGCCGATTTGATTTACGGCCACGCCACCGACTACTATCGGCCGAAACGTGCGTAGAGCGGCCGTGCCGACGTACCCCGCACCGCGACACGAGCGTGCCGGAATCGTCTTCGCCACCCAACCCGATCGGCGATCTCATCTCCGGCTTGGTCGTGACTGCCTCATTCTCCCGTGAAACTCTGCCCGGGTTCGTTCGTTGATTTAGTATGGGCATGCGCAAACACGTTTGGACAACTTCAGACAGATCGAGTCAATCGAACACCGACATCCGGGGCCGTGAGGAGTAATTCTATGGGTGAACCCGTCGATCGTCCCGAAACTAACCGGCCCGCCGGATCGCCGGTGGTGACCTTTCGCGACCGGCATCATGAAACGGCACCGGATGACAGTTCGTCTGAACTCGAACTGTTCCAGACTGCCCGGCGGCTGATCCAGGCCCTGGAACGCTGCTCGGCTCGGATTCGGTCGCACGACGGTCTGACCCTGCCGCAGATGATCTGCCTGCGCGTGGTTGTCGCCGATGGTTCGGTCACCGCCACGGCGCTTGCTCGTCGCGCTCGCATGAGCGCCAGTACCATTGTCGGCCTGCTCGACGAATTGGAAACGCGCGGGTTTGTCCGACGAGATCGGGACACACGCGACCGGCGTCTGATAAATGTTACCGCCACCGATAGCGGCAAGGCAGCCGTGAAACAAAACGCTCCCGGCCTCGAACGGGAGATGACGGAACTACTCCGTCGACTCCCCCAGACGGAACGGGCGGCCATTCGTCAATCGCTGCTGCGCCTCACGGCACACATCGATTCGATCGAATTACAGAGACAGTGAATGGAAGGGACAATCCATGCGTGAAGGACAGATATACCGCATGTCGCAGCAGACCGAAGCAGAAGACAAGGAACCGCCCAAGAAGCCGCCGCCGAGTCGCGTGCCACCTCGCAGGAAGCGCACGGGAAATCACGAGGTGGAGCGGGTGTCGCCCGCACGCGCGGCGCGCTCCGCCGCGAGCTGCCCTATCTCGGCTCCGATAATGAACACCATCGACGTGTAATAAATCCAGAACGCGACCGCCACCAGAAGCGCATAGGTTCCGTACACCTGCTTCAGCGTCGCGCCGTGCTCTATGTAAATTCCGAACAACTGCTTGGCTATTTCCCACAGAACCGCGGCCGCAAATGCGCTTACCGCGACCGTTCGTGTGGAGAGACGCTTTTGCGGGACCGCGAAATAGAGCGCTGCATACGCCAGAAATATCGCGGCGAACGACACCACCCGAATAACGACCCGCTGCACCATCGCGAGGTCCAGCCACTCCGGACCGGTCACCTGTTGCGCGACACGCATCGCGACATCGAGCAGCGGTAGAAGGGCGATCGATAGCACGAAAAACCCGAGCACGATAAAGACGAGCAACAGATCCTTGGCTTTCCCTCGAAGGATCGTGCCCGTATCGCCTGCCTGGAATATCTTGTTCAGAACGGTTCGCATGGAGCTGAACAAACCGCTTGCCGCGAAAAGTATCCCGACCAGCCCCAAAAGCCCCGCGATGTTCTTGTACAGCGTAAATTCACGGACACGGGCGGCTATCAACCCCTTGATGAAATCAGCGTACTCGGGATACGGAATCACCCTGTCGATATACGAGTTGATCTCCTGGACGATAGTCGGCCTCTCCAGCACCATACCCAGCCCGGAGAACAGGATCAACACGAGAGGAAGGATGCAGACAAACAGCGAGAAGGCAAGACCACCGGCATTCAGGAAGATGTGATGTTCGTACAGCCGGTTATACAGACCGTGCACGTAGTAACGCACCGAGTCTGCGAATTTCTTGAGAAGACCCAACACAACTGTCAGAATCGGCAACCGTTTCATGTGAATCTCCGCATTGGATCGAATATACGCGTGTCGGGTAGTATCGCTACAAAGAAGTTGCCCGCAGAGATGCCGAAAAGCGAGCACCGGTCGTGTTATCGGCCGAGCGATTTGGCGAGATCGCAGCGGTTGCGGTGTCCCGCCGGAAGGTCCTGCCGGCGTTTCTGTTACACCTTCTGCCTGACTTGTTTGCCCGAATAGTCAACTCCACACAAATGATTATAGTACAAATGGTTGTTATGAGAATGATATTTCAGCCGCAGATTCACTGATTATGACGGCAAAACCGTGATCTCATCGAAAGCCGGGCTGGCCGCGGACTCCCCGAGCGGACACAGCGCCGGTGGCGGCGCCCGGGCAGTGTACGCCCGCTCTCATAAGCACACGACGGGACCTGCAGATTTTCCAGTCGCTTCGAAGGATCACGCGGGCCATCGACGTTCACTGGCGTAAGCTCAAATCGCAGTTTAAGATAACCTCCCCGCCACTCGTCTGTCTCCTGGCCGTTGTCAATGAGGGGCCGCTGACCGCGACCACGATCGCACGACGCGTTTTCCTGAGTGCCGGCACGGCAGTGCCAGATACTCATCTGGGGCGGCGATCGGGTCGACATGGCCAACGCCATGGAGTCTCGACCGGCGCTCCTTGATCACCGGGAAAAGTTCGCCTTCATGGCGCCCCCGGGACGCACCGATGAGTCCAAGCGGCGGGCGCCGGATGCGCTGCTCGACACTCACATGAACGACGACGCCATAGACGCCGCCGGTCTGTTTGACCGCAAGCGGCTTCGGGCGTTCATGAACGACTACAAACGTGATACAAACGACGTTTCACTCGTTCGCAAGGATGCCCTGGTCAACCACCTGCTCTGCCTGCATATCCTCAACCGGCAATATGTGCAGCAGAAACATCGACCCGAACCAGTCACCGTCTGACCGGACCGGACATCAGGTGCCGTCCCAGCCGTATTTGTTCAGGTCGATCCGGTCCCCGATGCCGAACGCGACCCCTTCGTCGCCAAGCATCGCACGCTGCAGTTCATAGCCGTCTCCGGGCGGCAGCGAAATCCTTCCCCGGGCGTTGATCACGCGGTGCCACGGCAGGTTGTGGGATCGCGAGCACGAATGCAGGACTCGAACCACCTGTCGTGCAGCCCTCGGATTGCCCGCCAACGCCGCCACTTGTCCGTAAGTTGCGACCCTTCCGCGTGGAATACGGCCGAGAACCTCGATTACCTTCCTTGTGAATAGATCGTACAAGCGAAGACTCCATGTGACGCACCCACAATCTCTCTGCCCGCTTACTCGGTGTCAACAACTTAAGAAACCAGCTTGACCGAACCCTCAAACTCAGATATCATGAGCCTGATATGACCACCAGTTCAAGTTCGTCCTTCAGGGTCGCTCGCACGAGCTTCCCGTCGGCATCGGTACTCAATAACATGGGAAACCGCGGATGAGTTCATCAGCACCTTTTGGTATGCGAATCGGGGGAATTGCAGCATATGCGCCACGCCACCGGATCTCCAACACGCGAATAGCCGCACGCCTCCGCAAGGAGCGCATGCGCCTCAATGCCGAACATCGTCTCAACGGTCATGACCCGCTCGATCGGAAGCAGGAAAAGCTCTTCAAAACCAGCGATCGGTGGATCCAGCGGTTTATCGGTTTCAAGGAGCGCCGTTTTGCTGCCGACGGCGAGGGCACGATCGATCTGGCCGCTCGCGCCGCGCTGCTGTTGCTGGACAAGACGGGCCTGAAGCCGTCAGAGGTTGATGGCATTGTCTTCGGCACCGTGACGCCGTCATATCTGAACTCGCCGCCCGATGCCGCGCTGCTGCAGGACCGCCTCGGAATCCCCTCCGTGATCGGCGACAAACCGCGTGAATTCTTTGCGGTCGACTGCTCGCTCGCCTGCAGTACCTGGGTGACTGCGCTCCGCAGCGCCTATATGCTGATCTCCACCGGCGCCGCCAAAAACGTACTCGTTATCGGCGCCGACAAAATGAGCGGGACTATCAACTGGCGGGATCGAGCGTTTGCCACCGTACTCGGCGATGCCGGAACGGCCACCTGGTGTACTGCGGTACCGAAGGATCAGGACTGGTTCGGCGGAGAACGCTTCTGGAGTTGGGCCAGTGGGCGCGACGGCGACGTCATTATCACGCCGGCGGGCGGATCGGTGCGGCCCATCACGTCGATGAAGGATCTCGATGATTATCAGGATCGGCTCACCATGGATGGCGCCATGGTCAAAGAACTGATGGTGCCGCTGGTGGGTGGGCCCGGCATCGACGCCGCCCTCGAAAAATGCGGCTGGAGCATCGACATGCTCGATACCGCCACCTTCCATGAAGCCAACCTGATGATGAATCAGGATATTGCGAACCAGTGGAAAACCAAAGGCTTCCGTGGAGCGGTTGTCGATGCGGGGGGGATGTTCGGCAATACGACTTCGGCTTCCATTCCGCTGGCTGTCACACTGCACCCGGAGTATCTGAAGGTCGGTGTGCGGTTTATCTGGTTCGCGTTTGGCGGCGGTCTGTCGGCGGCCAGCGCGATGGGCGAGATTAAGCACCCGATTGTAGTCAGCGCGTCCATATAATGACAGAGTCAGGGGTCCCGGAACTCCGGTGGCCGGACTCGCGTTCTTGAATTCGACGTTTATGACCGTCCCTGCGGGAACCGTGGGGGCAATCCGGGCACGTACTTTTTCATCTGCCGCCGGCAGCATGAGTGCTCCGGAGCATCACTGAAAGATGTCAACCCGAAGAAGTGACGCCCACGTCACTGGTCAGGCAGATCGATGAAGAAGGTACTTCTCTTTTCAATACTTCTGATCCTCGGACTTATCGCTTCGCAGTATACATCTTCCCTCGGCGAATCCGAAGGAAGCGTGCGGGAGATCATACGGCTGTTGACCATGTTCCTGCTCGGCTTCATTATGATCCACGTCGGCTATGAGTTCGAAATCGATCGCCGCAACCTGCGAGGATACGGCGCGGACTACGGGATCGCCGCGACCGCAGCCGCCTTCCCGTGGATATTCTGCGCGCTCTATTTTGTCTTCGTCCTCAGTCCGCCGAGCGACTGGGGGAGTTTCGACGCGTGGACCGAGAGTCTGCTGGCCAGTCGATTTGCCGCCCCCACCTCGGCCGGTGTTCTGTTTTCCATGCTGGCTGCTGCCGGATTGTCGGCGACGTGGTATTTCCGTAAGGTGCGCATTCTCGCCATCTTCGATGATCTGGACACTGTGCTGCTCATGATCCCCCTCAAGATGCTTATCGTAGGCTTGCGCTGGCAGCTCGGGGTCGTGATCATCTTCATGGTCATCATGCTGTGGCTGGCCTGGAAGTACATGCACAAAACGCGCATTCCGGTCACCTGGCCATGGGTGCTGGGATACGCCGGGGCTATTACGATCGTATCTGAACTGATCTACAAGGGCTCGTTGATTATCGATGACGTGGTACCGGTACACATCGAGGTACTCCTGCCGGCGTTTGTGCTTGGCTGCATGATGGCCCGCCCGACCGGGCAGGATCCGCATGCCGACGACATCCGCGACGGTCATCAGGAAGGACCGGAAAGCCCCGAGGAACAACGCGTCTCGACCATTGTATCTGGCGCCTTCATGGTTCTGGTGGGGTTGTCCATGCCTGCCATCATACTCTCGGGCGAAGGGTCCATGACGTGGTCGATGATAGCCCTTCATGTGATATTGCTTACGCTGCTTGCCAACCTCGGCAAGATGTTCCCGCTGTTTGTGTACCGGCGCGAGGCGCACTGGCGCGAGCGACTGGCGATCTGTATCGGCATGTGGCCTCGTGGCGAAGTGGGCGCCGGCGTGCTAATCATCTCGCTTGGCTACGGCATCGGCGGTGACATGGTGACCATTGCCGCACTGTCGCTGGCGCTCAACCTCCTGCTTACGGGGATCTTTATTCTCATCGTCAAACGGTTGCTCGCCGGTGTGCCGGCCGCGTTTCCGCTGCATCGGTGATTTTCCCCCGACCGACGCCCTCACCGGAATCTCCTCTTGCCGCGAGTCAAACGCGACCGTAGATTCCGGTAGCTACATCCAACTCGTCGAACTATCGCGACAGGATTCGTTCGACAGTCACTATGAACCCAGGAGGTTTCTCGTGATAAAAAAGGCTATCCTTTTCATACTCGTGCTGGTTGTGATCGGGATCGTTGCGGCCTACTTCACACGCAACATTCTCGTCGCCAGAGGAATCGAGGCGGGCAGCGAGTACGGCCTTGGAAGTGAAGTCTCGCTGGGGGCCGCATCGTTGTCGCTGGGCGCCGGCAGTCTCGAGTTGAACTCCTACGAGGTGCGCAACCCGGAAGGATTCCAGGCCGAGAACATCTTCGTGATCTCGCACTGCGTACTTGATGTCGCGGCCGGGACCGTGCTCGACAAGGAAGTGACCATCGATTCGGTCATCCTCGAAGGGGTGACGCTGACGCTCGAACAGAGCAACGACAAAGGCAATTATAACGCCATCCTGTCACACATCCGGTCCGTCGACTTCGGCGCGTCAGCCGACAGCGACCGCAAGTTCCGCGTCGACAAGGTGGCCCTGAGAGACGTGACGGTCGCCGCCTCGCTCGAGTTGATGGGGAAGAAGCAATTCGAGAAGTCGTTCACGCTCGACAATTTCGAAATCAGCAATATCGGAACCGATGGCGGCGCTACGATCGGTCAGATCAGCGCCACCGTTATGCGCGCCGTCGTCGCACGCGCCCTGGACAAGGCGAAGTCCGAACTGCCCGGCGGATTCGGACAGCCCATCAAAGAACAGGTCCAGCAGAAACTCGACGAGGCCAAAGAAAGCGCCATAGACAAGCTCAAAGACGCCGGCGGTTCGCTGCTCGGTGGCGACAAATAGCTGCCGATCCGCGCCGCCGACACGTGAGGGAGAGGGTATGGTACGCACGTGTCTTTTCGCGTTTGTTCTGGCGGTGTGCTGTGGTAGTGCGCCTGCCGGGGAAGTCGATCGTGGCGCTGGTCCTCCCGGCACGATAGTACTTCGGCACGTCTCCTGTATCCATCCTGCCTCGGGAGTGACGTCCGCCCCGACCGATGTCCTGATCCAAAACGGGCGTATCGTCGAGATCGGTGATTCAATCGTACAGTCACCCGATGTTGTCGTAATCGACTGCTCCGGCAAATATGCAATCCCGGGGCTGTTTGATTGCCACACGCATCTGGTTCACCGCACCGGGCACGGCGAGGATAGCCTGCGGTCGGCCCTCAGTCGCTTCGTTGCAAATGGAGTGCTGTACGTGCGCGATGTAGGCGGGCCGCTCGACGTCCTCAGCACGCTCAGTCACCGCGTCGACTCAGGGGATCTGCCGGGACCGGAGATCTTTTTCACCGGTCCGATGCTGGAGCAGAGCCCATTGACGTGGGCTGAAGTCAATACCGAGTATCCCGGATTCACGGTCGCGATTGACTCACCCCCGGCCGTAGACTCGATCCTGTCGGAAATCGCCTCCCACGGGGGCTGCTGTGTCAAAACGTTCAATACCATCGAACCGGCCCTCTATCGATACCTGAAAAAAGCAGCCGATTCGCTGGGGCTGCGCGTCGTGCACGATCCCGGCACCCCGCTCTTTCATTGGGTGCCGGTCGACTCCGCGCTCGCCTTCGGGGTGACCAGCATCGAGCACGCCAAAGCGGCCTGGCCGGCGATTCTCAGCGACAGTCTTCGCCCCCAACACGACTCCCTGGTCGCCGTACGCGCCGGACGCGAGGAGCGGTTCGCCTGTGAAGTAAGAATCGCCCCGATGGGCGTCGCGTCAGTTTCGCTCGACCGCCTTCGACAGCTCGCCGACTCGATGATAGCGCACGAGGCGTATCTGTGCCCGACTCTGTCGGTGTTTTCCGACATCGATGCCACCGCACGCGACATCGCCCGCTCTGAGTATCAGGGCGAAGGCGAGCCGCCGGATATGATGGTCGCGATGCTCAAAACGATGATCGCCAAAGTCGATTCGGTCGGCCGGCTCTGCATGCGCGAGTTCGCGGCGAAAGGCGTCAGGATGCTGGTCGGCCAGGACGGCGATGATCCCGATGCCACCATCGGCGAGATGATCCGCATGTCCGAATGCGGCGTGAGCGCCGCAGAAATTCTCCGGGGCGCCACGACCTACCCCGCCCGCTGGCTGGGCATCGAGAATCGCGTCGGATCGATTGCCGTCGGCAGCGACGCTACATTAATTGTACTGGAGCATAATCCCCTCGAGGACATTCGCAATCTGCGCGCGATCGATATGGTCATCCAGCGCGGCATGGTCGTGGCGCCGGGGGTGACGGCACAATAGCTCCGAGACTTCTATCAACCGTGAGATTGATGGCAGGACGACACTCCAATCCCGTCGTGCTGCTCGCGCATGGATTGTTAGGGTCGATTTAGTCTTGACTCGTGACAGTTTCTGACCCATATTAGAACCGTGCACATCGGCCCCCGTGCTGCGGGTCCGGTGAAGTCGGGTTGTTTTCTTAAACGCCTGTCTCGCGCGCAAAATCATCACAAGCCGCAACCGCGAAACCAGGAGGAAACAACCGTGAGACACTCGCTGAATCATCACGCCTGGCGCTCAGTGTGCCATGCCTTTGCGTCCATCGGACTCATCACGTTGTGCCTTGTCGGATGCTCATCCGACGAAAACAACCCGACCTCCTCGTCGTCCTCCACTCCAAACAACCCTAACCTGGTCACCGGTACGGTGACCGATATCGACGGCAATACATACCTGACAGTCAAGATCGGCGACCAGTGGTGGATGGCCGAAAACCTGAAAGTTACCAAGTATCGTAACGGCGACCCGATTCCGGAAATCGCCGATGACTCGCTCTGGATGTGGGGCAATATCGGCGGCTACTGCCACGTGGAAAACAATCCGTCGCTGACCGCCACGTATGGGTTCCTCTACAACGGATTCGCCGTTCACGATCCGCGCACTATCGCCCCCGAGGGGTGGCACGTGCCCAGCGACTCGGAGTGGCAGGTACTTCAAGACTTCCTGGGCGCGACAAACGCCGGAGGAAAGACCAAAGCAACCGGCACCACTCATTGGAACAGCCCGAATCTTGGCGCAACCAATGAAAGCGGCTTCTCGGCCCTGCCCGCTGGAGTCCGCCCCCCGGCGGGTGTTTTCACCAATCGCGGCGAAATCGCGTTTTTCTGGACCACGACACAGGCAATCCCTCCGCCCCTCGTCTCCAACTATCTGCGCGGCATGGGCTACGCCGAGACAACCTTTCGGAATCAAGCCTGGCCCTGGCAGGGAGGGCTGTCGCTGCGGTGTATTAAAGACCCTGACTGATCCCCAACGAATACCCCGACATTCATGGCCGGCGCGCCCACGCCGGCCTTTTTTTGAATGTCGATCCATTTTGTCCTTGACAGCCGCCGGCCGCCGCTGTATATAACACGCCAGTTATATAACTCATAGGTTACTAACACCATGACCACCGACCAACTCAGCGCCACTTTTGCGGCTCTCGCCGATCCGACCCGCCGCGCCATCCTCTCCCGACTCACCGCGGGCGAGGCCACCGTCCAGCAACTCGCCCGGCCCTTTACCATCAGCCAGCCGGGCATCTCCAAACACCTCAAGGTGCTCGAACGGGCGGGACTGATCGAACGCGGACGCGACGCCCAGTGGCGACCCTGTCGGCTCCGGGCACGGCCCCTCAAGGACGTCGCCGACTGGGTGGACCACTACCGACGATTCTGGGAAGAGAGCTTCGACCGACTCGATGAATATCTGCGGGTCCTGCAGGCGTCGCCCCGGAAACGCCGTCGTGCCGCCAACCGGAAACCTTCAATCTCACGTACCACACGCAAAGGGGAAACCCATGCCCGGAAAAAACGACCAGGTCACTGAACGCGATGCCGACCTCTTCACCATCTCGCGCACGTTTGACGTCTCGCGGGATACCATGTTCGACCTCTGGACCAGCCCACACCACCTGCTGCACTGGTGGGGGCCGAAAGGATTTGCCGTCAAATCCGCCACCGTGGACCTGCGGCCCGGAGGCAAGTTCCATTACTGCCTGGCTGCTCCCGACGGCAGCGACATGTGGGGACGCTTTGTCTATCGGACGATCGACAAGCCCCGACTCCTCGAATTCATCTCGTCGTTCTCCGATCCCGAAGGAGGCGTCACCATCCATCCCATGGCGCCCGCCTGGCCGAGGGAAATGTTCAGTCGCATCACCTTCGAAGAACACCACGGCCAGACCACCGTCACCGTCGAATGGAGACCTTTCAACGCCACCGAAATCGAACGCAAGACCTTCCTCGACGGAAAGACTTCAATGAAGCAGGGCTGGACCGGTACGCTCGATATGCTCGAGGCCTATGTTAAGAAAATAGCATCGGCATAGAGTCTTCACCATGATTCGCACGAAATGGAGTACCACGATGTCACATAACACTTCGACGATTGATACATCCGACCGCGAGATTGTCAATGCACGCGTAATCGACGCCCCGCGCGACCTTGTGTTCAGCGCGTGGTCCGACCCCCGGCACATCACGCACTGGTGGGGCCCTCGGGGATTCCGTACCACCACGCATTCGATGGACATGCGTCCGGGCGGCGTCTGGCGCTTCACCATGCACGGGCCCGACGGCCGGGACTATGAAAACAAAGTGACGTATCGTGAGGTGATCTCGCCCGAACGTATCGTCTACGACCACGAAGGCGTCGGCGCCGACAGCGGCGTTGTCTTCAAGTCCACCGTCACCTTTGACGACCTCGACGGCCGCACCCGGATGACGTTTCGGATGGTCTTCGCCTCGCCCGAGGTGAAAGACCATGTCGCCACATATGGCGCCGTCGAGGGACTTGAGCATACGCTGCAACGTCTCTCTGAGCACGCCGCCCTCATGTACGGCAGCGATGCAAAGCCGGCGCTCGAAATCCGGCGCACGTTCTCGGCGCCTCGCGACCTGATCTTCAGTGCCTGGACTGAACCGGAGCGGATGGCGAAATGGCTCGGCCCGCATGGATTCACCACCACTTCCTGCAGACTCGATCCTGTCACCGGCGGAACATACCGCGCCGGTATCCGTAGTCCGGAAGGTGAAGACCGATGGATGAGCGGCGTCTACCGCGAGGTTGTCGCGCCGCACCGTCTTGTGTTCACGTTTGCATGGGATGAAGCGGGTGGTGCCCGCGGCCATGAGACCATTGTCTCCGTTTCTTTCGAGGACGTGAACGGTCAGACGGAGATGACCTTTCGTCAGGCGACATTCGCATCCGTCGAGTCCCGCAATTCGCACCGCGGCGGCTGGTCGGAGTGTTTCCAACGCCTCAGCGCGTTTCTGTCGTCCAAATGACTGTGCTCGTTATGCGACGGTTTGCGGTGCGGTTCCTGATACAGAGCGGGCGCCGCTGTCATCTGGTTTCGATAGAAGAAATCTCACCCTCGTGATTGGAGAGCATTCATGAACTTCTCTTTCGCGCAGAATGTGACATACGTGTTATTGCGGGTCGTGTCCGGACTGCTGTACTTTCAGGCGGGCACCACCAAAGTTCTGGGCTGGTTCGGAGGTATTGACGGCCAGGGCGGCACGCCGCCGTTTTTCTCCCAGATAGGGATCGGCGGATGGATGGAGTTCCTCGGCGGGATCGCCATCATGTTCGGCCTGTTCACCCGGCCGGTTGCCTTCATCCTGTCCGGCGAGATGGCGGTCGCTTACTGGCAGTTCCACGCTCCGAACGGCGCGTGGCCGGCGGTAAACCAGGGAATTCCCGCCGTGTTGTTCTGCTTCATATTCCTGTATATGGCGGCCCGGGGGGCCGGCGAATGGAGCATCGATTCGTGGCTGTCCAACCGAAAGCGGGATAACCGGGCCGGGTGACGGATTCCGGTGCAGGACGCCGCATGCGACATGCCGTATCCGCCGGCTTACATGCTACGACTCGCAGAAAATCCGGGCGCCAACCATGACTCATTGTATCGGAGTAACTCGCGATGATGAAAGTCGAAACTCAGAAAGAACACCGCTGGCTGCAGCAGTTGGTCGGTACCTGGCAGTGCGAACACATGGCGACAATCGAGCCGGGCAAAAAACCCGAACTCGTCACCTGGACCGAAACCGTACGATCACTCGACGGGGTGTGGATTGTCGGCGAAAGCTCCGGCGATATGCCCGGCTGCGGAAATGTCACCACGATCATCACGCTCGGATTCGACGCCGCAAAGAAACGATTCGTGGGAACATGGGTCGGCTCCATGATGCCGCATCTGTGGATATACGACGGCGAACTCGACAGCTCGGAGAAGGTGCTGACGCTTCACTCCTCAGGGCCCGCCTTCGACAACCCCGGCCACACGACGAAATTCAAAGATGTGATTGAACTCAGAAGCAACGATGAGCGCACGCTGACCGGTATCATGCTCGACAAAGACGGAAAGTGGAGCGAACTCATGACCATGACCCAGCGCCGACTCAAATAGCTGCCGACACGCGCTTTTAGTGCCTGCGGTCCCGGATTCGGGCCCGCAGGCTGTTCTGCTATTCGGACAGGGATTGCACACCTGGTTCTGTGTTTGTGAAAGAAGCCCCGCGGATTCAACTCCGTCGGGTGAGTCTATCGCACGAACATCACGCCGAGACCGATCCGCGTCATTGAACGGTTGTAGTCGACCAGGCTGTCACCATATCCATGCGACAACCGCAGTCCGAAATAACTGCCCCGGCCCTTCGGTATCGGCATGCTGTAGGTGAACACCACCCCGCCCTTGCCGGTGGCGAGACTACCCCTGACCATGAAATGGACGCGGTGGGCGCCCAGCAGATTCCAGTAGAAATTGAGATCGCTGTAGCCGAGATAGTCGGTGATATCGGGATTGTCATCGCCGACTGACGCATCGGGCGTCTCTTTGTCGTCCTCCGGGATGCGATAGCGGAGCTTGAGATGGATCAAATAGAGGGCATGCTGATAGTACGGGCTGACATACAGCAGATTCCAACTTCGCGACACAGGCGGGCGCTGCCCGTTCGACTCATGCTCAAAGCCGATATCCGCCCCGACCCGGCCGGACCCGAATGGGCTGGTTTTGCTCCGGTAGAAAATCTCGGGATTGTAGTTGGTCTCGCGAAAAGGCGCTGAATTAAAGTGGTCGTACGCCTGCCAGAACGATATCTGCGTGTAGGCAAAAAAGAACCGGGTACCGAATATTCGATACTTTGCGCTCATCTGAAATACGGCTTCGACCTGCTCATCCCGATACTCATCGGAATAGGTCACCGGCAGCATAAACATCGCTTTGTGTAATGAGAGCCCCGATGAAACCTCAGTGATCTGGTATTCCGGTTCCGGCGTCTGCCCGGCCGCGACCGGGCAAAGGAACGCACATATCGCCGACAGCAAGATTCCGATCGATAATAGAGCACGTATTCGCATGAGCAGTTCCTCCCGTTCCACCGGCCAAAGAAAGTCGTTGGTGATTAACTCACCATGCGTCTTGGTGGATTGGTTTGTCAAGATTTGAACCCGGAGATCTTCACGCCTTCCCATAGCGGCAGGACCGAAAGCCTTTCAATTTCGCTGCAGATTCGACGGAAAAAATGGCGGTACGCGCATTAGTATAGAGAGTCTTCGATTGAACGAGAGGTCGCCCTCAGCTTGCCGGGGAAACTCGATTGACCACGTGGAGCCACGAAATGGACACTACGCAAACGGAACTCGGACGCGCCACCTATGCGACGCACGTTTGGATGTATCGCACTTCTTCCGACCCGTCCGGTGTAATGGGAGAAGAGAAGAAATGGGGACCCCCTAAAAACGACAAAACAAACCCATTTCGCTGTAACTGAATGCAAACGAAGCTTGTACGGTGAAAAAGTTGATCTGTCGACGCTTACGGCCGACCTATGGATCGGTTCAGGATTCTTTCTTGCCAGGCGCCAGCGATTGGGCTAACTTGATGGTACTCAATACACAGGCGCGATGCACGCCGGAGTGGTGGAACAGGTAGACACCAGGGACTTAAAATCCCTTGGGCCGATGGCCCGTGCCGGTTCGAGTCCGGCCTCCGGCATGTATTTAGAATCCTCCTCGCGCGTCGCCCATCCTTCTCAGACGCATCTCAGAGCGGCATCCGGAGAAGGCGCGGCCCCGCGACCCAGACCGTACCCACGCCGTCGACGACAACATTGAGAAATACGCTATCCGGGTTTTCTCCCGCTTTAAGGTAGAACGGCGTGCTGTGGGCGGCCCAGTCCGACGTGCCGGACACCGGGTTGTCCAACCCGCGGGAGAAGTACTCGCCTCTGTCCGAGAACCAGCACCACATCTCGAGGTATGCCTGTCCCTGAAGCGCTTCGGAGCGCAGTGACGCCTCGTAGACGAGCTGGGCGTTTTCGACATCTATGTCTCCGACGGCGCCGATACGAAGGCGCAGCGGCCGGCGAGAATCGAGGCGAAGAGAAGGTCCGATATCCGTACCTGCGGGGACCAACGACACGATGTTTTCGGAACTGTCGGTATCATCGATTATATAAATGCCGTCCAACGATTCCAGACCGATCGCGGTGAGCTCCGTACGATCATCAGCGGCACCGCCACAGCCGCTGAGCACGGCGAACACGACCGCAGTCGCCAGAAGTACAAACGGACGCATGTAGACTCCTTTCGTTTGTATTCTTATCGGCACGACCTGCGATCGCGCGGATACGCCGTATCGAAATGCCTGCCGAACGGAGACGGTGCGGTCGCTGTTTTTTGTGGACAAGATAGTCAGTTTTGGTATATTAGGAAGGATAGGTACCAAACCACAGAAGATAACCGGGTGATGCGTGTTCTGCGACGGGAATCTATTACAGGACAAACACTTCACCATTTCTACCGCTGTTACCCTCACCGGCGATTGAAAGGACACGATATGCGTCAGGGCGATCCGCGCCGCCTGTGCCGTTGGCAGGCGACCGTCACGGCAGCTGCCGTTGTGGCATTAGTTACATTGTTGGCTGGGCCGGTATACGCTCAACTGACTGAGGACGACATTGCGCGTCTCCAGGAACGCGGACGAGCCGAAGGGTGGACCTTCGAGGTGAAAATGAACCCCGCCTGCGAATACAGTCTGGACCAGTTGTGCGGATTGAAGGAGCCGGCCAACTGGCGGGAAGGAGCCAAGTTCAACGATATGTCGGCCGTCAAGCGCGACATCCCTGCAACCTTCGACTGGCGGACGCTTGGAGGTGTTACACCGATCCGTAATCAGGGCGGCTGTGGTTCGTGCTGGGCGTTTGGGTCAGCCGGCGCGCTCGAATGCAATATCAAGATCTTTGACGGGGAGACAGTCAACCTCTCCGAGCAGTGGCTCGTCAGCTGCAATGATTTTGGATACGGGTGCGATGGCGGTTGGTGGGTGCATTCCATGCATAAGGATCACCCTGACCCGTGCGGTGGCGTCGGGGCCGTTCTCGAAGCGTACTTTCCGTATGTTGAGTGGGATGCCCCCTGCAATTGTCCCTATCCCCATGAGTACACCATTGCAGATTGGGGATATGTCGGCCAGCCGTTCGGCATGCCCAGCGTCGAGCAAATGAAGCTGGCTATCATGGAATACGGTCCCATCTCGATCGGGGTCAGTGTGAACGACGCCTTCCAGGGATACGGAGGAGGCATATTCAACGGCTGCGAGAATGGAGATATCAACCACGCCGTAGTTCTTGTCGGCTGGGACGACAACCAGGGCACGAACGGCGTCTGGTTTCTTCGTAATTCCTGGGGGACGTGGTGGGGAGAGAGCGGCTATATGCGCATCCCGTACAACTGCTCTCTGGTCGGTTTCAATGCTACCTATGTCGATTACAAGGG
Organism: Candidatus Zixiibacteriota bacterium; assembly: GCA_034003725.1. Classification (NCBI taxonomy): domain Bacteria; kingdom Pseudomonadati; phylum Candidatus Zixiibacteriota; species Candidatus Zixiibacteriota bacterium. The sequence goes on from JAVEYB010000002.1 coordinate 81,771, forward strand.
CGGCCTCTCGATATCCGGGAGCCCGACCTCGGGGTGGGTTCCGTTTGAAGTCAACTTCAGCGCAGTGACTACGTTGACCGACGTCATCAGCTGGTCGTGGGATTTCGGAGACGGCGGCTCGGCTCTGATACAGAACCCTGCATACACGTACAACGAGCCGGGGATGTTTACGGTCACAGCCGAAGTGAAATCGACATCCGACACGCGCACCAAGCAGAAGCCCAACTACATAATCGCGCTGGCCGACTCACTCGTTATCCCCGACACGATAGAGGCGGCGGCCGGCGTGCAGGTGGTGATTCCGGTACGCGCCAACAACCACGTTCCGCTGCAGCAGATTCAACTGCCCATAGAATACCTGGGCGATATGAACATCCGCTTTGACTCGTTTTCCACCGCCGGCTGCCGCACGGACTACTTTGCGAACAAAACCTACTACCACTGGGATCCGGCTCACCGGCGAGTTGCGATCCTGCTCCAGGCGTCAGGTTCCAGCCCGGCGCCTGACCTTCCCATCGGCAACGGGACAATCGCGAAGTTGTACTTTACCGTGCCCGCTGCGGCGCGGTCCGACCAGTGGGCCACGATAGATGTCGATGGCTACGGCACCCGACTGCCATGTTTTACATGGCCGCTGATAGAATATAACCCCATCGGTATGATCGCATCGGTGGCAATGGCGGGATGCTGCGAGGGGACGGCCGGTAATGTCAATGGTGACATCTCCGGCGCTACCGACCTGTCGGATTTGATTTATCTGGTAAATTACCTGTTTCTCGGCGGCCCCGCGCCAAGCTGTGAGGGAGAGGCCAATATCGACGGCGACTCCTCGTGCCAGGTAGACCTGACCGATCTGACTTATCTGGTGAACAACCTGTTTAACGGCGGGCCGGCGCCCGCGCTGTGCAACCCGGCATGTCCGTAAGATGACGGGATAGTTCGAAAGGGTTTACGAGCGCGGGACGAATCGCACGGTTCGTCCCGCGTTTCAGTTCAAATCGAAGATTTTCCCCGGATTCATGATGCCGTGCGGGTCAAACTGACGCTTTATCTTTCGCATCAGCTCCACCGCTCTTCCGTGCTCCTGCCCGAATACATCCTTGTGACCGAGGCCGATGCCGTGCTCACCCGAGATAGTACCGCCCAGAGCGATGGTGTGCTCTATGATCCGGTTATTGATATCCAGTGCCATTCGCCACTCGTTTTGGTTGTTCGGGTCGGCCAGCATGAGGGCATGCAGGAGTCCCATCCCGACATGTCCAAACGTGAATATCATTATCCCGGCTTCGTCACCCAGACGATGGCAGTATTCGACCATCTCGGGAAGCTTCGAGATCGGGAAAGCGACATCGTTGCGGATAATGCTGTAGCCGGGTTTGCGATGCTTGATGGCATCGGTGGCCCAGTGACGAATCTCCCACGGCCGATGTCCCTCATCCAAAATGAGCGGGGTGCCGCCTAACTCGACGCAAATGCTTTCCGCGAGTTCGCTGTTGCTTTCGAGGACCGGCCTGGGGCCATGGAATTCCAGGAACAATGCGGGGACTTCGTCAAGTCCATATCCCTTGAGCCTGTTCAGCGCCTCCATCAAGCGTCGGTCCAGAAACTCGATGGCTGCGATATCCAGCCCATACCGGCGCATCTCGGATACGGCCCGAGCCGCCGATACCTCGTCAGGGAAACGAAATGCCGACTGCAGTCGGTCCTCAGGGATACCCGCTAATTTGAGTGTTACGGAGGTGATGACGCCGAGCGTCCCCTCGGAACCGACCATCAACTCCACAAGATTGTAGCCGCTGGAGCGCTTGACGGCACGGTTACCCAATTTCACCAGTTCACCGGTACCGGTCACAACCTCCAGAGCAAGGATGTAATCGCGGGTACCGCCGTATTTCACGGAGTAGATGCCGCTGGCGTTGGTAGACACCATGCCTCCGATGGTCGCAAGGTCCCCCGATCCTCCGGGCGACGGCGGGAAAAACAAACCGTCGCGCTTGAGCCGCTCGTTGAGATGATCGTAAATAAGTCCAGGCTCGACTTCAACCTGCAGATCCTCGGGCCAGTAATTACGAATGTCCGTCATGCGGCTTACGTCCAATACGATCCCTTCCGCCGACGGAATCGTAGATCCTTCCAGAGCCGAACCGGCTCCCCGGGTGGTTATCGGTACCCGTTCGCGGATACAGAGCTGTACGACTTTCTGAACCTGCTCGGTGGATTGGGCCCACACCAGCGCCTTCGGCATCACCGCGTCGATTGAGGATTCATCACGCGCGGCAATTCGGAGTTGGTCTATCTGTGTAGATACCTGACCGGACGGAAGCAATGCTGTCAGATGTTCGACAATCGTCATAATCCGCCCTCGAGTTCACAATCGGCCGTTGCAGCAACTTGCAGGAATATAGGATTTGATCGCACGAAAAGAAGTGAAAAAGCCGGATTGATCAAGCCAACCCGGCTTTCTGCAGAGCCGGTCTGAACTCTGAGTCTACGCGTACAGGCCGCGGAGCTCTGACGCGCGTACCACTTTCTGGATGGCGACGATAAACGCGGCGGTTCTCATGGGAACCTTATAGTGCAGCGATGTTGCGAGAACATCGCCAAAAGCACGCTCCATCATCTGCTTGAGGTCTTCGAGGACCCGTTCGTTGGTCCAGTAATAGCCCATTCGATTCTGGACCCACTCCAGGTAGGATACGCCGACGCCCCCCGCGTTGCACAGGATGTCCGGAATGATGAACGTACCTTTCTTTTCCAGGATGTCATCCGCTTCGGGTGTACACGGGCCGTTGGCACACTCGGCGATGAGCGGTGCTTTTATACGTGCCGCGTTGCTTTTCGTTATCTGGTTTTCCAGCGCCGCCGGGATCAGAATATCGACGGGCAACTCCAGCAATTTCACAGGATCGTCAAGCTTCTCGACGCGGGCCGTCTTTTCGTACCCTTTCAGGGTTCGGTGTGCCGCAATGTAGTCAATGGCGTGGTCGGGATCGATGCCGTCTTTCGCGAAAAACGCTCCATCGATATCAGATACCGCCTGAATTGTGCAGCCCTGTTCGCGCAGCAGCTTTGCCGCAAATGAGCCGGCGTTGCCAAATCCCTGGATGGCGACCCTGACCTTTTTCAGATCCATCTTAAGATGCTGCGCCGCCTGCAGGACACAGAATACCATCCCTTGAGCCGTGGCCGACGCCCGTCCGGCCGAACCGCCGAGCTCGAGGGGCTTACCGGTGACAACGGCGGGCAGGAAGTCACCGCGATAGTGCATGGAATACGTATCCATAAACCAGGCCATGATCTGCGGATTGGTGTTTACGTCAGGCGCAGGAACATCGCGGTCCGGTCCGAACAAGTCGACCAGCTCGGCAAAATAGCGGCGGGACAAGCGCTCGAGTTCTCCGATGCTGAGCCTTGACGGGTCTACAATCACACCTCCCTTGCCGCCACCCATCGGTATTCCAACCACAGCGCATTTGAAGGTCATCCAGAACGCCAGTGCCTTGACTTCGTCGAGATTGACATCGGGATGAAAACGAACCCCCCCCTTGGCTGGACCGCGCGCGATACTATGCTGCACTCGGTATCCCTTGAAGACTTTAACCGAACCGTCGTCCATGCGAACCGGCAATTTCACTTCGGTGATTCGCCTCGGTTCACGGACGACTGCAATCTGGTCCGGCGTGAGCTTGATAACTTTCGCGGCACGGTCGAACTGGGCGAGGGCGTTGTCAAAGGCCGAAAGCGGGCCGTTTATCAGCGGCTTCGGCTTGCTCTCGCGGCGGGGTCTGACAACTTGACGTTTCGTTGGCACCTGCATACTCCTTTTCAATGCGTTTGCGCGGTGTGAAATTACAGGGGAATACCGAAATTCGCCATAGATTTATTGTGGATTCCGTCTCTTGCTCGCCTGCAGCGATCGAGGTTGCCAGGGGAGTGCGAAAAACTTGTCTCTCGGCTCCTTTCGCCTTATTTTGACTCAAAAGGCGGACAGGAGGCGTCTATGTTCGGTCGGGCCGCCGGGGCACTGTTCGACCACAACCATCCCGATAAGGAGCTTATGGCACAGGATCAATTGTCTTTTTTCGAAACGGTGATGGCCTTTTTCGACAAGGCTGCCGGGCACACGGACCACCACCCCGGGTTGATCGATCAGATCAAATACTGCAACAGCATCTACGAGTTCAAATTCCCGCTCAAAAAAGATGACGGTACTATCGAAATAATGCAGGCGTTTCGTGTTGAACACAGCCACCACAAGCTCCCCGTCAAGGGTGGTATCCGCTTCAGCGAGATGGTTAACGCCGACGAAGTCAAAGCGCTGGCGGCACTTATGACGTTCAAGTGCGCTATTGTAGACGTACCGTTCGGCGGAGCAAAAGGCGGGGTGCGTATGGAGCCGCGGAGGTACTCGAAAGACCAGTTAGAGCGGATTACGCGCCGTTACACTGCCGAATTGACGAAGAAGAACTTCATCGGCCCGGGGATCGATGTTCCGGCGCCTGATTACGGGACAGGGGAGAGCGAAATGGCATGGATCGCCGACACGTATTCCGCGCTCAACCCGGGGCAAATCGATGCGGCAGCATGTGTTACAGGAAAACCGATCGCGCAGGGCGGGATCCATGGTCGAGCCGAAGCAACCGGCCGCGGTGTTTTCTACGGTCTACGGCGTGCCTGCAGTTATGCGGAGGACATGAAGAAGATCGGTCTGGAGCCCGGGTTGGAAGGCAAAACAGTCGTGGTACAGGGACTGGGGAATGTCGGTTATCATGCTGCGCGCTTCCTTCAGGAGGCAGGAGCCAAGATCATTGCGATAGCGGAGTACGACGGGGCCATCCACAATCCCGAGGGGCTTGACGTACATGCGGTATGGCAGTACCGCAGGGAGACCGGCAAGATCCTTGGATTCAACGGAGCCTCGAATCTGAAGTGCAACACGGACGCGCTGGAAATCGCGTGTGATATACTCCTGCCGGCCGCACTCGAGCGACAGATCACGGAGCGAAACGCCCCGAACGTAAAAGCGAGAATCGTCGCCGAGGCCGCAAACGGACCTCTCACGGCCGGCGCGGAGGAGATTCTGTTGGCCAAGGGAGTCCTGATCATTCCCGACGCATATCTGAATGCCGGTGGTGTGACTGTGTCGTACTTCGAGTGGCTCAAGAACCTCAGCCACGTTCGCTTCGGGCGGTTGAGCAAGCGGTTTGAGGAGAGTACTCATGCTCGGATGGTAGAGGTGGTTGAAGCGGCTACCGGCCGGAAGCTGAGCCGAGAGGAACGTGCAAAGGCCATTCACGGCGCCGACGAAATAGACCTCGTCAATTCGGGTCTGGAGGAGACAATGTATAATGCGTACGACGCGATTCGTGAAATTCGCTTAAGTAAGAACAACATTCACGACCTTCGCACGGCCGCATTTGTCAATGCCATCGACAAGATCGCAATTTCGTACATGCAACTGGGCATATTCCCCTGATCGGCCGGGTTCAGCCAGATGGGACATATGCGCCGGCGTCGCCTGACTCCCGGTGAAGCTCTAAGGTTTGTGGACCTACAGTTTTTTGAGGAAGTCGTGGGACCGATCAGTTAATCCAATCGGTGCGGCTTCCCGGATGTCGTGTACGAGGTTGATTGACGGCCTCGCATGTTCGAGGCCGAAGCCTCTGCCGGCCAGAACCTGTCGATAGACCTCAGTGTGCAAATCAGTGAAGCCGCCCGAGAATTCAACTTCGTCACCGTCGATGGTGATCGACCGATAGGTGGTTTGGCCATTGCTGACAATTCCCGAAGGGAGGTCTTGACGGTCGATGGACAGATACCATCGTACGGTGGCGTTCTCCAGTTCGATGAACCCGGCGGTCTTACGGGGGTCGTTGTAGTGAACTTCGCTGTGCTGTACGGCGCCAAACAGCCAGATGAGCAGATCGTAAAAGTGGACTCCGATATTCGTGGCAAGGCCGCCGGACCGTTCCACCTGACCTTTCCACGAGACGAGATACCACCAGCCGCGCGACGTGATGTACGTAAGGACTACATCGTGTTTTTGGGTGCGCTTTTCCCGGGCCAGTTTCTCCTTGAGGGCTATCAAGGCCGGGTGAACCCGAAGCTGAAGCACGGTGAAGACGCGGCGTCCAGATTCCTGTTCCAGTTCCTGCAGGGCGTCGATGTTCCACGGATTAAGGACCAGCGGTTTCTCGCAAATCGCGTCAGCGCCGACCCGAAGTGCAAATCGAACGTGGGCATCGTGCAGGTAGTTGGGTGAGCAAATGGAGACATAATTAACTCGTCCGGCCGGATCGCCGCGGCGCAGTTTCTCAACGTGGCGGTCGAACCGTTCGAATTCGGTGAAGAATTTGACGTTTTCGAAGTAACGATCGAGAATGCCGACGGAATCATTGGGGTCCACGGCGGCGACGAGCACGTTGCCTGTATCCTGAATGGCCTTGAGATGGCGCGGCGCGACATAGCCGCCCACACCCGTGATTGCAAAATTCTTCGACATAACCCTTTGCTGTCCATTCTCCCTTAGGGTGCACGGAACTGACTGGTACTGACTGCCCTATTATAGGGGATTGCATCCAAAATGCTAACGCAAAATGCGGCAACGTCTAGGAACGGGCGGTCGACCAAAAAGGCGTTGACCCTGCCGGGGCCGAGCCCTATTTTGCGCTCCAATACATCGAAAAACGTCGTCACATGAGGCAGATATGAACGAGCTTGTCCTTCGCCTGTTGCCCGAACTGAAACAAATCGGCAATGCCGATCTCCGGTCCAAAACCGCCGCGTGCTGGGAGGAAGCGATTGCTTTCCGGGGCTGGACCGAGGAGCTTTTGCGAGGGATCCCTTTCACCCTGCTGGCCGATAATGTGCAAATCACCTTTATTGACCACGTTCGTGCTGTCTGTAAGATGTGTATAGCCGTTGACGAGGTGCTTGATGAAAGTCACGGCAAAAACAAGGCCCCGGTCAACCGCGACTATCTGATAGCGGGGGCGCTGTTGGCGGATGTCGGTAAACTGATGGAATTCGAGATCGTCGACGGCAAGCCGGTGAAATCGGACTACGGCAAACACATTCGTCATCCGTTTTCCGGGGTTGGGCTCGCATTCAAGCATGGGCTGCCCTCGGAGGTGATGCATATTATCGCCACCCATTCCAAGGAAGGTACGGGCGAGAAGCGGCTGGCCGAGTCGATCATTTTCCACCACTGTGACTTCATCGACTTCGACCTGGTGAAGTGAGTACCGGGATACTGATTTTCACCGGTCAACGAAATACTTATCCGGAGGCGTGTCGTGCGTCCACAAAATCTCGTTGAGAAGATTGCGAACAGGTTTGCCAGGGATCTGGAACCCGGGCAGCAGGTCTTCGCCGGCGACTATCTGTCGATCTCGCCGGCCTTTGTTATGACCCACGATAATTCAGGAGCGGTGATCCCGAAGTTCACATCGATCGGCGCGACGAAAGTTCGGAACCCGCGGCAGGTCGTTTTTACACTCGATCACAATGTGCAGGATAAGTCTGAGAAGAACCTCGAGAAGTACGGAAAGATCGAGGCGTTTGCGAAGAGGCACGGGATCGACTTTTATCCGGCGGGTCGCGGTATCGGTCATCAGATCATGTGTGAAGAGGGCTACGCCTGGCCGGGTACGCTGGTGGTCGCCTCGGACAGCCATTCGAATATGTACGGCGGGTTGGCTTGTCTCGGTACGCCAGTAGTCAGGACCGATGCCGCCGCGATCTGGGCCACGGGCCGCACCTGGTGGCAGGTTCCACCGGTCGCCAGGGTGACACTGAGCGGACGACTGAGAGAAGGAGCGACCGGCAAAGATGTTATTATCTGTCTTTGCGGTTTCTTCAACAAGGATGAAGTACTCAACCATGCGGTAGAGTTTACCGGCGACGGGGTTAGTTCCTTGAGTCTCAACGATCGTTTGACGATTGCGAACATGACCACAGAATGGGGTGCCCTCGCCGGGATTTTCCCTATTGACAGTGTTACCATCGCCTGGCTGCGCGAACGAGCCGCTTATGTGCGCGGGCGAGGGCCTTCCGGAGTGCCGTCGGATGCAGATGGTCGCGGGTCACACCCGAGGCTGACCGAGGCGAGGATAAGCGAATTGGAGTCGCAACGACTGCAAGCTGACCCGGACGCCTATTATGCGAAGGAACTCACCCTGGACCTGGGCTCTGTATCGCCTCACGTATCGGGTCCGGATCACGTGAAAACGATGATCTCGATTCCGGAGATCCGCAAACGGCGGGTGAAAATCAACAAGGCTTACCTCGTGTCGTGCGTAAACAGCCGTTTTGAAGATCTTGCCGCCGCGGCTGCCGTGGTCAAAGGGAAGAAAGTGGCCGACGGCGTCGAATTTTATGTCGCCGCAGCATCATCTGAAGTCCAGAAGAAGGCGGAGGAGCATGGTCACTGGCAGACGTTGCTTGCGGCCGGTGCCCGGGAATTGCCGCCGGGCTGCGGACCGTGTATCGGGCTGGGAGTCGGTCTCTTGGAAGACGGCGAGATAGGGATTTCGGCGACAAACCGAAACTTCAAGGGACGGATGGGGTCGCGTAGTGCGCAAGCGTACCTTGCATCGCCTGCGGTAGTTGCCGCATCTGCTGTTGCAGGTATTATCGATATGCCGGGGATCGAGGATACCATTCAAGTCAGGGCCGGACTCAAGGCAAGCGTCCGCCGGACTGCGGACAGCGGACCAACCAGGATTCTCAGCGGATTCCCGGCCGCGGTTGACGGTGAGCTCATCTTTTGTCATCAGGACAACTTGAATACCGACGGCATCTATCCCGGCAAGTACACTTACAATGACGACTTCACGCCGGAACAACAGGCCGGTGTGGTGATGGAGAACTACGACCCGCAATTTGGTAAGATGGTCGCAGCGGGTGATATCCTGGTGGGGGGGTTCAATTTCGGCACCGGATCATCGCGCGAGCAGGCCGCTACAGCTCTCAAGTATCGGGGAGTCCGCCTGGTACTCGCCGGATCGTTCAGTGAGACGTACAAGCGCAATGCGCTCAACAACGGCTTTCTTGCGATCGAGGCGCCGGAGCTGGTGGATGATCTGAAAGCGCGTTTTGGAACCGACAGGCTGACGGTTAAAACAGGTATTTGCGCCACACTGGATTTCACGCAGGCAACGCTCAAGACCGACGACAAGGAGTACCCGATCAGCCCGGTCGGGGCGGCTGCGCAGGAGTTGGTGCTGAGCGGCGGTCTGGAGAGCTGGGTGAAGAAGCACCTGTAGATTGTTGGGAGCGATAGAGCGTATGCAGAAATGCAGGAACGGGATCACGCTGGGGTGGCTCCTGCTCGCGGCGTTCGGTCTTGTGGCCGTGGGCGGGTGCGGCCGTTCCGACGACGTGAAGGTGAGCGGCACGGTGCATGTCGGGAACGATTCGGTCTACTATAGTATCGACCGGTATTCGGGCGGCTTTGCATACTCGGATGTCGATCCGTACGATACGATCAACAATGAACTGGCGGTCGACCTTTTGATCTACACGACGATCGACACGGTGACGCTGACGCCGGACACAAACGCGCAGTACGTCAAGCTGGTCAACGGAGACTCTTCGAAGTACATCACCGTTTTATATTTCAATCAGGCTCGGCGGAACGCGGAGAAGTATCTCGACCTGCTCAGGCAGTATGCGGCTTTTTCATCTGAGCCGCCTGCCGATGGATTTCATTTCACATACGCGTCGGCCGCGGACGACGACCTGACCGAACTGCGGACAACGTACAATCTGGACTCGGTGGCCGGCGACGGGGGCGAGTTTTCGCGTATCCGGAATCTTCTGCACTGGGCGCATACGAAGGTTCGGCATGATGGTTCCGAGGATCCCGCCGACCCTCGGCCCAGGAACGCGCTGAATATCATCGCGACGTGTCAACGCGAGAGCAAGGGGGCCAATTGCCGAATGCTGGCGACGTTGCTCAATGAGGTTCTTCTTGCGGAAGGATTTCGGTCGCGTCATGTCACATGTATGCCGTACGACAAGGAAGACCCGGATTGCCATGTGATCAACATGGTCTATTCGGATTCGCTCAGGAAGTGGTTGTATGTGGATCCGACATTTGACGCGTATTTCATGGATGAGGACAGCAACCTGCTGAGCATCGAGGAAGTCCGGGCGAAGTTGATTGGCGGCGAGATGCTGCTGCTTCCCGACGACATCAACTGGAACGGCGAGCCGAAGGACAGACGCGGATACATTACTTACATGAGCAAGAACCTGTTCCGGTTCTTCTGTCCGGTAGCAAGTGAGTTCGGATACGAGTCGAAAGATACGTGTGCCTGGGTCTATCTGAATCCGGTGGGATACGACAGCAGCCGTGCCGGAATCTCGGATACCACCCTCAAGGACGGCAGGCAGTTGGTAGACTTTTACACCAATGACAATGAGTCCTTCTGGACGACACCGTAGGGACAGAGAGTGCGGGAGGGTCCGTTTTCGAACCCGCTGCGTAACTGTGTGAATTACGAACCAAATATAGTGCGAGAGTGACAAAGTTCATGGCAACTCCCATCTCACAGCAAATAGCCGAGTTTGCAGTTCGTTTGAGATACGACGATCTGCCGGACAACGTAGTCCACGAAGTAAAGCGGTATCTGTACGATTCGGTCGGTTGCGCGTTCGGCGGATATCATACGAAAGACGTCAATATCCTTCGGGACATTTACATGCAAATGGGCGGGGCGGCCGAGTCGACTCTGATCGGGTTTGGTGACAAGATTCCGGCGGTGAACGCAACGCTGGTGAATTCGCTCATGATCCGGGCGCTCGACTTCAATGACATCTACTGGAAAGAAGACCCGTCGCATCCTTCCGATATCATCCCGGCGGCGTTGTCGGTTGCGGAGCGCGTCGGCGCCTCCATGAAGGATGTAATCGCAGCCATCGTGCTGGCGTACGAATTCGAAATGCGCTTGTGCGAGTTTGCGGTGCCGGGCGTGCGCGAACGCAAGTGGCATCACGCTACGCTCACGCAGTTCGTTTCGCCAATAGTCGCGGGCAAAATTCTCGGCCTGTCGGTCGATCAAATGGTCAACGCGATCGGCATCAACGGGTGCCACAACCACACGATCGGTTGTCCAACTGCCGGCCATCTGACGATGATGAAGAACACGGTTGATCCGATGGCGACGCAGGCGGGCGTGTTTGCCGCGTTGATGGCACAGCGCGGGTATTCCGGTACCGCGGAAGTCTTTGAAGGCAAAGAGGGATTCATGGACTGCTTCGGCGACGGCTGGAATGTTGCCAAGTTGGTGGGGGATCTGGGATCGCGGTTCAAGATTCTCGAGTGCAGTATGAAGGCATTTCCCACCGAAGCCCTCACACACACGCACATCAGCGCAACGCTCAAGGTTGTCAGAGAAAACAACATCTCATTCGACCAGATTGAACAGGTAACGATTACGACAATCGCGCGTGCGTGCGACATCCTGTTTGATCCGCACAAGTATCGTCCCAAGACGCGCGAGACAGCTGACCACTCGCTGCCGTACTGCATCGCCGCCGCTCTGGTTGACCACCAGATAACGACTAATTCGTTCAGCGAAGAAAAACTGAAAGATCCGCGCATCTGGCAGGTGATCGACAAAATCAAAGGGGACGCGTCTACTGAGTTTGAGAAGATGTTTCCGGCGAAGCAACCCTCGCGTGTGGTCGTCCAGACAATTGACGGAAAGCGGTTCGAAGCGTACCTGGAATATCCGAAGGGCGACCCTCGGGAGCCGATGACGGAGGAGGACCTGGACGCCAAGTTCAATGCGTTGTCGGGCCGATTACTTGACGCCACGCGTCAGGCTTCCATGAAAGCGCACATTTTCGGGTGCGAGAAGGTGTCTGCGCGAGACTTCATGAAAGGGCTGGTGGCGTAACCGCGCCGCGATAACGGCAATGGCAAAAAAGGAAAAGCCAAAGCGGGTTCAGCCGCAGCTTCTCAAGGGATTTCGGGACTATCCGCCCGCCGAACAGCTTGCGCGGGAACGCATGCTGGCCAAGCTCCGCGAGAATTTCGAGCGAATGGGTTTCTTGCCGCTGCAAACCGCCTCGCTGGAATTCGCGGAGACCCTGCTGGGTCCGCATTACTCCAGCGACAGCCTCGCCGAACTATTCGGTTTTCGCGGCCCCGATGACGTTGACATGGCATTACGGTATGAGTTCACGGTTTCGCTCGCACGATACGTGGCCTCTCAGCCTCACCTGCAGACACCGTTTCGTCGTTACCAGTACGGCAACGTCTGGCGGGTCGACAAACCGGGTCCCGGCAGATTTCGTGAATTCATGCAGTTCGACATTGATATCGTCGGTACGCTCAACCTGCTTGCCGATGCCGAGATTATCGCGGCCATGGTGACGACTTTCCAGCACCTTGATATCGAGCATTTTGTCGTCCGATATTCCAACCGCAAGATTCTGAACGGCCTGATCGAGTGGGCTGGAGTCGAAGTCGATCGGGGACCCGATGTGATGCGCGTGATCGACAAATTGGAGAAACAAGGAAAGGATGCCGTGTTGCTCGAGCTTGGTCCGGGTCGTATAGACAGCTCGGGCGACCGTATCCCCGGATTGGGTCTTGCGTCGGCGCAGATCACTCGCTTGGAGGCCTTTCTTGATGTGGCCCAGCATCAGAAAGGAGATCCGCTCGACCGCGTCCACAAGTTGCTGGGAGATGTCTCCATTTCGGATGAGGGTATTTCGGAGCTGAGACAGATCGATTCTCACCTGACGGCGCTGGGCATCGACAAGACAAAGACGCAAATCGATATGACCGTGGTGAGAGGCCTGGGCTATTACACCGGTCCGGTCTTTGAGACGACCTTGCTGGACCTCCCCGAATATGGATCGGTGTTCTCCGGCGGACGGTATGATAACCTGGTGGAGCGGTTCTCGAGCCAATCTCTGCCTGCTGTTGGATCTTCGGTCGGTGTGGACCGGCTGTTGGCGGCGCTACTGCAGTTGCAGACGCTACCCCTGCAGAGCGCCACGGCCGATGTTTTAGTGACGGTCATGGATCCGGACCGCCTTTCCAGTTATCTCGAAATCCTCGGAGAGCTACGGAACGCGGGAATCGCCTCGGAGATATTTGTAGGCGAAACAAAGAACCTCACCAAGCAAATCAAGTATGGTGATCGGGTTGGCATCCCGTTCGCCGTGATTGCCGGTTCGAACGAATTTGATCGAGGCGAGGTGACGGTGAAGAACATGGCGGCCGGGGCTCGAGTGGCGACCGATGTGTCCGATCGGGAAGAGTGGCTGAGAGCGGAAGGCTTTCAAGAGACGATTCCACGCGGCAATCTGGTTTCCTATCTGAAACAGCGGATGAGAAGGCGCGGCTGACAATCACGATGGCAACACGCAGGAAATCAGCATCGGCGTTCGAGAAGTACGCCCACGAATACGATTGGATGACCAATGCCGCGCAGCGCGAGGTCAATCACGCCCGCGAGGTGGACGCGATTATCGAGCGATGTTACCCCACCCGCGTTCTTGATGCGGGGTGTGCAACGGGTCTTACAACCGCGCTTTTCGCCCGCCGGGGAATTCCGTCGGTTGGCCTCGATCACTCGCGACCGATGATTGCGGTCGCGCGGCAGAAGTATGCAAACTCGGTGCTTCCGATGTCTTTTCGCTGGGGGAAGTTCGAGCGCCTCCCCAAAGCTATGGACAGCTCTTTTGACACCGTGGTGTGCCTCGCCAATGCGATTACGGGAGTTTCCACGCGGTCGGGCCTTATGGCAAGTCTCAGGGGCTTCTATCGCGTGCTCAGCGACCGAGGAACATTGGTCCTTCAGATGCTCAACTACCTGGCAGTCGAAGAAGGCACGTTACTGCCGATCCGAGCGACGGAGAATCAGGGTATCGTTTACGCGCGTTATTCTCAGCGCCGGGGCAAAAAGCTGGCAATACATGTGGTCCGCATTGACCTGAATGCCAAACCTCCCGTAACTGAACCATTCGTTCACGAATTCGACAACTACAGTCCCGACGAAATGCTGACAGCGATTCGCAGGTCGGGGTTCAAAAACATAGAAGCGTATGGCGAGCTGACTTTTCAGAAGCGCTTCACGAAAACCTCGCGGGACCTGGTGATTCTGGCCCGCCGGTAATACGTATGGACTGCATTTCCCCGGACAAAAGGAGAGTCACGATCACGAATCGAACGATCTTTCGTTGGATGGCCCGGCTGTCGGGCTTTTTGATGGTGTTGGCGGTAGCCGGAGGCGTCCACGCGCAGCGCGTGCTGGAGCCGGTGAGGCATCTCGAGGAGTTCCGCCCGGCCGGGAGCCTTCGCATGTGGACCTTCACCCACCAGGCCAAGGACATGGGGCGTCTCTTTTCAACCGTGACCAGGCATAGGACCATCGACGGTGATGACGCCCTCGTAATTGAGAGACGATTGTCAGTCGATTTCGCTCTGACCGGATCACCTCATACGGCGGGTGTGCAGGGAGAGAGTTACGTTTCTCCAGCCGGCTACTATCGAGGGGACAATGTTGTCATCACCAGCGACTCTCTATCGGAGCGACTTTCCATGGAGTATGTGGACAGCGCCCTGAGAGGCTTTTTCACGCGCGGCTCAGAAAAGGTTGAACGAACGGTGACGTTTCCGCCCGACAGATACGCATGGGAATACAACCTTGTTGATCAGTTGGAGATCTTTCTTGCTCGTCAGCGAATCGCGGTCGGAGAGAGTTTTGTCGATACCTTGTACCAACCGCAGGCGATGACTTCGTTTGTCGTATCCGGTGAGGTCAGCGAGTTCGTGCACAAGGAGCTTTACAAGGGGAAGTTCGATTCCGTGTTTGTGATTCATCTTGAGGCTCCGCAGCCGTTCGACTGCTATTTCACTCCGGACCGTCGACTTGCCCGTGTCGACTTTGTGCCTCAGCGAATCAGGGTCTATCTCGATCTGGACACTCGAACCCAGGTTCTCAAGGAACAGGCCGGCGAACGGGGCTGGCAGACGGCCACCTCGCACACCCTGCATTGGATCGCATTTCTCGTTGTCGGTGCGTTAGGTGTTCTGTTTTTCGCCCGACGTATTCCGCGCCCCTTACAGTGGTCGGGGGCGATCGTAACCGGCGCGGCAGCCTTTGCAGTGAGCTTGATTACACAAGTTCCGCTTCAAAAATGGTTGGCAGAGCAGTTGGTTTCGCACGGTCAGGCGACGCACGTGCTGTCGTACGGCCGCGCTTTGGTCCCCGCGCTCGCCGGAGCGGTGACACAGGAATTGCTGAAGCTCGGGGGGATCCTTGTGATGGCCCGGTGGCTGAGCCGCGATCGCGAAACTCTCATTGTGGCCGGGGCGATTCTGGGCGCTGCCTTCGGCATTTTGGAAGCAATCTACCGGCTGGGATATGTCGGAGGCGAGCTGTTCGGTTGGGAGACGCTTGAACGAACTTTCCTGGTCCTGTTCCATACGACATCGGCCGCGATGCTCGCCGCCTCCTTCTGGGAATCGCGTCGCTATTTCGTGAGTGTGGTCGCTGCGCTTGTTGCGGTAAATGGCATAATGCGGTTTTTGCCTGCGCTTGTGCACCACAACGATGCGACACCTGAGCTCGTCAGTCTGCTCTCGGCAGGTGCCGTTGTTTTGCTCATGATTGTTGCTTTGGTGTTACGTACGGCCGGAAAGCCACGGTAAGGAGAGGTGTGGCCGAGTGCGGGCTCCAGCCGTTTGTAAAACATTGACACAGATTGGTCACCCCGGTATTATGGCTCGATTACGGCTCTCTGATTGGGCATGACAGATTGGGAGAACACCGCAGGGAAGATGGCTCACAAACGTGCCTTCGCCGGTATCGACATCGGCGCAACGAATATCAAATACGGTCTCGTTGACCCCGACGGAAAGGTCATTTTTCGCGAGCAGCGCCCGACCGTCGCGGAAAAGGGTCCTGAGGCCCTCATGCATCTCGTTACGAACATCGCCGAACGACTGTTGCTTTTTGCGGCGGAGGATGAATATGACGTTCGGTGGCTGGGGGTCGGGACACCCGGGGCGGTCGATGTTCGTACCGGAAAAGTCATCGGCCCGAGTCCGAACATCGCCGGCTGGCAGGGTACTGAAATCGGACGTACTCTGACCGATCGATTGAACCTTCCGGTCTGGGTCGATAACGACGTAAATGCCATGGCCATGGCCGAAGCTCGGTTCGGGGCCGCGGTCGGATTCAAGTCCGTGGTGTGCGTTGCCATCGGAACTGGTGTGGGCGGCGGGCTCATCCTCAATGGCCAACTCTGGCGCGGCGCGGGTTACTCGGCCGGTGAACTTGGACATATGTCCATCAAGTTTGATGGTCCCCGGTGTCATGGAGATATGAACGGCTGTATCGAGTCCTATTGTTGTTCCGCAGCGATACTGGCCCGTGCCCGCGCACGTCTGGCGCACGGGTTGACACCCGTATTCGAGGAGATTCTGCAGGGTTCGTTGGAGAGTCTCAATATCAAGCGGTTGTTTGCGGCCGCCCGTAAAGGGGACGAGGTAGCATCGGAGATCATCACCGAGACTGCGGATCTTCTTGCCGTGGGATTGGCCGGAATTGTGAACCTTCTCAATCCTGAGATCGTAATAGTGGGGGGAGGGATTGCCGATGGCGGCGCAGGCTTCGTCGAAGCGGTTTCCGCCGGTATACGCAAACGGGCCTTCGACAGCGCGACCCGCGAGTTGCGTGTCTCCAAGGCGACACTGGGCAACGACGCCGGCTTCATTGGCGCCGCAATACTCGGGGATTCTCTCCGGTAAACTGTAGAGGGATGAAGTATGTCCGATCATAGCGCGCGCGGGCCGATCGCGTTTGAAATCACCAAGTGGTATGGTTACGTGATTGCCGCGATGTTTATTCTGTACGGCGGAGTGAAGATCATTCTCGGCTTTCTCGACCACACCTATGACGGTCTGTTAAGCTGGATCGTTTTTCTGCTGGTCGGGGTAGTGATAGTCGCGATTGCGACGGCTTTTCGTGACCAGAAGCGATGGGGCTGGACCGGCATGGTGGTGATCACGGGACTGATGATTCTGGGGTCGGCGGTCAACCTCGCCCAGGTTCTGAACTGGGTACTGCTCGCGACGGCCATGGCGGTGATGGTGTTGTTGATGTCGCCGGCAACCAGGCAGCATGTGACCGGTCGGCAGTAGTTTTTTCGATTGACTTCCAGTGAAATCCGGCTAAATTAGCGTTTCCATTGTGCGGTTATCGAAGTTGGCGCCCTAGCTCAGTTGGTAGAGCAACGGACTGAAAATCCGTGTGTCCCCAGTTCGATTCTGGGGGGCGCCACTTTTTTGTTGGCCACGCCTGCGCAGTCCCCTGAAACGCGGGTG
The DNA here is from genome assembly GCA_034003725.1 of Candidatus Zixiibacteriota bacterium. NCBI lineage: Bacteria > Pseudomonadati > Candidatus Zixiibacteriota > Candidatus Zixiibacteriota bacterium. Next base: position 99,124 of record JAVEYB010000002.1, read on the forward strand.
GTGGGAGGGAATTCATTGGAATCATCGTCGATATCCCGCTTCGGTATCGCCCGTTATCGCTGCAGCACGTGGTTGGCGTTGATTTCGTTGACTGCGACATTCGCGCTTTTCGGTGCTTGCGCCGAAGCCGCAACGCGTGACATAGACATCGATGATGATCCTCTCTTCCTGGTATTTGATACCGAAATCCTGCACCGGAGCGAACTGCTTGACGACCGCGGCGTGGTGTTTCATCCGATACTGACGTTTCCGCCCCCCGGCTATGATTCCGTTCAGCAGCGACTAATCATAGCATTTAACGGATCCGGGATCCAGGGAGATCCGTCCATGGTGCTGGTGCGGAACTGGCCGGAGTGGACTATTGCCGATGAGCAACCTGTCCGACTGCTCCTGTCTGATGTCGCCACTCTAACGGTTCCCGATTCGATTGCACCAACTGCGTGTGGGACCGGGGTCAGAAACGATACGGGATTCGTTTATCGGTATGTCCCTGACCTGCAATTGTACGAGGAGTACCCCGTTGTCGTCGGTGCAAACCGACTAGGCGAGCCGTGGATTGCCAAGATGCCGATTCTGGCAGTTGCAGATCTCGATCGTGATGGATACGACGAGCTTATGATCGGTATCTCGGCAGGGCGGTATGGAACGCCGCGCGAGCTTGTGTGTGTAGACTCGAAATCGGGTCGGGTACGTTGGCGGTATGGGCTGGCTGCTGCCATTAACGACCAATCGCTGCACGTGTTTTCCGAAGAACCGCGAGTACGGTTCGTCACGATCTCCCCGGGTCAGGGCTATACCGTCGACGGCTTTTCTGACATGTTCTCCTACTATGTCGCGCTTGACTCCGATGGCCATGAGAGATGTCGAAAGATCGTTGCGAGGTATCCCGAACCCGGGCTGCTGGCATGGGATAAGGAATCCGATCGTGCTTACCTCTATCACACCCTTCAGCCGACGGACACTATGTCATTGTCTGAGGAGGAGTCCACCAGTCCGCGAGTGTCACTGATTTCTCCTATCGGCGACGTGAGGATTCAGGCGGCAATAGACATGGAATTGCAGGACATGTGGACATCGGATTATATCGGGGGCGGTTGTGAGGAACTGTGCGTCATCACAAACTCGGGCCATATCCGGGTTTACGACAGCCTTCTCTCTCCCGTTGCGGGGTCCGGTCCATCATCGCTGAGCGGCTTTGCCGGCCGAGGGCCTACGTTGCAGGGATATCGCGAAACAGGCGTTCTCAAAGATCAGCGGGGAAGTTCTCTACTGGTCAGCGAGTCGTTCGACCCGCTTGCCGTTCTGCCGATGGCCGCTTATGTCGCTCTTATACAACAACCGGATGAAAGCAGTGATTCCGCAACGCTAATAGTCGCTTTCCCGCGTCGACATGGCTCGATAGTGTCTCTGCGGGCGCGGTCGTTTGGGGACTATCTCGTGATTCTCTTCAATAGGTATCGAAACTATTTGATTGCCGTCTTACTCAGCCTGGGTGTAGGACTAGTAATCGTGAATTACTACCGCATACGGACGCGCCGCAATCTGGATACGATATCGACACAGAAAGAAGAGCTGGAGGCGGCTCACCGTGCCCTGCGCGAAGCGCAGGAACAGATAGTCGCCGCTGAGAAGTATCGGCAGGCGAAAGACATTGCGGGTGGATTAGCACACGAGATCCGGAACGCTCTTTTCCCGGCACGCGGACTGCTTTCTCGCTTGAAGAAGGAACAACTCGGGCCGGGGATCGGCGAGTTTGTGGCGGATATCGAGCGATCGGTCGTCCGGGCGGTCGATGTCACGACGTGGATATCCAGGTATACTACTCTTGACTCAGGGCACGCACCTTCCCTCGTTCGGATCGAGCGCATTGTGGAACAGGTATTGCAGTTGCACGGTGCGAAAATAGAATCGTCCGGCGTGAAAGTAAAAACGCACGGAGATAGTGCGGTAACAGTGGAGGCGGACGAGGCGCAGCTAGTACTGGCCGTGAGCAACCTGGTTGGCAACAGCCTCGATGCGTTGGGCGGGACTAAGGACCCGACTCTGTCGATCGGCTGGAGCCATTCTGAGAGCCACTGCCGAATTGCTGTCGAGGATAGTGGACCGGGAATCGATCTCGAGATCATAGCTCGTGTCTTTGACCCGTTCTTCTCGACAAAACCATCCCAAGGCACCGGTCTTGGGCTGTGTATTGTCCGCCAGATCGCTACGCTTCACGGCGGTAGTGTCGCTATTGAGAATCGCCCTGAAGGCGGTGTCAGGGCAGAAATAGCGCTTCCGGCTGAATCCTGAACGGCTTCGCCGGGCGGCTGGCTGGGCCGGCTAATACGTGAAGAGTTCCGACGGCCTAAACCTGGCGTGTCCGACAGCCGATACCCACTGTAGAATTGACACTGAACCATTTCGGCATCAGGAGCGTGCCATGGCTTTCATCGACTGGAACGATTCCTACAATACATACATCCCTGACATGGATCAGCAGCATCAGGGTCTGGTCCGGCTGATAAACCAGCTGCACGAGTCGATTGAGGCCGGGCACGACCGCGAAGCGGTTGGCGGTGTGATTCGGTCTCTTGTTGACTACACTATCTTCCACTTCCGTGAAGAAGAAAGCCTTATGTGTCAATTCGCTCCCTCGATGCACGAGCATCATAGCGCGTTTCACGCGGCCTTTGCGGAATGGATCAGCGATCAGCTCGTGAAGTGGGGGATGGGGGAAGAGGTTGAAGCCGGGTACCTGCTGGAGTATCTGCGCTGGTGGCTGCTGGATCACATCGCGTGCGAGGATGTGGCGATGGCCCGAGCAATTATGAAGGTGCCGGCAGCAATCCTGAAGTAAGCGCTTCAGTTCCTCGTCATACAGCCTGAAAGTCCTTGACCGTGCGTACCACAAACGTATATTGTCAATGAACGGCATCGTGGACGAACCACTCGCATATACCTCATTTCGTTACTTGCACCGTTACACAGAAGGCCCGGAGAAACTCTGAGTTGAACTGCTAACGTCCCCGTCACGTGTTCGCCGCGACGCGTGACTACGTCTGCAACAGTTACCTCACATGGGAGGAAGCGCGTATGGAGAGGAACCGACGTTGGCGCCGAGTATTCTTGATGATCGCATCGGCAGTAGTCTCTCTGTTGGCAATCGGGGGAGTTTCGGAGGCACAGATCAATGTTGCCGGTGATATGAATCTCGACAGCATCGACAACAGCATCGCCGACCTGGCCTACTACTACAGCTACTTCGCTTTGGGTCTCGGGGTATTCCCGCCGCTCTCGATCGAGGCGGTGATCGCCGAGTCGGACGTCAATTGCGATGGTTCGACTCTGACGGTGCCTGATATGGTCAAGATGTGCCAGATCATGCTCGGCAACGCCCAGCCGTGTACGCTGAATGTCGCCTCGTCGAGGCTGCTGTCTTCGACCGTAAGCCGGGGAATGGACGCTAACTTCACCGTTTCGATAGAGAAGTGGAGTCAATCCGTGTCCGATGACTTTCGGGTGCTCGTGCGGCTGAACCAGCAGGCCAAAGAGGTGAACGGATACCAGTTCAATATCCGCTGGGATCCGGCAGGAATAGAGTTGCTCGATGTCGTTCCCGGATCGCCGTATCTGGTCGACTGGCAGGTCGTCGGATACCAGGAGGTTTTCGGGGGGGCAACGAGGCGCGAGGTCCGCATAGTCGGTTACCCCTGGGAAAGCGGCTCCGGTACCGCCGACCTGAGCAATTGGAGTTCGGCCGTTCTTGTGGAGCTTCGCTTCCAGATCACCGATCCGGAGACATCGTTTTCCAAACCATTCCAGTTTCGCTGGGGGCCGTGCGGCGACAATTCCCTGGCCGTCCTGGACTGGCAGGGGACGGCTTTTGAGACGCCGGAGTACCTTGCTGTTTCAAGCCAGGTATACGACTATGATGGCTCAGATATCACCGGGCAGGACGGCGGGGGGGTGCATGACTTCTGCCTGAGCTCCGACACTCTCGCTCCGAGGCGGGAGATCATTTTCCACAACACGTTGATCGAATTCGAGGCGCTATGTTGTGAGACGACCGGCGATTACAACAGCGACGGAACTACCGATCTGTCTGACCTGATCGGGTTCGTCAATTACCTGTTTCTCGGCGGCGTCCCACCGGTGTGTCCGGCGTCGGTCAACATCAATGGTGATCCCGGCTGCGCCGTTGATTTAACCGATCTCATTAGTCTGGTCAGCTACCTGTTTACCGGAGGCGCGACACCGGCGCCGTGTATGGAGCAGTGTATGTAGCAGGCTTCCGGTTCTTTCGCAGAATGCCACAATGATGCAGGGGCCGCACACAGCGGCCCTTTTTTCATGATGTTTGTCGCAGGGAGTTTGAAACTCTCGCGAAACAAATGGCAAGGCCCTTGCAGTCCGGTCGGGGCAGTGATACTCACATGTCGATCGTAGAGTCGTCGACTTGTGAGTGAATTCAGAACACCCGCCTATACGAGTCGGTCCGATATCCCAGGGTTCTGCCGCAGACTGATCAGGGCGAAGGCGGTCGTCATGGCGACCGGCGGATGCGGGCGGCTGCATATCCAGGGTTTCATGACTACAAACCACCACGGTGCGACCGCCGACGGCATCGTGCTCGGGTACCGTGCGGGCGTACCGGTTTGTTTTCTTCATACGGTCCAGTACCACCCCACGGGGATTGTCTTCCCGGAGCAGGCGGAAGGCATTCTTATCACGGAGAAGTTCCGTGGATGGGGCGCCAATCTCGTCGATATCGAGGGCAACCAGTTCGTCAACGAAGCGGATGGCCGGGTTGCTCCGATGCTTCTTGCGGATTGCACCGACCCACGGATTCGCGAGCGTCAGCTTACGGCACACTACGTGGGGACGCTTCGGTAAGCGAGTTTGCATCCGATTCAACCGTGCTCTCGGACGGGTCGTCTGACCGCACAGTTTCTTTATGTCTTCGGCTCCCAGGATGAAGGTGACGGCAGGTCTGAAGACAGACCGTCGTCACACAAACGGTGCAAGCAACTTTTTCGTTGTACAAGTGTGGCGCTCTGCGCGTTATGCGGAAATGGGTTTGTTTTGCTATTTTTATGGGGACCCCATTCTTTTCCTTTCCCCGATCATGATTTCGGGCAGGGGAATAACCGCTTTTTGAGCGGACTTTTGGCAACCGGTCGCGATACTGAAGTGCCATCATTTTTGCGCTCCGTGTGAGTGGAGTGTTTACTAAGGGGGGCCGGGCATTTTTTCCATCGAGGTGGTAGGGAAAGTGTGGGTCGCGTGGTGCACGAGGACGGGAGCCACGCACGGACTAACGATGGAGAGACGATGTGCGAGTCATTCCGAGTGTACCGTTTCAGCAGAAAGTGGACACGGCTGGGTATTTGTTAAGACTCTCTACTGTCGCAATTCCAGTTTGATACTCCCGCTGAAGGTCGCCGACTGTCTGTGCGGAGGGTCATTGGGATTTGGCTCCGAAGCCTTTGAAGTGCTTGCACAATATATTCCGGTAAACAACTGCACGAAAGTCTTGCCCGGAGGGATTGACCTGAATTGATTTTCATCGTTCAGATTCGTCGTCGCATTATATTCTCCGTCCAGTCGAAACAGGCGGGAGTAGTCTATTGTCGGATGTTCCAGGATTCCAAGCACATCGCAACTGCTCACAACCTTACTGCCCAGATCAAAACGTGCGGAGTAGCCGGTAATTTGACCCTGGTAAGTATATTCTGATGTCGCAGTGAAATCGTACGCATACCATAGGCCATAGCTTTGACTAGTCTTGTTGTCTATCTCAAGGACAACCCAGGCCCAAGTTTCAAATCGCAGGGCAGCGGTGCCTGAAGCGTAGCCATGTCCAGTTACATCTGCCCGGGTGTATCCGGAGAAGTCTATCGTCATGGACTTATCATCAAGAGGATTAAATGATAACTCGCACTCAGCCGCAGCCTCAGTGGTTACAGCAGACGCCGTGATTGTTCCCAAGTGGTTGCCCCCGCCGAGCGAATCACCGCCGGTGCACGTATAGGCTGGTTCGCCACTTGGACCATGCAAGACGTAGGTATAGTAATCTTGTTTAGATTCTACCTGAATACCATCTACAGAATAGCGAGCCTCGGCCAACTTGGTGTACGGTCCCTGGCCCCGTGGTGTAATTAACTCATATGGGTTGCCGACGTGAACGGTCATTGTAATAGATCCACCGTAGTTCACCGCGGCCGTCGATGTTTGTCTGCCGATCACTTCCACGGTCTGTGAGGCGGGATCAGCGCTCAACAAGTTGCCGGTACCGTCGTCGACATCTCGGGCAACGACAGTATAGGTTCCGGCCAATAAGGAGTCGATCAGGGTATCCGTGACAATGTGCGTGAATACTCCATCCCCGGTCAAATCGATATCAGCTTCAATGCCTTCGGGGAGGCCCGACACTGTTACCAAAATACTTCCGTACTTCGCCGTGTATTCGATATCAATCGTCACATCGTCTTCATCATCAAGTGTGATGGTGGTATCAACCGGTTTCGGGACATACTCATAATTGTCAGCATCCAATACAGCAAAGGAGTAGATATGGTAGCTCCCCGATTCAAGCGGCGATAACACGGTGCTTTGAGTGATTTTTCCAGAGGAATAGCCGCTCGGCCCATCCACAAAAACACTGCCGTCAGTTCCACCGGGGAGTCCTGTGATCTGTACATGAAGTGTGGCCGGATTCCCCACAACGACGGTCTTAGTCTCGGTCCCAGGTGAAGCATTGCCGAACGCTCCTCCGGAATAGACGCAAATAGCGCAAAGAGCGTGGTCAATCAGAACTTTCGCCTGCTCGCCGGCTGTACGCCCTCGAGCCTGAATTGCCCCTTCACCTTTTTCCATACCTATCCATTCAAGTATTGACGTATCCGGTTTGAGAATGGTGGGCTCGATACTGAACAGCTCGACCAGATCAGAATGGTTAATGGTGACGGGGCCCCAAGTCATCTCCGGCAGATCGGCTTCCGGGTCAATGAAGATCGCCCCACCCTGCGAATCATTATACGCCACAAGACACTTGCGATACAGGTCGAGTGCAAATTTGATGGTTTCTTTGAGGATTTCACGAAACTCGGTAACAAGACCCTGAGGAACTCCCTTCGCAGCAAGGGCGTCAATCAGCACATCCAGGATCTGGGTCGCCTTAATGGTGGACGGTATGTTTCTGGCCGAGATCGCTATCGTACTGTAGGTCGGTTCCCCTACGCCGATCGTGTCAGATTCAAGGGTGAGGGTGAAAGCCGTAATCTCCGCCGGAAACAGACTTGGCGCCAAAGTTCCGTAAACGAATTCCCAGACAGACATGATCGAATTGATGACTAGAATCGGAAGCGCGGCGATTCCGCTGATCGCGATCAGGTCAGCTCCAATCTTCACTGACTCGGCATAAGTTTGTGCTGTCGGCTTCACGACTAAGTTTTTATAGTCTTCCAGGATCGTGTATATCTGCATTTGGCAGGCCAGATCCATATCCGGACCGCCATCCCGGCAAAAAATGCTGCTCTTAGTACTAGATATCTTCTGGGAAAACTTGCCTACGGAATTGGCAAACTCATTGTAGTAGTCCAAAGCGCCACATGATGCCATGACTGCATCTTGAAGAGCCAAGGCTGAATCCTCTTGAGCTGTCCACGATGACGAACCGGACAGGATCGACTGGATCGAACTATCCACCCCTGATATCAGGGAGTCCAGCATAAACGATATCGCCAGCCGATACCCCTCAAGCCGTTCATCCTGACCCGGAAGTTGTGCGAGAGAATTGAGGACCTCCCCGAGTGAACTGCTGATAATCTGCAGGTCCTGCGCGATCGAATCCATAGTGCCGTCGGCATGAGGCAATGTATCGATAGTCAGTGCCCCCAGTGCCTGGGCTACGGTGTCGGCACCCTTGATGATGAAAACGTCCTGAGCACCGGAAGGTATCTTCGGCCACAACCCCCCTTCCTCAAGGAAAAGTGGCACCAGGGCGACGATCGAATCGCCATTTACTACAAATGGAGTAAGATAACCGCCAACGTGCATAGTCACTGTCGTATCGCCGGGGGTAATCTTGTAACCCGTAATCTCCAAGGGAGAACCCGGAACGCCGTGAGTGGGACTGACTTGAATTGTTGCAGGTTCGGATCCCGGCCCAGTTGGCCCAGATTGCTTTTTGGAACAAGACGGCAAGAGCAACCAAACGGCCGCTGCCGAGATTATTATAACGGCAATGATCCACTTATTGTACATCATCCACCTTCTGATATAGATGTCGATGGCTCAAAAGCCAGCCATCAAGGCCGCGCAAATCAGGCCCACTGCGTGGGGCATCAACACGGATAAGTAGGAATTAGGACTCCATTAACCGAATTATGCATATTCCGAAAACGGAGTTTAACACTCTAGGTGTATTAATCTTGTTTGTAAGATACTGAAATCTTCAATAAATTCAAGAGGGAATATGGGCCGCATTAGTCAACGGGGGCCCTACACAATGAGTTTTACAAATGGGATTCGGAATCGCGGGCATAAAAAAGCGGCCCCGACAAAACTTTCCCCAAACGTTTGTGAAGTACGAGTATCCGGGGATGGACGGCACGCACGCGTGGGAGGTTGGGGGGAAGAAGGCGGACGAGCCGTACGCGGGCCGCTCCGTTGACATCCCACCCGGGACGGGTGGGCTACTCGGTTGACATCCCACTGGGGACGGGTGGGCTACTCGGTATGGAGAGAAAGGCAACGTCAGCACCGGTCGCTCGCGATGCACCGATTGACGTGACGGGAAGGGCGATCACGACCGGAGCTGACCTACACGGCGCAACAGTCGTGAGGGTTCGTGGTGCAGGGGGACGGGAGCCACGCACGGTGGGAAGTCGGCGGGTTCGAAGGCGGACGAGCCATACGCGGGCCGCTCCGTTGACATCCCACCCGGGACGGGTGGGCTACTCGGATGACATCCCACCCGGGACGGGTGGGCTACTCGGTATGATGACCAGTCGGGGGGCCTCACCCGCAGCCGCAGTTGCCGCAGGCTTTGATTTCCTCGGTCATGAGGTCGATGTTAAGCCGTGCGATGATTTCGATGCCATCGGGTGATGACGTGACCGAATGGACGGCGCAGTAGTCGGTCGGGCGGCCGGTCGTATGTCCCAGAGCCGCCTGTAATGTCTTCTGGACGGCAAACAGGTGTTTTGCATACAGAAACTGCCAGGTCTGTGAGCGCGTGGGGAAATGCGGCAGGAGATCGTCCGGTGTGGCGGAGAGGATGTCATCGGCCCGCCGGTTTTTAATCCACTTTTTGAGAAGGGACGGCTTTCCGACGGCGCCGCTGCAGGAATCCTTGGCGATCGCATAGTAGGTGACGCGATCGTTCTGGTCGAGCACCAAGCGGATATTTTCGGACACATCGTGGCACGGCATACAATCAGGATAATATGCACCGGCCATTTATGTCAAGGTTTTGGCGGGTGCGGCCGGGGACGGATTTCGGTTGTCTGCGAGGGACTTGGCCGCTATATTCCCGGCTGAAGTTGGATTCCCCCGCCGCGGCGGGCGGGAATGGCACGGCTGCGGCGTGTCGTCAAAATGACAAGACTTCGTGCTGTTACAGTGAGATCGAGTGTCGCCGGCGGTCCGATGACGGTCCCGGCGTCAACAGAAAGGACAACCTGATGCTGGGATGGATGACTGAGCGCGTGCAACCGAACAAGTGGCCAATCGCGCCGCACGTACATTACCTCGAAGCTTCGATTATTCGTGAAATTCTCAAGTTTTCTTCACAGCCGGGGGTTATCTCGTTCGCGGGCGGATTGCCGGCGGCCGAGCTTTTTCCGATCGATCTGCTGAAAAAAGTGGCGGTCGACGTTCTCGACAATTTTGGCGCCAAGGCTGTGCAGTACACGCTCACGCGCGGCGTGCCTGAGCTGACCCGGCTGTTGGCTGAACGGGCGACTGAGGCCGGGACGCCAACGACGCCGGAGAATCTGCTGGTGACATCGGGCTCCCAGCAGGGGATCGAGCTTATTGCGCGGGCGTTTCTGGATCCGGGGGACTATGTCCTGACGGAAAACCCGACTTACGTGGGGGCGTTGCAGGCGTTCAACTACTACCAGGCGCGGTATGTCACGATCGAGATGGACGACAAGGGGATGGTTGTCGACAAGATCGAGGATCGCATAAAGCAGTACAATCCCAAGCTTATCTATACGGTATCGAATTTCCAGAACCCAACCGGGATCACGATGTCCGAGGACCGTCGGATTCGGCTGTGCGAACTGGCGGCGCGGTACAACATTCCGGTGGTTGACGACAATCCGTACGGGGATATCCGGTTTGCCGGCAAAAACCTGCCGTCGCTCAAGTCGCTCGGCGGCGACGAAGTCATCACTCTTCGCACGTTCTCGAAGACGCTGACACCGGGTCTTCGGATCGGCTGGATGAATGGTCCCAAATGGATCTTGACTCAGTTCGAGAAAGTGAAGCAGTGCGCGGACCTGCATACCAGTACGTTCGGTCAGTATGTGGTTTATGAGTTCCTCAGGCAGGGTCTGTTGGAGCCGCATATAGAGAAGATCAAGGTCTGTTATCGTGAGAAGCGGGATGTCATGGTCCGGACGATGGAGGAGACGTTCCCCAAAGGCATAACGTGGACGCGGCCGGACGGCGGGTTGTTTTTGTGGGTTCGGCTGCCGGAGCGGCTCTCCGCGAAGGTATTGTTCCCGAAGGCGGTGGAGCAGAAGGTTGCGTACGTTTACGGTCAGCCGTTTTTCCCGCATGGCGAGGGAGAAAACACGCTTCGGTTGAACTTCTCGACCGCCTCAAAGGACGATATCGTAGAAGGGACCAAGCGGCTGGCGCGTCTGTTCCACGAAGTAATGGATTGAGAGCTGGCGGAGGGATCAGAATACAAAGCCCGCTGATCGGCGGGCTTTTCTGTTGCCGACCGGAACGATGAGGTTTAATTGCGGGAATGCGAACGATCACCTTTCACAAGTACCACGCTCTCGAGAACGATTTCGCGGTGGTTGAGGCCGTTCGGCGGGGCACCAAAGCGGCGAATGCCACGATGGCGCGCTCGGTCTGCAATCGGAGGCGGGGGATAGGCGCCGACGGGGTGGTGCTGCTTTCGAAATCGTCCAAGGCGGACCGGCGGATTGACATTTACAATGCCGACGGTTCGTGGGCGGAGAAGTCCGGCAACGGGCTGCGGATCGCGGCCGTGCATCTCTGGTCGCAGGCGACGGGGCGGAGGGACTTCACGTTCGAGACGGCGACGAGTATCGACCGGGTTACGCTGGGGAAGCGGACGCGGGAGGGGCTGGTGGCCACCGCCGAACTGGGATGTCCGGAGTTTGCGGCAGAGCGGGTGCCGGTGCGGTCCAGGACCCCGTACGTGATAAACGCGCCGCTGAAGATCGGGCCGCAGGCGCTGCCGATGACGTGTTTGTCGGTCGGCAATCCGCACGCCGTGCTGGTTGTGAAGGATTTCGAGTTCGATTGGATGACGCTCGGCAGTGAGATCGAACATTCCGCCCTGTTTCCCAACGGTACAAACGTGGAGTTCGTGCGCCCCGTGAGTCGGCGGAGAATAGAGGTGGCGGAGTGGGAGCGCGGCGCCGGTGCGACGGGGTCATCGGGGACGGGGGCGGCGGCGGCGGTTTGCGCGATGGTCATGCTGGGGCTGGCGGAACGGGAATGTGAGGTCGTGTTTCGTCCGGGGTCGCTTTGGGTGCGATGGCGAACAGAAGACGACGTGGTGGAGTTGACCGGACCGGTGCAGTTTATCGGCAGCGGGTCGTGCGCCGTACGATGATGCCATGAGTGTGCGGCAGATCAGAGAATCGTCGAGTCCGCCCGAGGGGCCGGTCTCGGTGGTCGGCCGGGTGTATCGGTCGGCGGCCGACTATGTGGCCACCGTTCGATTGTTTTCGCGGAATGCCCGTTTGTATCTGGCCGGTCTGTGCCTGACCGCGATCAATTTCCACATATTCATGCTGCTGCTGAATTTGTACCTCAAGGAGTTCGGATTCGGGGAGGGGGAAATCGGCCTCGTCAATTCCTCGCGGTCGATCGGCATGACGGTGATGGCGATACCGGCGGGTTTGTTTCTGAGCCGGGTGCGGCTGAAACCGGTGCTGATAGTCGCAGTTCTGATTTTCGGCGCGCTCAGTGTCGCGTTGTCCACGGTGACGGAGTTTGGGCAGATCGTGTTTTTCGGGGTGCTGTCGGGGATGGCATTTTCGATTTTTCGCGTGTCCAGCGGCCCGTTTTTCATGCGCAATTCATCATCGAAGGAGCGGACGCACTTGTTTTCGTTTTCCTTCGCAATGTGGATACTGGCGGGGATGCTGGGATCGGTCGGGTCGGGTCAACTCGTAATCTGGATGACCGACCTGACGGGCGACGCGGTGCTCGGTTACCGATACACGCTTTATTTCGGGATCGGGCTGAGCATGTTGTCGCTGGCGCCGTTTGCGATGATACGCTCCGCGAGGCCATCGCCCGAGGAAAAGCGACCGGGAGTAAGCAGGGCGCAGCTTCGCGCCCGCTGGCCGTTTTACGCCAAGGTATTCGTGGTAAACTGCCTGGTCGGCATGGGGGCGGGGCTGTCGATCCCGTTTTTGAATCTCTATTTTCGAGACCGGTTCGGGCTTAATGCGGACACGATCGGAGCGTACTATTTCGCCGTGATGACATCGATGTTTATCGGTACGCTGGCGGGGCCGTTGATAGCCAAGAAGCTCGGCCTGGTGCGGACGGTTGTGGTCACGCAGCTGCTTTCGATACCGTTTTTGCTCGTGCTGGCGTACACACACAACCTGACGGCGGCGTTTGTCTCGTATGTAATCCGCGGGGGGCTCATGAATCTGGGCACGCCGATGTTCAACAACCTCTCCATGGAATTGTCGAGCACGGAGGAGCACTCCTTTGTCAATTCGCTGCTCATGGTGGCATGGACGTCGTCGTGGATGATCTCGACGGCAATCGGGGGTTCGATCATCGAGCACCAGGGGTACACGGTTTCGCTCAACGTTACAGTCGTGGCTTATGTCATCTCCACATTGGCGCTCTTTCTGTTTTTCAAGCGTTCCGAGCGGCGAAACAGCGGCTCCTCGGGTTGGCAGATTATCGACCCGACGCGCGCCTGACGGGCGCCTGGCGGTCCAAAGGGTAAGTTGAGCGCACCTTCCGGCATGCGAGGGTTCGATTTGGTGACGGCAGCCTCCCGAAAGTTGGAGTTGCATCGGGCAGGGGATTGGCTGATATTCCAAGCCCGGCAAGAAACGATTAAACAGCATATGAACACGGCTATGGAGACAAGGGATAAATACAGGGCGCATTTCTCGGATGTACTGGCGCGCGCTTTTCGGGAAACCTACCCGGAAGCATACGCGGCCACCGGTCCCGAGCAGATGTTTTCGGAGGACTTCCTGTACGAGGCGCTGGAGAAGCCGCGGGATGCGTCGATGGGCCGTTTCGCCCTGCCGATATTCAAGTTTCTGAAAGTGCTACGGCAGAAGCCGGACGAGGTATCGTCGGTCGTGTCTGGGGCCGCCAACCGGCTGTTGGCAGAGGCCGGGGTGAAGGCGATTACGTGCGAGGGGGTCGGTGGATATATCAACGCCCGGATCGACCAGACGAGGCTGGCGGCGGAGACGATAGGTGACATTCTTTCTGCGGGGAGGTCGTACGGGGGCAGTTCGATCGGCGCGGGCAAAACGCAACTGGTGGAGTATTCCTCGCCGAATATCGCCAAGCCGTTCGGCATAGGGCACCTTCGGACGACGGTGATCGGGAACTCGCTTCGTCGCATTTACAGGAAGCAGGGTTACGAGGTCGTCGGGATCAACTATCCGGGGGACTGGGGTACCCAGTTCGGGAAGATGATCGTGGCGTACCGGAGGTGGGGCACCGCTGAGACGCTGGCAGGAGACTCGGTCAGAAACCTCCTTGACCTTTATGTGCGATTTCATGAGGAGGCGGGGGCGAATGAGTCGCTCAACGAGGATGCCCGCCAGGCATTCCGGGCGCTGGAGGAAGGCGACGCGGAAGCGGTGCGGCTCTGGGAGGAGTTCAAGAAGATCTCGTTTGCGGAGTTCAACAGAGTCTACAGCAGTCTGGGGATCGAGTTCGATCTCGTGATCGGGGAGTCGTTTTTCAACGACAAGATGGAAGGGGTGATCGCACGACTCGAGCGGGCCGGGCTCACCAGAATGTCACAGGGGGCGTTGATCGTTGATTTGGAGCCGTACGGATTGCCGCCGGCACTGCTGAAGAAGGCCGACGGTGCGACGTTATATATGACGCGGGACCTGGCCGGGTTGATCTGGCGGTGGGAGAAGTATCACTTTCACGAATCGTTGTATGTCGTTGGGGCCGCGCAGGCTGATCATTTCAGGCAGGCATTAAAGGTGATCGCATTGCTGGAGGATGCCGAGGGTATGCCGTCGGAGGACCGCATGACCGGTCGGGTGCATCATATCGAGTTTGGGTGGGTCCGATTTGACGGGCGGTCGATGTCGACCCGGCGCGGCAACCTCGTCTTTCTCGATGATGTTATCGCCCAGGCGGTGTCGCTGGCTCGGGAGCGGATTCGGGAGAAGAACCCCGAACTGGCGGAGATTGACCGGACGGCGCAGATGATCGGTACGGGTGCAGTCATATTCGGGCAGCTGTCGGCCCGTCGGCAGCGCGATATCGATTTCAACTGGGATGAAGTGCTGAACTTTGAGGGGGAAACCGGGCCGTATCTCCAGTACACGCATGCGCGTTTGTGCTCGTTGCTGCGCAAGTACGGCAAGGAAGTACCGGATCAGATTGATTACAGCCTGCTCGGCAGTGACGAGGAGCAGCGGGTGATCGAACTGCTCGCCGATTTTCCGGCGGCCGTTGCGGATGCCGCCCGCACGTACGAGCCGTTTGTGATCACTACATACTTGTTGAAACTCGCCTCGTCGTACAATAAGGTATACCAGCGGCGGGACGAAAGCGGGCGTATCGTGCGGATTCTCGATGACGAGGATGGGCAGGGAACCACTGCCCGGGCGGCGCTGGTTACAGCGGTACAAACCGTGTTGAAGGAAGGACTTCACCTGCTTGGGTTGCAGGCTCCCGAGGAGATGTAGGCGATGTTGGTGGTGATGGACAAAGCGGCGACGCCGGAGATGATACAGCGCGTGCGCGACGAGATAGACCGGATGGGGCTGTCGGCACAGACGCTCACCGATCCACACCGGCTGGCATTCGGCATAACGGGTTATAACGGTGACACGTCGATCGAGCGGCTTCGCGCGCTGGACGGGGTGAGCGAAGTCATTCGGTTTGGCGAGCAGTTTACGCTGGCGAGTCGTGCAACGAAGGCTGAAGATACAATAGTCGAGGTCGACGGCGTGTCGATCGGCGGGGACAAGTTCCCGGTGCTGGCCGGCCCGTGCTCGATAGAGAGCCGGGACCAGGCGATGACGATTGCGGAGATTGTCGCGAAGGAAGGGGTGCGGATATTCCGGGGGGGGGCGTTCAAGCCTCGCACGTCGCCGTACAGTTTCCAGGGTCTCGGAGAGAAGGGGCTGGAGATTCTTCGCGAAGTGCGCGAGCAGTTCAAGCTGCGGATCGTGACGGAGGCGATGGATACCGAGACGATCGAGCTGGTCGCGGCGACGGCCGACATCATCCAGATCGGATCACGGAACATGCAGAACTACTCGTTATTGAGGAAGGCGGGGGCGCTTGGGAAGCCGGTTATGCTCAAGCGCGGAATGGCGGCGACTGTAAACGAGTTTTTGCTGGCGGCGGAGTACATACTCGCAGCCGGCAACCCGAATGTGATTTTGTGCGAGCGGGGCCTTCGGATAGTCGCAAACCGCACCGGCAACATGCTGGATCTGTCGTCAATCGTGGATATCCGGCGCGCCAGCCACCTTCCGATTCTGGCGGACCCATCGCACGCCTCGGAACAGCGTTACAAAGTAGCGCCGTTGTCGCGGGCCGCCATGGCGGTGGGCGCGCACGGGCTGCTTATCGAGGTACATCATCAGCCGGAGCTGGCGTTGTCGGACGGCCCGCAGGCGCTGACGCCGGATGACTTCCGTACGTTGATGGTGGAATTGCGCCGGATGTCGGTCGCCCTCAACAAAGAACTGCTATGATGAGGCGATTGAATCCAGCGAAGAAGATCGGCGGCGAATTGCGCGTCCCGGGCGACAAGTCGATCGCACAGCGAGCCGCGTTGGTTTCGATTCTCAGTTCCGGTCCCATAACGGCGAAGAATTTCCCCGACGGTCTCGATAGTCGCACGGCGCTCTCCGTGGCGAAGCAGTTTGGTGTGGAGGTTGTCGAGCGGGACGGGGCTGTCGTACTGACGCCTCCCGCACGGACTTCGATTTTGCCGGAAGCGATCGTGGATTGCGGCAATTCGGGGACGACGGCACGGCTGGTGGCAGGCATCGCAGCGGGGAGAGAGATCAGCGTCATCATCGCGGGAGACGAGTCTCTGTCCCGACGACCGATGAAGCGCGTTGTCGATCCGCTCCGCGCCATGGGCGCCGAGGTGATCGACAGCGAAGGGCATTTGCCGATGACCGTCCGTGGGCGGAAGCTTCTGCCGTTTGAGTACACGCTGCCGGTACCATCGGCGCAGGTCAAGTCATCGGTTCTGCTTGCGGGTTTGTCGGCGGGATGCTCGGTGACGATCCGAGAGATGATTCCAAGCCGCGACCACACGGAGTTGATGTTGCAGCATTTGCAGGCCGGTATACAGGTGAGGGAGATCAAGCCGATCGTGCAGGATGATCCCACGGATCCCCGGAAGCGGGTGCGAGTCATGCCGGCCGACCACAAGCGCGAGATTATCCTGCCGTCGAGCGCCCGGATCGACGGGGGGGAGATCGATATTCCAGGGGATTTTTCGACGGCCGCGTTCTTTTTCACGTTAGCGGCGATTTCGGGGGGCACGGTGACGGTACACGGGGTGGGGCTGAATCCCAGCAGGACAGCATTTCTGGACCACCTCAAGCATGTCGGCTGTGGCGTCAGCGTGAGCGATCGCACGGTCGTTTCCGGTGAGCCACGTGGCGCGGTTACGGTGACCGGCGGAACCCTCAAACCCCGGCGTGTGGCCGGGGATACGGTGGTCGGTCTGATTGACGAGATACCGTTGGTCGCGTTGATCGGCGCCCACGCCGAAGGGACGACAATCATTCGCGATGCGGCCGAGCTTCGGGTGAAGGAAACCGATCGGTTGCAGGCTATGGCGGACAACCTCGGGTTGATGGGCGTTTCGTGCGGTCTTCTCGATGACGGTCTGGCGATAGAAGGCAGGACCGAGCTCGGCGGCGCCGATTTTGGCACGTATGGCGATCACCGAATCGCGATGGCGTTCGCGATTGCATCGACGGTGGCGGTAGGACCATCAACACTTGACGACGACTCGTGTGTCGCCGTATCGTGCCCGTCGTTTTTTGAGCTGCTTGGGACCGTGACGTCATGACTGCGCCGATTCGCCTTGCTTTGGTCGGCCGCACAATTTCTTACTCCAAGTCTCCGGACATCTTCCGCGCCGTTTTCGATGCCTGCGGCGTTGGGGGGAGTTTTGAACTCGTGGATGTCGAGGAGTCTGAGCTGGAGTCGTCGATTCGTTCGCTGCGACAGGGGGGATATGCGGGCTTTTCGGTTACGATTCCGTACAAGGAGTGTGTGGCGCCACTGCTGGACGAGTGCAGCCGTACGGTTCAGATCGTGGGAGCGGTCAATTGTGTTGCAATAGACTCATCGGGCAGGCTGACCGGGCACAATACGGATTGCTACGGGTTTGGGCTGGCTTTGCTCGGGGTGCGGGACAGGATTGAAGGCGGACACGCGGCCATTATGGGGTATGGAGGGTCCGCTCGCGCGGTGGCGTTCAGTCTGGTAACGACGTTTGGGACAAATCAGATTACTGTCGTGGGCCGCGACGAATCAGGCATGGCGGATTTTGCGCGATGGCTGCAGAAGACTGCCCCGGGCGTGACGGTGGGAACGGCGGCTTTGGACTCGTTCAAAGGGTCGGCAGCGGGTGATGTATCGATTCTGGTCAACTGCACGCCGATGGGCGGGTTCAACTCACCGGATCAGATTCCGGTCGGCGCTACGTTTGACTGGCGGCAGGTGGGGGTGTATTATGATCTCAACTACAATCACGACAACCGGGCGCTTGCGGCGGCCCGCGACGCGAATGTGATCGCGATCGACGGCACGATGATGCTTGTCGGCCAGGCGGTCCGGGCGTTCGAGATATGGACGGGGCTGGCGGTATCGGCCGAAACGATCCATGCGCGGGTGTTCTGATTCTCGTGGTCCTTTCGGGAAGTTGGTCAGAGAATGTCGATGCGGGTGACAATCACGCTGGTGGGGTTTTCGGGTTGCGGAAAGAGCACGCTTGGCGCGCTGCTCGCACGGAAGAAGCGGGCGCCGTTTTTCGATACCGACGTGCTGGTTGCACAGCGGGCCGGAAGGGCGATTCCGGAGATACTTCGGCAGGGTCGCGAGCGCAGGTTTCGTCAGCTCGAGTGGGAAGTAATCAGGAATTTATACCGCACGACGGTGTCGCCCAAAGTAGTGGCGCTTGGCGGGGGGGCGTTTGTCGAGGAGAGGAATCGACGGGTGGTGTGTGAGGCCGGACCGGTTGTGTATTTGAGTTGTTCGGTTCGGGAGTTGTATCGCCGTTTGCGACATGCGACCGACCGCCCGCTCCTTGCAAGCGTCGCGGATGGACGCGGTGCAAAAAGCGAGCTACTTTCTCGGATCAGCGGAATGCTGGCGGCGCGGCGGGCTGCATACGAACGGGCAGATTACCGTTTGTCGGTGACGGCCCGGTCGGTGCGGGAGAGTCTGGAAGAATTGATGCGGATAGTGGAGGAAATACATGCCAACTGTGCGCGTTGATCTCGGCACGCGTGCGTACCCGGTGGTGATTGGACCGGGCGTAACGGGACGGCTTGAGTCACTGCTCGAGAAACAGGCAGGGGGAGTGGGCCGAGTGTTCGTGTTCTTCGACGCGCAGGTGTATGCTCTTCACGGCGGGGAAGTGATGCGGTGTCTTGGTCCGTTTGCGCGGAAGGCGTCGGTTATGGCCCTGCCCGGAGGCGAACGGACGAAAACGGTGCGCACGGTGGGTCGGGTGCATGATTATCTTCTGGCCGAGCAGGTATCGCGGAACGACTTCATTCTGGCGTGCGGGGGCGGGGTGTTGTCCGACGTGGTTGGATACGCGGCCTCGACGGTTTTACGGGGGGTCCGCTGGGGCGTGATCTCCACGACGTTGCTCGGGATGGTCGATGCGGCGATCGGCGGCAAGACCGGTGTCAATCATCCTCGGGGCAAAAATCTGGTGGGAGCCTTCTGGCAGCCGTCGTTTGTCGTGTGTGATACGTTTCACCTGCACACACTTCCGGCACGCGAGCGCGTGGCGGGTATGGGGGAAATAGTCAAGTATGCGGGATTGACGGGGGGGACGATGTTGACGCGTCTGGAGCAGCGCGAACCAGGGGAGTGGCTGGAGATCCCTCGGGCATTAACGGGGGTGATCGAACAGTCGGTACGCTGCAAGGCGACTGTCGTCGGGGCGGACGAGACGGAGCAGGGCCGCCGCATGTTGCTCAATCTGGGGCATACGTTTGCGCATGGAATAGAGCGGGCGGCGGGTTACGGGCGGCTTCTTCACGGCGAGGCGGTGCTCGTGGGCCTTTTGGCGGCGTGTGAGTTGTCGGTTCGGGCAGGCGTATCATCGGAACGGAAGCTGAGTCGATACTGCTCAATTCTCGAGCAGTATATCCGACGTATACCGTACAGGCGGCTCGAGGCGGAGGCCGTGTGGGAGGGTATGACATGGGACAAGAAGCGGCGAGGCGGGCGACTTCGTTTTGTGTTGCTTTCGGCCCCGGGTCGGCCGTTATTTGCCGATGCCGTCAACTCCGCCGAGGCGCGCCGCGCGCTGCAAGCAGCGATACGATACTACGATCACACAGGAGGATCTCATGCCGCGAGTACTCGTGGTGAACGGACCGAATCTCAATATGGTCGGAACACGCGAACCCGATAAGTACGGCACGACGGCTGTCGAGGAATTAAACAAGCGGCTGTCGTCGCTTGCCGACGACCTCAAAGTCGAGTTGCGGTTCTTTCAGTCGAACCATGAGGGAGCGCTGATCGATTTCATACAGGCCGAGGGGCCGGGCGCGTCGGGCATGATTTTGAATGCGGGAGCACTCAGTCATTACAGTTATGCCCTTCGGGACGCGATCAGCGCCGTGGGCGTGCCAACGGCGGAAGTTCACATGACAAATGTCGCGTCGCGCGAGGAGTTTCGGCATCGTTCGGTACTGA
This sequence comes from Candidatus Zixiibacteriota bacterium, assembly GCA_034003725.1. Lineage (NCBI taxonomy): Bacteria > Pseudomonadati > Candidatus Zixiibacteriota > Candidatus Zixiibacteriota bacterium. Next base: position 119,479 of record JAVEYB010000002.1, read on the forward strand.
CACCGGTGTGTGTGGGACAGATTTCGGGTTTCGGCTATTATGGATATGCCATGGCACTCTCCTATTTCGCCGATCTTCCGGGGGGTGAATCATAATGAATCGTTTGATGATGATCCGGGGAGTCGCGGCGATAGTGTTCTGTATCGCCTTCGGTACCAGCATGACCGCCGTGGCGCAGGAAACGGAGCTTCTTGGGACTCTCGAAGGAAAGCTGAAGTGGCTCGAGTACCGGCTGACGATGGAGCGGTGGGACCGGGCGGTGGGCGGGAGCGCCGATTCGCTGGGGTTTTTCGAGGAGTTGTTCGGTTACACGCTCGCCGATGCGGCGATCCGGCCGATGATTCAGAAGATCGAAAGCGGGACGTACGACGAGGAGGCTCGACGGAAAGCCCGCATTATCGAAGATTTGTCGATGCGCTATGTGGTCGACGGCCATCAGCCGGTTTCCGGACTGCTGGACTCGCTGCGCACGATGACGGGGACGCAGACAGGTTATCTGTTCGAGGGTGAAGACTACGCCAAGACGGAACTCGAGGCGGTGGTGGCGGCCGATCCGGACCGTTCACGCCGGGAACAGGCGTGGCGGCTTCTTCGGTCGGGGCAGGACCTGGCTGACCCGATGGCGAGGCTGTTCCGGCTGCGGAATCAGCAGGCCCGTCGAGAAGGATTCAACAGCTTTTTCAGCATGATCATGAGTTCGCGCGCGTATTCGCTCGATGAATATCGGTCGTTGCTGCAGAGGGTGGATTCCGGTACGCGTGAGGCTTACCAGTCGCTGCTGACCAGACTGAAGACGCGGCTCAGGGTTGATGTCGTCGAGCCGTGGGATTTGGAGTATGCCTATCGTGACGTGCTGGCGGGGATCGATATTCGGCTGATTTCGGATACGATAGTTCCGCTGGCGAAGGCGACGTTCGATTCTATCGGGGTCGATGCGGATGAGTTGCCGATCTATTACGCTTTCAGAGATACGACTCTCGCGCCGGTCGAGTTCGATTACTACCCGGTGAGGCCGCCGCATGACCTTCGGATAGCCGGATCGATAACGGGGGGGCACAGTAATCTGAAGATGCTGCTCGCGTCACTCGGTCAGGCGATGTACGGTTGTCACATTCACCAGGAGCAGGCGCTGTTCAGCAGGCCGCTGCAGGGGGCGTTCGGGCAGTCAATCGGGGCTTTCTTTCGCATGATCGCAGACGATCCACGGTGGCTGTCTGAGTTTGCGGCTCTTCCGGAGCAGGTGACCGCGGATTTCGTTTCGGCCCGCCGCGATCTTGCACTCATTGAGTTACGATTTCTTCTGCTCTGGCAGTATTTTGAGATGGAGGCGTACGGCGACGGATCACGCGACTTGAACAAGCTTTTCTGGGAGCTCTACGAGAAGCACCTGCTCATGCCCCGGCACGAAGAGATTGCACCGTGGGCGGCGGAGACTGATTTCGCGCTGTGGCCGGGGAGGCATCGGGATCGTCTGGTGGGCCGTCTGATCGCAGCCCAGACCTGGAACTATATCGAGAGAGTCAACGGCAGCGTAATCGACAACCGTGACACGCGGTCGTTTTTGATACAGAATTACTTCCGGTTCGGGCGCCTTTATGCGTGGCCGGAACTGGTGAAGCGAGGGACGGGCGAGGCGCTCAATCCCGCCTATTACATCGCGTACCTCGGATTGTAGCCGGCATTGCGGAAATTGGCGCCGCTCGGCGTTAAAATCACTTGAAACGTGCATGCCGGCGGCGTACCATGCCGTCCACTGGAATGTCGGTGGGTTGGTATGGAAACGGTGGACAGAACTCCCTACTCGAAGCAGATCACGTCGGGTCCGATCGTCCGGACGGTTTTTTCTCTGGCGGTGCCGGTAGTCGCCGGCATGCTCATGGAGTTCGCGCTTACGGTCACGGATTTTTTCTGGGTGGGAAGGCTCGGGGCGACGGCTCAAGACGCGATTACGTCCTCGATGGTCGTGCAGTGGACGGTGTTTGGATTTCTTTCGATCATCAGTATCGGACTGACGGCGCTGGTCTCCCGGTCGGTGGGGGCGGGCGACTATGACCGGGTACGGTTCTACATTCGCCAGGGGCTCTGGCTGGCGGTGGTTCTCGGACTGGTCATTACGGCGGTCGGATTTGCGGCTACCCCGCCGTTGCTTCGCATGATGAAGACCAGTGATAATACGCTGGTCCACGCGATTCCCTATCTTCGCATCTTCTTCCTGACGACGGTGCTGTTCGCCCTCGTTGAGACGCACTACGCGATATTTCGATCTTCCGGCGACACGCGGACACCCATGAAAGTTGCGGTTGTGGCCATTGTGGTGAACATGGTGCTTGATCCGCTGCTGATTCTCGGAATCGGCCCGTTTCCGGAGCTGGGGGTTGCGGGTGCGGCGATTGCGACATTCGTGGCGGTCGGTGTTGCGGTGGCGGTCATCGGTTCGCAGATGCTCCGCGGGCGGCTGGGATATCGGGTCAGCGCTCCGTTTCCAAGGCGGCCGGATTTCGCAGCGCTCGGGAGAATCATGCGGATCGGAGCGCCGATATCGACACAGCAGGTTACGTTTGTTGTCGTCTACTGGTTTCTGATCGCGATCGTGCATGAATTTGGGGAAGAGGCCGGCGCAGCGATGGGGATCGGCAACCGTATGGAGTCGTTCTCGTATTTGACCTGTTTCGGTTTTTCGGTAGCGGCATCGGCAATGGTCGGCCAGAATCTTGGAGCGGGTCGCCCGGATCGCGCGGCGCGCTCGGCGTGGATGGCGACGGGGCTGGCGATCGCGCTGACGCTGTCCATATCGGTACTCTTTTTGACGATCCCGTATCAGATAGTTTCCATCTTTTCCGACAACGAGCAGGTCAGGCTGATGGCCGCCGATTACCTGTTTATCCTGGGTCTTTCGCAGTTTACGATGGCATTGGAAATCGTCCTCGAGGGGGCGTTTGCCGGGGCCGGTGATACGGTGCCGCCCATGGTAGTGATGATACCGGGGGCGGTCGCCCGAATTCCGCTGGCCTATTACCTCGCCTTTACGCTGGACTGGGGAGTGAACGGCGTGTGGTGGACGCTGACGATTACAACTTCGGTGAAATCACTCGTACTGGCGTACTGGTTCACGCGGGGCAAGTGGAAGACCAAGGCGGTCTGAATCCTTGTTGACCCTCTCGAACGCGCCCCGTTAATTTGCTACAATGGAGCCCATTGGACTTATTGTCGCGCTCAATGGCCAGCGGCACCCTGCGCCGTTCGGCCATCCCGAGTCGGTCGAACGATTGCAGCCGGCGGCCGACTCACTGCGGCGACAGGAGGAGTTGCTTCCGCTTTCTATCACACCGCATGAGACTTCGGTGATCGATGCGGTGCACGGCTCCGATTTCCTGCAGCGGCTTCGGCGTTTTGCCGAGCAGGGTGGAGGGGATTACGACGCCGACACCTATGTGCAGCCGGGGTCATGGTCTGCAGCACTCGAAGCCTCGGACGCCCTGTTGAGCGCTGTCGACGCGGCGTTCGGCGGCGGACCCAGGAAGTCCATGGTGATCGCCCGGCCACCCGGACATCACGCCGAGACGGCGCGCGCGATGGGTTTCTGTCTTATCAACCAGGTGGCGGTGGCGGCGCGATACGCGATCGATCACTGCCATGCCGAGCGAGTCGCAATCGTGGATTTTGATGTTCATCACGGCAACGGGACGCAGGAGATTTTTTACGAAGAGCCCGACGTGATGTACATCTCCAGCCATCAGTTTCCATTCTACCCTGGTACGGGTTGCGCGGAGGAGGCGGGCCGGGGCCGGGGAGAGGGGTACACGCGCAATTTTCCGCTTCGGGCCGGGGCGGGTGATTCCGAGGCACGATCGCTGTACGAGACGCAGGTCTGTCCCCTTCTCGAGCAGTTCCGGCCCGATGTGATTTTGGTGTCGGCGGGCTTTGACGGGCACCGCGACGACCCGTTGGCGGGACTCGAGTTTATCGAGGAAACATACAATCATCTTGGCTCGCTCCTGGCGGGGTGTGCCGGAACACGGTGCGCGGGCAGGCTGATTTCCTATGTGGAGGGCGGTTACAATCCGGTCGCGATGCGCGACAGCATTTTATCATACGTGAGAGGACTACAGCAACAATGAAGAGTCGAATCGTGCGTTTCCAGCACGGCTCGGACGCTGCGGCGTACGGCCGAATCGAGAACGATCAGATTGTACACCTGGATGCGGCACCGTGGGACGGTGGTCGCGAGACCTCTGAGAGAGTCCGTACAGGGGACGTGCGGCTTCTTGCTCCGGTCGAACCGAGCAAGATCGTGTGTATCGGATTGAACTATCACGCGCATGTGAAAGCGTCGTATTCCGCGGACGAGGCACCGGAGCGACCACTGATTTTTCTCAAACCACCGTCGGCGATCATAGCGCATGCCGAGAGAATCGTGCACCCCACGGTTTCACAGCGAGTGGATTACGAAGCGGAGCTGGGAGTAGTAATCGGCCGGCGGGCGAAGGATGTCGCGGAAGCGGACGCCGATGATTACATATTCGGTTGCACGTGCGTTAATGACGTGACGGCGCGGGACCTCCAGAAGCCAGACGGTCAGTGGTCCCGTGCGAAAGGGTTCGACACGTTTTGTCCGATCGGACCGTGGATCGTGGAGGGTTTCGACTATGGCGACGTGCTCGTTGAGGGGATCCACAACGGGGAGGTCAAGCAGTCGGGGCGGACATCGCAGATGATCTTCAACGTACCGTTTTTGGTTTCGTACATTTCCTCGATCATGACGCTGATGCCCGGCGACATTATCTCGACCGGGACGCCGTCGGGCATAGCTCCCATGAAATCGGGCGACACGATTGTGGTGCGTGTGGAGGGGCTGGGAAGCCTTGAAAACAGTATGGCATAGCGTGCTTACGGCGCTGCTGGTATGCGGGTCAGCCGCAGCATTCGAGAATCTCGCGGTAACGGCAACGCTCGATGTCGACAGCAGCCGAGTGACGGGCGTTATGTACGCCGACCGGGTTGAATTGCCGGCCGGCGACAGTATCCTCCACTTGCGTCTATATGCGAACCTGGCCTGCGGCGGGAGCGGGGATTCGGCATCTTCGACGGCGTGCGGGATCAGCATCGACAGCCTGATGGTGGAAGGGCACGAGTATTCGCACCTGATGGAGTATCATCCGGCGGGACTTTCGGTTGTGCTGCGTCGGGAAGACAGGCGGGAAACGGTACGGCTTCGAGTGGTTTTCCGGGTGGGGATTCCGTTCGGGGGACTCCGGTTGGGGCGTGATTCCGACCGCTTTCGGCTGGAGTGCTGGCTGCCGGTGCCTGCGCCTCGGTCGGCCCGGGGGTGGTTGATCGAAGACTATGCGGGCGGGCTGGGGGAGCCCGTCGGTGATCTGTTCAACTACCGGGCCGAGATTACGTACCCTGATACTCTTCAGTTGATTGCGCCGGGCGTCGTTTCGAAATCATCGATGGGTGGAACTACTGTGGCTGCAATCGAGATGGACAGTTCTTGTGATATTCCGCTCTATTTCTCAAGCGGATATCGAGAGGACTCGTCACGTGTGGCCGGGACCAGTCGCAGGATATACTATCGGTCCGAGGATGCGTTTGCGGTGGACTCGATCGCCGGCTGGGTCGACTATACGCTGGAGTATATGTCCCGCGAAGTGATGCAGTATCCATTTGAGGAATTCGTGGTCGTAGTTGGGGCGTTCGATTTTTCGGGTGCGCTCGAACTGCCGCGTATGATCTGGATCCCGTCGTTTTCCGGCGGGGTCGTGACCGGCTGGCCGCGCGTCACGGTGATTCACGAGGTGATTCACCAGTGGTTTTACGGGATCGTGGCGAGCAACCAGGCGAGTCATCCGTGGCTCGATGAATCGGTCACGCAGTATTTCGCGATGAGGATTAACGAGGCGATTGGCGGCGAGAGGGGAGATCTCGTGGATTACTTCGGGGTGCAAGGCGATTACCGGACGGTACTTCGGATGCAATCGAAGGCGGTGTTCGACTACGCGCGCATCGACCTCGCGTCGTCGGCCTATAAGCGGGACACCTATTTCGGGTCCGTTTACTGGAAGGGCAGTCAGGTGATGGCGACGCTGACAGGTCTGATGGGGGAGGAGGGGGAGCGGTCATTCTGGCGGGAGTATGCGGGGGCACATGCATATGCGCGGCCGACACCGGAGGATTTTTTTCGCATGGCCGAACGGTACATGCCTTCGGCGGATACCGGGCTGGCCGAGCGGGTGATCGGAGTGATGGTTGAACCTGACTACGCGATACTGGAGATTGCTGTAGAACCAGCAGCCCAGGTCCTTGCGGACAGCGGGTTGTCCCCGGCGCCGTTGCTACGGAGCAGGGTGGAGTACGCCGTGCATCATCCGCTCAGGTCGCAGGTGCGGATGCAGCTGGTGATGGATGATGGATCCATGGTTGACACGGTGGTATCGTCCCAGCCGGGCAGACACGAGGTGATTATCGAGCGAGGCGATCAGTATGTGCAACGGGCGGTCATTGATCCGGACACGGCTATCGTGATAGACCGGGACCTGACGAACAACTCGCTGTCGATTTCGCGCGAGAATTTCGGCGGATTGCGGCTCTGGTCCGGGTTGACGTTTTTGGTCGAGTCCCTGTTTTCGTATGTCTGGGGTTGGTGAATATGGCGACGGTTGCGGCGGGTTGGGCCAATTTTCGAGAGCACGGACGACTGTGGCCGGCGTTGTACGCGGTCAAACTGATTCTCTCGCTTCTGTTCACGGCGCCGGTGTGGCTGGTGTTCGGCTACGGGCTGGAGCATTCCCGGGCGGGGACGCTGATCGAGCAGTCGTGGTCGCTGGATGTGATCGTAGAAATGATTGCGGCCCGGGACGGAGCGGCGGTGGCGTTTCTGGTGACTCTGGGGTCGTTTGTCGTTGCAGGATTTCTGATCCGTCAATTTCTCAACGGGGGGCTGTATGCGGTCTACCTGAAGGGGGCGGACGACCGGCGAGAGGGATTCTGGCGCGACTCAGGGGCAGGGTTTTTCAGTCATCTCGCCATCAGCGGAGTGATGTTACCGGTGTACCTGGTGCTCGTGTTTGTCGGGCATGCGGTTTCGGCGGTTGTTCCGGGCCGGCTTTTCGGATATTTTGGCAGCGAGTATCTGGCGTCGTCGGGGCTGCGGCTCGTGATTGTCGGGGCGTTCGTGCTTTTGGGGGTGGTGTTTTCGGAGGCGCTACGGTATCGACGGGCGGCCTGTCCCGGTGAGCCCTTTGGGGCTCTCGTGTCCGGGGCAGTCGACTTTGTTCGTTCGCGCGGTGTAAGAATGTATGGATATTATCTGTTGTTTTTCGTCCCGTTTGTGATCGTGTGGTTGGCGATGGAGGCCGGATCGCTGGGTGTTACCGGTGGCCTGCCGGGGCTCGGTGGAGTGCTGTTGGAGGCGGTGTTGTTTCAGATCAGTGCGTTTGTTCGGACCGGGCAGTCGCTGTTGTTCACGGCTACGATCGGCCGGCTGTTCCGTGTCACGTATCCGGACCTGTTCGCTTCGGCGCAGATGGAGTTGAGCCTTGACTGAACGCCTGTATTATACGGATCCGGCGCTGGCCGAGTTCGACGCGACGATCACGGCGTGCGGGACTGAGGGGGGCCGGGTCTGGGTGGAGTTGGATCGCACGGCGTTTTATCCCGAATCCGGTGGACAAATGGCCGATCGCGGTGAGATCAACGGGGAGGCGGTGGTGGACGTGGTGGAGAGTGAAACCGGGGAAATACGCCACATTTTGCGGGAGTCGGTCGGCGAGACGGGCGGTATCGTGACGGGTCGGATTGACGTCGAGCGGCGCTGGCGGCATCGCCAGCAGCATACCGCACAGCACATGATAAGCGCGCTGTTCGAGCGGATGTTCGGTTATGCGACGGTTTCCGTCCATCTTGGTGAAGACTATGGTGCGGTCGAGCTTGATACACCGTCGATTTCGGCGGAGGACCGTGACCGCGTGGAGCAGGAAGTGAATCGCCTGGTCCGCGCCAACGAGACGATCGAGATCATGATGGTCTCGGACGCGCAGGCATCGGAGCTTCCCTTGCGAAAGGCGCCGGAGCGCAGCGGCGTGATTCGCGTTATACGAGTCGGCGATCTTGACTGGTCCGCGTGCGGCGGTACGCATTGCGGGACGACCGCGGAAGTGGGAATAGTCAAGTTGGTCGGCACGGAGAAGCTGCGCGGTCACGTGCTTGTCAGGTTTCTGGCCGGGGTTCAGGCGTTGGCCGATTATCGGCGGCGATTCGATGTGACGGAGAAGGTATCCGGGATGATGACCTGCGGAGTTTCCGATCTGCCGTCCAACACGGAGAAACTGCTGACGGAGAACCGGGACTTGAAACGCCGCCTCACGCTTTTGCAGCGGCAGTTGTTGCCGGTGAAAGCCGCCGAGCTCGTATCGCGGCAGTTCATGCACGCGGAGACGCCGATTGTGGTGGAAGAGATTGTCGATGTAGACAGCTCATTGGCGTCGGCATTGGCCGGCGAAGTTGCCGGCGAGATCGGCGGCGTAGTCGCGTTGGTTGTCGACGGGCGGATGGTGCTTGCGGTGGGAGAGCATTCGGGTCGGCACGCGGGCCGGCTGGCGCAGGCGATCTGTGCCAAGACGGGTCTTCGCGGCGGCGGCGGAGTATCGGCCGCTCAGATCGGAGGCGTGGATTCAGCGACGTTGGAGAAATGCCGGGCGGCATTTCTGGAGGCCCTCGAGAATGGGTGATGGGCGCCGGGTATACGGGCTGTTGCTTGTCGCTCTGGTGGTCGTACTGGCGGGAGCGGTGCACGGGCAGTCATCGCGTTTTTTCCTGCAGCATGCCGACCATCTCGAAATCGTATTCAATCCGGAAACGCACTATGTTTCAGGAAACGTCATATTCGAGACGGGTACGGGGGTCATCTATTGTGATTCGGCAGTATGGCGCAAGGGGCACAGCGTCAAGCTGCGCGGCAACGTCATAATCGACGAGCAGGATTACCATTTGGTGGCCGATTCGGTTTCGTACAATCTGTCGACGCGCGAAGCGCTCGCACGGGGTTCGTATGTGGAGTTGTGGTCGCTTCGGGACTCGTTGTTTGCGACGGGTCGGCACGCCTATTTCGATCGTGAGGGTGATTACTATCGGATGGAAGAACGCCCGACCATGCTGCTCAACTACCCGGACACGGCGGCAATGATCGAGGTGGTAGCCGACCGGATAGATTATGACACGCGTACGCAGACGGCGCAGGCCAGCGGCGAGGTGTCGATTACGGCGCAGGATATGAGCACCACCTCGGGGTGCGCCATTTTCGACCGCCGGGAGATGGTGCTCGATCTCTTTGATACGCCGGTGGCCCGCCGGCGGGAGTCGGTCATTTCGGGGTCGCTTATTTCGTTCGACATGTTCGCGAACGTGCTGCGACAGATCGACGTGGTAGACTCCGCGCGGGGAGATTTCAAGGAGCCGCTGTCCGACGACAGCTCGCTATTCGACCAGTCGATTCTCACCGGGCGACGGTTGATTATCGACTTCGCGGGCGGAGAGATCGACAAGGTGACCTGCTGGGGGCAGGCGTATTCGTGGTATTACCCGTCGGCGCGAGGCAAGCCGGAGCTCACCGAGAACAGCGTATCGGGCGATACGATCTACTTCACCACAAAAAACGAACGGTTGAGCAGGGTGGAGGTGATCGGCGGTGCGGTGGGGTCATATCTCAGCAGCACGATCGTCCAGACCGATTCGAGCACATCGACGGCGACCGACACGATAGATTACAACGCTTCGTACATTCGGTACAATCTCGACGACTCCGTCATCACGCTGCTGCATACCTCGCACGTGACCTCGGGCGACGTCACACTCGACGCTCACCAGATCGATTTCTTCACCGATCAGCGGGTGATTCGGGCGTACTCGGCCGATGTCGTGTCCGACTCCGTTCGTGATGCGTACAGCCTGATTGCCACGCTGCAGCCAAACCCTATACCGGTGATTTTGAAAGACGGCGAGGAGGAGATCTTCGGGGACTTCCTGGAATACTCAATCGATACCGAAAAGGGGCGGATCGTCCGGTCCAAGTCCGACTACGAGACGGGTTTTTATTATGGCAATCGTGTGTTCCGGTCGACGAAAGACGTTTTTTATGTGGAGGACGGGCGGTATACGACGTGTGACGCGGAGGAGCCTCACTTTCATTTCTACTCCAAGAACATGAAACTGATGGAGGACGACAAGCTGATCGCGCGGCCGGTCGTTTTCTATCTGGGGCGGCTTCCGCTTCTCGCGCTGCCGTATTACGTCTTTCCGCTGAAGAAGGGGAGGCACTCGGGATTTCTGCCGTTTACGTTCGGCAATTTCGAGCGGGGCGAGCGATATGTACGGAATGTCGGGTACTACTGGGCGGCGTCGGAATACTGGGACTGGCAGGGGGCAATAGACTATTTCGAGCGCGACCGAACAATCAATCTGTTCAGCAAGCTGACGTGGAACAAGCGATATATGTTCAACGGGAATGCGACGTTGAATTACGCGAGGGAGACCGACTATTCACGCAGTACGACGCAGGAATTCAATCGCACGCGGTGGGCGCTGAAGGGAGCGCACAACCACGAGATCTCGCCGTCGTTTAGAATCGCCGCGAGCGGCGAGTACCAGTCCGACGCGACGTATTACAACGACTTTTCAACCGATCTGGAAGACCGCCTGAATCGCAATACGCGTTCGGAGGTCAATTTCACCAAGCGGTTCGGCCCGCGCGTTTCGATATCCGGTAAGGCATCGCACGATGTCGATCTCGATGAAGAGTCGCGGGTGGACCAGCTTCCGACGGCGAGCGTGACACTGCCGTCATGGAACCCTTTCGGCCAGGGAATGAAAGACGCCTCCGGCCAGCTACAGCGGTCGTGGTATAATGAGATTGTCGTGACGTATCGCCCGGACTTTGTCAACTACTCGAGCCGTATAACGGTCGACTCGATCAAAAACCCGGTGTATGACGTGGTCGTGACTCCCCCGGATACGGTTTTCGACACAACGGTGGTAGACGACACGACGATCGTGATTGACACGACCGTGACACCCGGCGGCGTTGATTCCACCCTGCTGTCGCAGGATACGTTGTCTTACCGAAGCCGCAAGCAGTACAGCCGAATGAACCACACCATATCGGTCAGCGCACCGCAGAGGCTGCTGTCGCATGTTATTTTCAACCCGAGCATCAACTATCGTGAAACGTGGTTTAATTTGTACGAGACGGATCAGCTTCGGGCGGCGGGGCTCGATGCCGCGCAGTATCGCACCTACCAATACAGCTTCTCTGCAAACATGAATACCAAGGTGTACGGGACGGTGTACCCCAACGTGGCGGGGCTGATGGGTCTTCGGCAGGTGATCAGCCCCGGGCTGACGTATTCGTACACGCCGGAAGTGAATCTCCATCCGAAGGTGCGAAGCTATGCGGGCGGGGGAGCGGGAAGTGCGTCCACCAGTTCGGTGCTTTCGTTCAGCGTGAACCACCTGTACCAGGCCAAAGTCGCAAGCGGGGAAGCGGAACGTAATCTCGAACTGGTATCGATCACGCACGGGTTCAGCTATAATATCGAGAGACCTGAACGCCCGTTCTCGGATCTGAGCACGAGCTTCCAATCATCGGTGCTGCCCAATATCAATTTCTACGGGAATCTTCGCCACTCGCTGTACAGGCCGGGTACCGACGACCTGGACTTCTTCTCTCCGTACCTGCAGTCGTTTGATTTCAGCGCTTCAATGACGCTGGCAGGGCAATCTTCGCTGTTTGATCCCCCGGAGCGTTCGGCGCTGCCGGCAGGTGCAGATTCGGCATCGCAGCTGGCGCCGTCGCCGGCGGCAGGGTCGGTGGGGGGATCGCGGGGATGGAATCTGTCGGTGGCCTATACGTTTTCGGAGTCGGGGTATCACGGCGGCAACTACAACAAGCAAGCGTTTCTTCGGTTCAATCTTCGTTTCAACCTGACGCCGACGACGGCGGTGGATTACTCACACTACTACGACTTTGGGCGGTCGCGGACAGTCAACAGCCAGGTGAGTATCGTCAAGAATCTGCATTGTTGGACGGGGACGTTTTTCTGGGTACCGGTCGGGTCCAACCGGGGATACGGGTTCCGGCTGTATGTGACTGCGCTGCCGTCAATTAAGATCGAGAATTCGGAAAGTCCGCTGTCCAGTTCGTACTTTCAGCAGTTTCGTTGAGGACGTTTCGGGCAACGGCAAAAGGCCGTCAAATCAACGTTTTTCGGCAATGCGACCTGCTTTTTAGTTGACAGTGGGGAGCCAGAGGCGGTTTTTCCGCACGTTAACGCTACAGAAGTCCAGTTGTAACCTATAACCTTCATACAGAAAGAGTGGGGGATAACCCATGACGAAAGAAGATATGATCGCCCTGATGGCCGAGCAGTCGGGCATCAGCAAGAAGCAGGCAACTCAGGCACTTGAAGCCTTCATGGACGGGGTGACCAGCCAGTTGAAGAGCGGGCAGAAGGTCAGTTTTTCCGGATTCGGGACGTTTGCGGTATCGGCGCGTAAGGCGCGCACGGGCCGCAACCCGCAGACCGGGGCAACGATTGACATCCCGGCCATGCAGGTCCCGGTTTTCAAGGCAGGCAAGAACCTGAAAGACGCCGTGCGCAAGTAGGGCGGGGTCTGGTATTGACGAGGCAGGGGCTGGCCCCTGCCTCTCTTTTTTTTCCGGGTTTTTAATTGCGTTTCGGGGGTGATTTCTCGACCATGTAAGGCCTTATGGCACGGAAGTCCAAAAAGAGCGGGGCGCTGTCGCGCCGGAAAAAGCTGTTGGGGGGAATTCTGTTTCTGCTCAGCCTGCTCATTCTCGTTTCTTTGGTAACTCACAGGTCTATCGACGACGCACGGATAGCGGGGGAGGTCGACAGCCATCTCAACCCGTTTGAGCTCCAGTACCGCAACCAGGGCGGTATGATGGGGGCGTACCTTGCGTTCCTGTTGACTACACTGCTGGGCTGGTTGAGTTATTTTGTGCCGCTTTCGATGCTCGTGCTGGCTCTCCGGCTGTTTTCTGCCGACCTGGCGGTTCGCCTGCAGGTTAATGGATTCCTGCTTTTCGTGATTTCCCTGTGCACCTCGATGATTTACAACGTTCACCTCGTGACGGCCCGGACACTCTCTACTGAAGCTCCGACGGTAGGCGGGTATGTCGGAGAAAAACTGACGGAGCTCTCGGTCAAAGTAGTGGGGGGGACGGGCTCGTATCTTGTTCTGGCCGGGGTAGTGCTGCTTCTCATCTGGATGTACACGTCGATCACGCCTCTGCTCGCGGTTCGGATTCAGCTTCCGGGGGCGGGGACGTTTAAGGCGGTCGCAGGGGCTTTCGGACGCGCCGTATCGTGGGCAGGCTCGTTGATGCCAAGCCTGGGGAGGGAGGCCGACGGCACTGAGGACGATGGGGCAAAGGACGAAGAGAATGAAGGGCGCGCCGGACGCCGGGGGGCCGGTATCGATGATCTGGGGGCGGACAATTCGGAGTCTGTGGCAGAGCCGGCGATTGAAAGCGACCCGCCTGCGCCGCGCCGCACGACGCTGAAGAAGACGGCCGAGCAGGTGCAGGTGAAGTCGGTCAAGTACACGTATCCGGGCGAAGATTTACTTCAGGAGAATCCGGTAAAGTCTTTATCGGTCAATGCGGAAGAGACTACGCTGACGGCTCGGATGCTGAAGGAGACGCTTGAGACGTTCGGCGTTGGCATTGAGGGAGAGATTGAGTCGTTTCCCGGGCCGGTTATCACCCGGTATGAGTTTAAGCCGGGGATTGGCATTAAAGTAAACCAGATCGTAAACCTATCCGATGACCTTGCGCTGGCGTTACGGGCCAAGCGGATTCGTATCGTGGCGCCGATTCCCGGGAAAGCCGCGGTCGGGGTGGAGATTCCCAACCGGTCACCCCAGTCGGTGTATCTTCGCGATATCATAGCGTCGGACCGATACCGAGATCCGAAGCTGATCCTGCCGTTGGCGCTGGGCAAGACGATTTCGGGAAAGCCATTTATCGCCGATTTGGCGAAGATGCCGCATCTGTTGATTGCGGGGGCGACGGGGTCGGGCAAGTCGGTTTGTATGAATGTGCTGATAACGTCGCTGATATATCGACTTCACCCGCTTCAGGTGCGCTTCATATTCATCGATCCCAAGATGCTGGAGCTGTCGGTGTACAGCGGCATACCGCACCTCGGGCGGCCGGTAGTGACCAAGCCCAACCAGGCGGAACGTGTGCTGACGGACCTGGTCCGGGAGATGGAAAGCCGTTACCGGCGGCTGGCGGAGGCATCGGTTCGCAATATCGAGGATTTCAACAAGAAGCAGAAGCAGCAGGAAGATAAGCTTCCGTACATTATCGTTTTTGTCGACGAGCTGGCGGATTTGATGATGGCGTCGACCTCGACGAAGACGGAGGTGCTGATCACACGCCTCGCGCAGATGGCGCGCGCGGTGGGGATACACCTGATACTGGCCACACAGCGGCCGTCGGTGGACGTCATTACCGGTCTTATCAAGGCGAATTTTCCTGCGCGAATCGCCTTCCAGGTGTCATCAAAGGTGGACAGCCGGACGATTATCGATGCAAACGGGGCGGAGAAGCTTCTTGGGTCGGGGGATATGCTGTATCTCGCGAGCGGGCAGCCGGAGACGCTGCGGGTCCACGGAGCGTGGATTTCGAGCGATGAGACCGAGCGGATCGTGGCATTCATCAGGGAGCAGGGGCTGGAGATGATGGCGTTGTCCGGGATCAGCCAGTCGACCTCGGAGTCGTCGGAGTCGGAGGTTGATCTTGGCGACCCGCTGTTCCGTGAGGCCTGTGAGGTCGTTGTCCGTCACAAGCAGGGTTCGGTTTCACTACTGCAGCGCCGCCTTGGGATCGGGTACCAGCGGGCAGCGCGCCTGATCGATAAGCTGGAGCAGGCGGGAATCGTCTCCTCGTTTGACGGGTCCAAGGCCCGCGAGGTAGTCGTGGACAAGGCGTATGTCGACGCGCTGTTTGCGGGAAGCCCCACCGCTGTTTCATCCTCAGAGTCCGACAACAACTAAGCTGACGACGTGTATAAGCAGGTATGAGCAAGACAGGTATCGCAAGGGGTGTGCATGCGTTGTGCGTGGTCGGTTGGACGGCGCTTGGGGCGCAGGCCGGGGACCGGTTTGACTCGGCCAAGGAAGCGCTTGCGGCGGGATCCTGCACGCGCATCGAGTTTCTTTCCATCATAGAGTCGGACATTTTCGACCAGGTAGACACGGCGCGTGGGAGTGCTGATATCGCGCGCGACGGGCGGTATCGGATAGTGGTCGGCGACGATGAGTATTTGTCAACCGGCGACTCGTTGTACAGCTATTCGGTGCGGCACCGGCAGGTCACGGTGGAGGCGCTGTCGGGCGGGGTAGACAGATCGACGGAGATATCCTTTGTTATCCGGCTTGACGATTTTTTCAAAACGGTTATTATTCATCCGGATTCCGTCTACAGGCTGATTCGCACGTCGGTAGATGTTGTCGGGTTGCCCGATTCGCTGGTGTTGTTCATGCGGACGGACACGTCGGCGATTGACCGGATCGAGTACCTCGATGTCAACGGGGAGTTGAATCGGATCGTATTTCTCAGTATCGTGCCGTCGCCGGAGTGTACTCCGGGGCGATTTGAGCCGGATTTCCCGGATTCCGTGGACGTTATCAGACTCAATTAGGATGAAGTTTTTCGTACACAAACTCGGCTGTCCCAAAAACGATGTCGACGCGGACTATATCGCGGCTCGACTGATCGATGACGGGCACCAGCCGGTCGGCACGCCGGAGGAGGCGGATTCGGTGATCGTCAACACCTGCGGTTTTATCACGGCCGCGAAAGAGGAGTCGATCACGGAAATACTTCGGCTGGCTGAGCTCAAGAAAAGCGGGCGGGTGAGGCAGTTGCTGGCGGCCGGCTGTTTGACGCAGCGCTACGGCGACGAGATGCTCAAGGAGATGCCGGAACTGGACGGCGCGTTCGGACATGGAGCGCTCGACTCGATCGCGCGGGCGGTGGGCGGTGGCAACGGGCATCGACCGGAGCGCACGGTCAAGCTGGAAACGCGAAAGCTGGGCTACATCAGCTGGAAGCACCGGTTCATCGCCGACGCGTATCCGTACTCGTATCTCAAGATTTCCGACGGGTGCGACCGCGGTTGTACATACTGTGCGATTCCGGGGATGAGGGGGCGGTTTCGGAGCAGGCCGATACAGTCGATCCTCACCGAAGCCCGGTTTCTTGCGCAGAACGGGAAGAAGGAGCTGATCCTGGTATCGCAGGAAGCGACGTGTTACGGTTACGATTTGCCGGGGCGGCCGGGTATTGTTGACCTTTTGCGGGAGCTGGAACTGGTGGAGGGGATCGAGTGGATTCGTCTGATGTACTTGTATCCTGCGGCTCTCGATGATGCGCTTATTGACTACATGGCGGCGCCGAACAAAACGCTCAACTATTTTGACCTTCCGCTTCAACACGTAAATACGGATATACTGACCGCCATGCGGCGCCGGGTGGAACGGACACACGTCGAGCACCTGATCGATCGGATCCGAGCGACCAGCGACGACGCCGTAATACGGACCACGTTTATCGTGGGGTTTCCGGGGGAGACCGAGGCGCAGTTCGACGAGCTGTACGATTTTGTCGAGCGCTATCGGTTTGACCGCATGGGTGTTTTCCCGTATTCACCGGAGGAGGGTACGCCGGCGGAGCGTTTCGGACGGCAGGTATCAGAAGCGACGAAGGTCGAGAGAATGGACAGGCTGATGAATCTGCAGCGCGAGATCGCATTCGAGATAAATAACTCCTTGATAGGGCAGAGTCGGTCGGTTATCATTGACACCGTGAGGGCCGACGGTCGTGGAATCGGGCGAACAACCGGCGACTGTCCGGAAATCGACCAGGAGGTTTTCGTGAGCGGCGAGGGGCTGGAGGCGGGCCGTATACGCACGGTGGTCGTCGACGCCGTTGACGGGTACGATCTGGTGGGCCATGCAGTGAGAGACGAGGGTCATGATTCAGTTTGAGAAGCTGGGGATCTTTTTGTCACGGCCGATCGCGTTTCTTCTGGTCGTGATCTATCTCGTGCAGTCCGGGCTGCTCGTTTACATGGTGATGGAGAAGTTCGAGCTCGAGCGGCAGATTCGGGAACAGCAATCCCGCATAAACGAACTGCAGGAGAAGCTCCAGATATTCAAGGCGATCGACGACTTCCAGATCGGTTTCACCGAGGACGAGGTGCGGCGGCTGACGAATGTGATTTACAGTGAGAGCGACAGGTATGATTATGATCCGATGTTTATCGTGGCGATCATACTGACGGAGTCGTCGTTCCGCAAGGGGCAGCGGTCACCGGTGGGGGCCAGCGGGCTGATGCAGGTGATGCCGTTTGTCGGCGAGGAACTGGCCGGCCGCACGGGCATAGAGTGGCAGGGGGAAGCAACGCTGTTCCAACCGGAGACCAACATCAAGGTGGGGACCCAGCATTTATTCGAGCAGATTCTGAAATTCGGCAACATCCGGGATGCGCTGGTCGCGTACAACATGGGCGAGACCCGGGTGCGCAGTATCCTGAGACAGAACCGACCGTTGCCGAAGACGTATTTGAACAAGGTTCTGGAGACGTACAAAATGCTCAAGGAGAACTACGCCGCGTGAGACACCGTGCCCTGGTTTTGTTCACACTCTTGCTGCTGACGGTATCGATTGTGGTGATTACCGGGTGCGGCGGGCGGAAGTCACTGACGAACCTGTCGGTGCGCGAATTGTATGCCGAAGGATTGGAGCGCTACAACGGGGGCAAGTATCTTTACGCGATCGAGTACTTCCAGGCGATAGTATTCAATTTCCCCGGCGAGTCGGTAGTCGACACGGCGCAGTACTATCTGGCCTTATCATATCTGGGCAACAAGGACTACAAGCTGGCATCGGTGGAGTTCAACCGGCTTATTCAGAACTATCCGCTTTCGGTGTATGCGACGCACGCGCAGTTTATGACGGCGGTTTGTTTGTATGAGTCGGCGCCGGACCATCACGGTCTGGACCAGACGGACCGGAAAGAGGCGGTCAAGCAGATGGAGGATTTCATTGTTGACCATCCGGAATCCGAGCTTGTGCCGCAGGTACAAGAGTACATCCGCGAGGGGCGAAACACGCTGGCGAACAAACTCTATTCGGCAGCGGTGTTGTACTATCGGATACGGGCGCTGGACGCTGCCAAGATCTACTTTCAGCAGGTGGTCGATGACTATACCGACACGGAATATGGGCCGCGCGCGGTGTTTTATATCGCCAAATGCGATTACGAGCGAAAGAATTTTTCATCGGCGAAGCTGGGCTTCGAGAATTTTGTCGCGGTGTTCCCCGATCACGAGCTGGCGTCGGAGGCCCGTCCGCTGGTAGCTACCGCTGCGTTTCGCGACGCGGAGCAGGCGTTCGACAAGGGTGATCAGGCGTCGGCTGCCGCGAAGCTTCGCGCCTTCATCGAGGCGTTTCCCGGCGACGAGCGAGTCGAGAAAGCGCAGCGGTATCTCGAGCAGCTGCCCGCCGGCGAACCTGCACTGCACTCTCATGAGCAGTCCTGATCTGCGCGGTGCGTGGGGCATTTTCGGGGGGCGATTCGATCCTATCCACAACGGTCACCTTGCACTGGCAGCCGATCTTCGACGGCTGAAGAATCTCGATGGGATCATGCTGGTGCCGTCGTATCGGCCGCCGCACAAGCCACAGCTTTGTGAGGCGTCGTATGACGATCGTGTGACGATGATGGGCCTTGCGACAGGCGGTGATCCATCGTTTATTGTAAGTGATATCGAGCGGGAGCTTGATGGTCCCGGTTACTCGTTGTATGTGGTGCGCGAACTGAAGCGACGCAATCCGCGGGTCGACTTCTCGTTCCTAATCGGCGCCGACAATATTCATGATTTTCGCAACTGGTTCAGGCCTGAGGAGTTGGCGCGCGAGGTGCGCATCGTAGCTGGCGCGCGCCCCGGGTATACGATGGATGAATCCGCGATCGGAGTAGACGCCGAAGTGGAACTGGTGTCGACGGCGGAAGTTGCGGTATCGGGGAGCGAGATCCGGGCGCTGGTCAAGGCCGGCGCGGGACCGGATCGGTTGAAAGGCCTGGTTCCGGACGCGGTCGCCGCATTCATTTTCGAACGAAGGCTGTACATGTCATGAACCTCTCGGGGAAAACGCTCTACCTTATCGACGGCTCCGCCGTGTTCTACCGGGCGTACTTCGCGTTTATCAGGAATCCGCTGATCAATTCGAAAGGAGAGAACACGTCGGCGACGTTCGGTTTCGTGAACTCGGTCTTCAAGATTCTTCGCGAAGAGAAGCCGGACTACGTTGCAGTTGTGTTCGACACCAAGGAACCGACGTTTCGTCATGAGCGATATCCGGAATACAAATCGACGCGCGCGAAAATGCCGGATGAACTGGTGGACCAGCTTCCGCGCATACACCAGGCTGTCGCGGCATTGAATATCGCATCATACCTGCTCGACGGATATGAGGCCGATGACATTATCGGGACGATTGCGAAGGATGCCGAGAAGAAGGGGATGCATGTCTGGTGTGTCACCGGTGACAAGGATTACTTTCAGCTCGTAACCGACGCGGTGCGAATCTACAATCCGCGGAAAGCAGCTGAGGCCGCCGAGTTGTACGGACCGGAGGAGGTTAAAGAGAAGTTCGGAGTTGCGCCGGACCTGGTGATCGACAAACTGGCCTTGATGGGGGACAGTTCAGACAATGTGCCGGGCGTACCGGGAGTCGGTCCTAAGACGGCTGACGCATTGCTCGAGCAGTTCGGATCATTGGATGGGGTCCTTGCGGGGGTGGACAAGATCAAGGCGAAAGGGGTGCGAGAGAAGATTGCCGCGAATGAGGAACTGGCCCGTTTATCTCGTGAGCTGGTGACGATCAAGACCGACGCTCCGATCGGGTTCGAGTACGACGACATGAAAGCGCGCGGCGCCGACTTCGAAGCGTGTAAGAAGTTATTTGTCGAACTCGAATTCACCAGTATCGTCAAGGAGCTGTTCCCGTCGTCCGATGCGGGTGTGCGCACGGAGCCGGTCGGTCCGACGCAGGCATACGTGGCGGTGACGTCGATTGGCCGGTTGCGGGAGGTGGTATCGGCGCTGAGCGAGCGCAAGGAGATAGCGGTCGATACGGAAACGACGTCGCTGGATCCGTTTTCGGCCGGGCTGGTTGGTGTTTCGCTGTGTGGCAAAGCCGGCGAGGCGTATTACGTGCCATTACGGCACACGGCGGAAGGGTCGGACAACGTGCCGTACGACGAGGCGATGGCGGTGCTTCGAGAGTTGCTCGAAAACCCCAAGGTTCAGAAGTTCGGCCAGAATATCAAATATGACTATGAGGTTCTCCGCGAGCACGGCGTCACAATCTCGCCGGTGTCGTTTGACACCATGCTGGCGTCATACGTGCTCAATCCGACGGCGCGGCAGCATGGGCTGGACTTTCTAGCGCTCCAGCATTTCAACTACCAGATGCAGCCGATCACTGATTTGATCGGGACAGGGAAGTCGCAGAAGTCGTTTGCCACGGTGCCGGTTGAGAAGGCCGCTTTTTACGCGGCTGAGGATGCGGATTATACGTATCGGCTGCGCGGCGTACTGGCTCCGAAGATAGAGGAGCTGGACGTTCAGAGGCTGTACTATACGATTGAGTTGCCGCTTATACCCGTGCTGGCCGACATGGAGCGCGCAGGTATCAAGGTTGACCGGGAGTTTCTCGGCGAGCTGTCGCGCGAGATGGATGGCAAGCTCGAGACGATCAAAAAGGATATCTATCGAATTGCGGGCGGGCCGTTCAATATCAATTCGACGCAGCAGCTGTCTCACATTCTGTTTGAGAAGCTGAATCTTCCGAAGAAAGGGAAGACCGCCAAGAAGACGGGATATTCGACCGACGTGAGAGTGCTCGAAGAGTTGGCGCATCTGCACGAATTTCCGAAGTTGATTCTTGATTATCGCCAGTTGACGAAGTTGAAGAACACCTATATCGACGCTCTTCCGAAGCTCATATCCGAGAAGACCGGGCGGGTGCATACGTCGTTTAACCAGACGATCGCGGCGACCGGCCGATTGTCATCGACCGATCCGAACCTGCAGAATATTCCGATCCGGACGGATGAGGGGCGGGAGATCCGTCGGGCGTTCGTACCGCGCGATGGTGATCACGTGTTGCTATCGGCGGACTATTCGCAGGTGGAGTTGCGCATTCTCGCTCATTACTCCGGGGATGAGGGGCTTATTGCCGCGTTCCGGGCCGGCGAGGATATTCATATGCGCACGGCGGCGGAGGTTTTTGGAGTGCCGTTTGAGTCGGTGACGTCGCAGATGCGGCGTGTAGCCAAGACCGCGAATTTTGCGGTGATTTACGGGGTGACGGCGTACGGTCTCAGCCAGCAGACCGATATGGGAGTGGACGAGGCAAAGCGGTTTATCGACACGTATTTCAAGCGATATCCGGGTATTGCCGACTACATGGAATCTACCCGGGAGTTCGCCCGCAAGAACGGCTACGTGACGACCCTGTATAATCGGCGGCGGTATGTCGCAGATATCAATGACAAGAAGCCGGCGGTCCGCCAGTTTGCCGAGCGCGTGGCGATTAATACACCGATACAGGGAACGGCGGCGGACATAATCAAGATCGCGATGCTGAAAATCTTTGAAAAAACGGCCGGCATGAAGTCCAAAATGGTATTACAGGTGCACGACGAACTCGTTTTCGACGTCCATAGAAGTGAGCTGGACGAGGTAACGAAGATCGTCCGGGCCGGTATGGAAAAGGCAGCGAAGTTGAAGGTCCCGCTGGTGGCCGATATCGGGATCGGTGAGAACTGGCTGGACTGCAAGTAACGGGACACATAGCCCCGGGGAGGTATTTATGAGGTCTTCAGGCTGTGCGGTGCTGATGATCCTGCTCTGCCTGACATCGGGCGGCTGGGCGCAGGATAGTGGTGATGTTGCTGACGATTGGCGTGGCGACGTAGAAGTCGTCGGCGGCGATCGAGAGAGCGACCGGGGAGGACCGTCGCGCTGGTTCGAAATTGCGGTCTCATACGCGGGACGGACCGATGAATCGTTTGCGATCGAGCGGGACTATTCGGTTGGGGGGGCGCTTCTGTACCGCCTGAAACCCGGCTTTGCCCTGCAGGCAGGGGTGGGAGTTGAGAAGACCGATTTCGATGGAAGCTGGACGGCCGGTTCGGGATCGTCGTCTATGGGGGAGGCGCTGGCCAGGTTGGAGAGCCGGCAGGAGGTGCTTTCACCGTACGCGCTGTGCGGGATCGGCATTCGGCATTACTCCTTCGAAAACAAGTGGGGGCGGGCGAGCAAAAATGAGACCGGCTTCGTTATCGGGGCCGGGATGGCGATCCGGTTGACATCGGGGGTTTTCTTCGACCTCGCCATCCGGCACGAGCAGAACAGCGTGACGATTTCACAAGAGGTCGTGACCTATGGTTCTCCGCCGCCGGACCATGAGTCATGGACGCCGTCGGCCGGCGTGCCCGATGCGATGCTGAATCCGACCGCTATAGTTGTCCAGTTGCGGCGTGAGTTGAGATAACGAGGGACGGAAACAAGCGGGCGGCGGCTGTCGTATTGAAGGCAGGATTGCGGAGACGAGTATGAGAGAGACTATGCAATGAGAACAGCGTTTGTGATTGTAGTCAGCCTGCTGGCCGTGTCGGCAACGGCGGGAGTCCACCGAATCGACATTTCTCCGGCGACGGTCGTAAACCTGGGCAGCGGTCATGCGGGCTCGGCGATGGGCGCGTCCGTGACCGGCGATTTCTTCTTTTCCAGGGGATTTGCGCTTCGTACGACGGTCGGGTTCACCAGGGACCGGTATTTCCCTGAAGACGCGGATTATTCGGACGCGGACTTTGGATTCTGGTTGTCGGTGGCGCCCTATTCCGAGCTGAATTTCTCCGAATTGTGGCGACCGTATATCGCCTTTCTCGGGTCGTTTTCTACGGGTGCGGGTTCGCCTGCTGCGACCGTTCGACCGCTGGGAATGGAGGGAGCGCCGGTTTCCCGCCTCAACGCGGCGCCGACAAGAGCGAACGCGTATTCGTTTGGAGCGACGCTCGGCAACAAGGTTCATCTTACGGGGTCCGTATCGCTGTACGCTGAAGTCACCCACTTTTTCTATACGTCGTTTGCAGGCACATCCGGTGTATTCGACTCGGGTCTGCCTGATATCACATTCAACTACCACTGGGACCGCAACCCGACCTATCTGTCGTTGGGATTGACGTATTCATTCGCTGTTCCGTCGAAGTAGTCAGTCCCGGTCAGCCTGTCGACGCCGAATGTCGGGGGGATTTTGCGGCAAGCGGGGCGGCTTGTCCGGGCGTTTTTTTTTCGCTACCTTTCAGCCATGGTAATCGGGTTAACCGGTCAGATCGGTTCGGGCAAGTCTACCGCGGCCAGGATACTGGCGTCGTTCGGCGCCCGTGTCATTGACGCCGATTTGATTGGCAGAGAGGTCGTGGAGCAATCGGCGGAGCTTCGCCGCCGTCTGGCCCGGGTATTCGGGAAGGATGTTGTTGATTCGCGGGGTCGGCTAATTCGAAAGAAGCTGGCGGTTCGCGCGTTTGCTACCGGGGCCTCGAGAGACAAACTCAACATGATAGTACATCCGCACCTGCTTCGGCGTTTACGGTCTCGAATTCGGGAGGAGCAGAAGCGGGGTCCGGTGGTAATTGATGCGGCCCTGCTTTTGTACTGGGGGATGGACCGGGAGGTCGATGTTACGCTGGTTATCCATGCGGGGTTGGAAACCCGGCTCAAGCGCCTGCAGGCGCGGGGGATACAGCCGGGTGATGCCAAGGCGCGCCAGCGTGCTCAGCTTCCGTATGCCGAATTTCGAACCCGGGCCGACCGGGTGATTCTGAACAACGGGACACCATCAGACCTCAGGCGCAAGCTTCGTCGGTTCTGGCAAGCGTATGTATCCGAAAGGGTTTGACAGGCGACTCGAAATCCAGCTTATTACTTCCATCGAACGAACGCATGGGTGTATGGGTGAAGAAAGATGGCACTAGTTGATGCTGCGACTAATTCTGTCCGGCGCGACTACTCGCTAAGCGAGCTCAAGGAACGCGCCAATTACATGCGCGGATTGAATGAAATAGCCCTGTGCTCCGCGGGATCGGGCCACTCCGGCGGCACACTGGGGATAATGGACGTCTGCGCCGCACTCTACCTCAAGGTGGCGAGGCACGACCCTCAGAATCCGTTCTGGCAGGAGCGCGACCGCATTATCTGGTCGGCGGGCCACAAGGCGCCGGCGCTGTACACCTCGCTCGCCGTGGCCGGTTATTTCGATGAAGGTCAATTGATGACTTTGAGAATGCTTGGCTCGCCGTTACAGGGTCACCCTCACTGGCGCGACCTTCCGGGAGTGGAGATTTCCTCGGGCTCGCTCGGTCAGGGATTTTCAGTGGGGGTGGGCGTGGCGCTGGCGGCGAAACTCGACGGGGCGGATTATCGGGTGTTTGTGATTTGTTCCGACGGCGAGCAGCAGGAAGGGTCGATTTGGGAAGCGGCGATGGCGGCCGCACATCACAAGCTCGACAACCTGATTGTGATAGTCGACAAGAATCGGCTGCAAATCGATGGCGAGGTGAAGGATGTGATGAATATCGATCCGCTGCCCGACAAGTACCGTTCTTTCGGCTGGGACGTGAGGGAGGTCGATGGGCATGACATGGAAGACATCGTATCGAGCCTTGAACAAGCGAGAAACGACAACAGATCGGGCCGGCCAGTCGCATTGATTTGTCACACCAACAAGGGGCGCGGTGTTTCCTTTATGGAGAATGTCGTCAGCTGGCACGGCAAGCCACCGAATCGGGCGGAACTGGAGAGGGTGCTTTCGGAATTGAAGCTGTCGGGCGCGTTCGATGTAGAGTCATTGCTGGCCCAGGGGTCCGCTCATCGTGAAAGGAGCGAGGCGGCGCTGGCATCGTCAATGCCGCGTTTCTCACGAGATTATTGGTGGAACGCCCCGGGGACGATGTCGGTCGAAATGGATCCTACGCGGAAGGGGTTTGGGCGGGCTCTCGACAAGTACGGCGACGACGCGCGGGTGGTTTGTATCGGGGCGGACATTTCCGACTCGATCACCATATCCGATTTTTTCAAACGGCACCCCGAACGGAAGGATCGGTTCATCTCGGTCGGTGTGGCGGAGCAGAATGCGACAACGATAGCGGCCGGTCTGGCTAAAGAAGGGAGGATCCCGGTGTTCGGTACGTACGGGGTGTTTGCATCGGCGCGAAATCTGGACCAGCTCCGCGTATCGGTCTGTTACGGCAATTTCAACGTGTTGGTCGCAGGGGCCCACGGCGGCATTTCGGTCGGTCCGGACGGAGCCACGCACCAGGAGCTTGAGTCGATGTTTCAGATAGCGGGACTTCCCAACATGCATATGGGCGTTCCGTGCGATTCGATCGAGACCGAGAAGATGACCCGGGCACTGCTTTTCGACGTTGTCGGTCCGAAATACATTCGCTTTGCCCGTGAAGCGACACCTGTCATATCGACGCCGGATACTCCGTTCAGGTTCGGAGAGGCAAACGTGTATCGACTCCGCCGGGAAACTGCGCGGTTTGTCGATGCGTTCGAGGTCCGTGTCGCATCGGATTATGTCAACGAAAACGAGCATTTGACAATCGTGTCGTGCGGTCCGGAAGTCGCCGAGTCGTTACGTGCGGCCTGGATCCTGAAGCGCGAGCACGATATCGAAACGCGCGTGCTCAATGTTCACACCGTCAAGCCCATCGACACAGAGGCCATACTGAGCGCGGCCCGGGAGACCGGGGCGATGTTAACGGCGGAGGAGCACCAGGTCGGCGGGCTTGGCAACCGCATTGCCGGGATCATCGCGTGCGATATCGCGCCGGGGGGAAGGAGGCTGCCGTTTGCGATGATCGGTATACCGGATGTATTCGGAGAGTCCGGAGAACCGTGGCAGTTGATTCGGAAGTTCGGTTTGGCCGCCGAACATATCGCAGCCAAAGCACAAGAACTACTCGGAATATAGCGAAGGACACGAAGAGATGAAATACAGTGAGCGAATCCGGCGGCTCGAATCGGAGGGGGCGTTTGCGGTACTGGCTCGGGCCAAGCAGATGGAGCGTGAGGGGAAGTCGATAATCCATCTCCAGATCGGTGAGCCGGATTTCGATACGCCGGCAAATATCACGGAAGCCGCCTACAAGGCTCTCCGAAACGGGCACACGCACTATGCGCCGTCGGGCGGTATTCCCGAGGCGCGCGAGGCGATCGCCGATGAGGTGCGGCGGACCCGTAAAGTCAACGTCTCCGCCGAAAACGTAATCGTCATGCCGGGCTGTAAGCCGGTCATTTTCGCAGCGATTATGGCTCTTGTGGAGGAAGGCGACGAGGTGATAGTTCCCAACCCCGGCTATCCCACGTATCGATCGGTTACGCGTTTTTTGGGGGCTGAGCCCGTGCCGGTTCCGCTGCGCGAGGAACACGATTTCCGTTTCAACCTCGACGAGGTCAGGGCACTCATTACACCCCGGACGAGGGTGATAATCCTGAATTCACCGGGTAATCCCACGGGCGGCGTGTTGACGGAATCCGATCTCGAGGGGGTGTTCGCACTGGCGAAGAAACATGATTTGTGGATCGTGACGGACGAGATATATTCGCGGCTCGTGTACGAAGGCGAGTTCAAGTCGATACTGTCGGTTCCGGGCGCACTGGAGAGGACAATTGCGGTAGACGGGATGTCGAAGACGTACGCGATGACCGGCTGGCGACTGGGATACGGGATCATGCCGAAGCAGCTGGCCGACTATTTCTTCACATTCGCGATCAACAACTTCTCGTCCACCGCGACGTTTTCCCAGTACGCGATGGTGGAGGCACTGACGGGGCCCCAGGACGGCGTGGACCAAATGATCGAGCAGTTCCGTCGTCGCCGCGAAGTAATTGTGGACGGCCTCAACGCGATCGACGGCATTACGTGTCTGAAGCCGCAGGGAGCCTTTTACGTGTTTCCGAACATCACCGGTACCGGCCTGAGTTCAAAGGAATTCGCCGAAGTCATGCTGGAGCAAGCGGGCGTGGCCTGTTTGTCGGGAACGGCGTTCGGTCAGTACGGGGAGGGCTACGTTCGATTCTCGTACGCAAACTCGATCGAAAACATCGAAGAGGCGCTCCGCCGCATCAAAAAGACACTGGCAGCAGTCAAGGTCTGATGGTCAAGCGGAGCGGAGTTCGGGCCGGGCGGTTCGCCCGGCCTTTTTTTTGATTGATTGACGTCGTGCGGCACGCTACCGTACCGACATGAGATTCGGTTTTGTCTCAGCGAATATTCTCGACCTCAGACGCAGTCCGGACATGCATTCTGAGCGCGTTCACCAGACGCTTTTTGGATCCCCGGTTCGAGTGCTCGAGGAGTCCGGGGCTTACGTGTTGGTCGAAGATCCCATCGGATACCGGGGGTGGGCACATCAGGGGGGACTGGCAGTAATCAATCGGTCGCAGTTCAGCGCGGCGAGGACAGGGCGGTTGGCCGTTGTCCGGGCGCTGCAGGCACGTCTCCACGAGGTCGATGGGACAATCGCGGGGCCACCCCACATCGTCTACTATGGGACGATAGTTGCGCTTAAGGGGGTGGCGGGCAGTATGGTAATGATTGCGACGCCCGACGGTACCCGATATGCGATCAAGCAGGCTCAAATTGCGCCGATCAACGGTAAAAGAGACAGAGTACCGACAGGCGCCGCGCTGGTACGTGAGGCCCGCCGCTTCCTCGGGGCACCGTATCTGTGGGGTGGTGTCAGCACCCCGGGATTCGATTGCTCGGGGCTGGTTCATACGATCTGCGCGAGGTTCGGAATCAGCGTGCCTCGGGATACCGCGGACCAGATCGGCGCGGGGCGTCATGTCGAGCGAGCCGAAGTGCGCACCGGCGATTTACTGTTTTTCGATCGCCATGTCGGTTTTGCGGCTGGGCGAGGGCGCTTGATTCATTCTTCCCTGGCGGGCCAGGGCGTGAGGGAGCAGTCGCTGTCGCCCGATGACGCCGATTACCGAATCGATCTGGACCGGACGTATCGGGAAGCGAGGAGAATCGTATGATAAGAATCGACACCGTGAAGGTATCTCTTCCGCTGAAGAAGAAGTTCGTTATTTCGAAAGGGCAGGCGGCCGTCAAGACGAACCTGATAACGGTACTGAATAACCGGTACAGCGGAGAAGCATCGGGTTCGGTGTACTACGGGCCATCGATAGAGGATATCCAGGACGATATCCGGAGAGGCGTCGGTTTCCTGACGGCGAAAAAGGTAGTCGACCAGCACACGCTCGAGGAATTGAACGAACTGGACGTTCACCCGGCCGCACGTTCGGCGTTGATCGCGATGACGCTCAATTACATATCGGGGGAGACCAATCGATATCCATGGGAGATTCTCGGAGTGGGATCACCGGTGGGTATACGCAACTCGATCACGATCGGTATTGATTCCCCCGAGCAGGTGAAGAGTGAAATCGCGCATACCGAGCATCCGATTATCAAGCTCAAGCTCGGGTCTCCCCACGACGCCGAAATCATACTTCTCTTGAAGGAAGTGGGCGGTAAGGAGATCCGGGTGGATGCCAACGGCGCGTGGACGCTGGAGCAGGCTGAAGAAATGATCCACGGCCTCGCGATGAGCGGGGTTCGTGTCATCGAACAGCCGACCGGTCCGGAAAACGTTCGCGAGTGGCCCCATCTCAAAGGCAAGAATGAGGATATCGAGCTGCTTATCGACGAAGGCCTGTGCACCGTGGACGACTATCATTCGTTCTCCGAGTATGTCGACGGCGTGAATATCAAGATGGTTAAATCCGGCGGGGTGATCGAGGCGATCAAAATCGCCACGAAGGCACGCGAGGAGAAGAAGAAAGTCATGCTCGGGTGCATGGTGGAATCGTCGGTCGGGATAGCCCAGTCGATCTACATGTCGTCTCTGGGCGATTATTATGATCTTGACGGTCCACAGTTGCTGGATGAAGATATCGCCTCCGGAATCAGCTACGACAAGGACTCGATCGCGGTGGATCGCGAGATTATCGGCGGGCCGAAGCTGAAACGGGATGTCGTTGAGAAGTACATTCAGGAATAGGCTGCCGCTTGCAGCGGCGCTGGTGTGGCTGGGTGTCACGGCCGCATCGCAGACAAATCCCGGGATCACGATCATTTATCCCAAGCCGGGGCAGACGGTCGGGGCGGTAGACTCGACGTTTGTCCTCGGTCACCTTCCCGAAGGGCTATCCGGGGAACTTGATGAGTATTATGTCACGGTCAACGGGGGCAGCGCGTTTCCGGTCCATCGAGACGGCGGGTGGATCGCGTTTGTGCCGGTGATGCCGGGCGACTTAACGTTCACGGTGGATGCGTATCCTTTGCACGGTGAGCGGGCCGAACCCGCAGGTGCGTCGTTTCCGGTGGCGAGTGGATCGGTCAGCGTGATCATTCCGCAGCCGCTACCGCCGCTTCGACATGATTCCGTTCAGATCCTTGGTGATTTCCAGCCGCCGCAGGGAGATTTGTCTTTGCGCGGGGGCGACATGCTTGCGGTGTCGTTCCGCGGGACGCCGGGGCTGAGCGCGTGGTTTTCGATTTCGGGGGTGGCGGATTCCGTGCCGATGAGCGAGGGGGAGCCACGGCCCCAGGCGTATTGGGGGGAGTCGGTCTTTGGAGCAGGTGCGATTCCCGACTCACTTCTCATGCGGGGAATCTACTGGGGGTTTCTTACGGTGCCGGAGAGTGCGCGCGTAGTCGATTCACCCATCATGTATCGTCTGGGGCTATCGGAGGACGCATTGCGGACGATGCGTCTGCTTACGGGCGGAGCGATCACGGGCACGATCGGCGACTCGACGTTTTTCGGGCTGCGTCCGCTCGTTTCGCGACGAAGCGCGTATCGGGTGTCTATGAACGACCCTGATTTTCCGTTCACGGTGCGGTTTGTGGACTCGGTTCAGATCATTCGGCACGAGCCCCGGCGCGGCTATTTCTCCATATTTCAGCCGGCCGGCGTGGAGGCCCTGGCGGTGGGAGCCGAAGGCGACTGGTACCGACTTCAGCTGTCGGAAACACAGTATGCGTGGGCGGCCAAGACTTCAGTGGAACGGCGGCCGCCGGGGATATTGCCGCCGAAGTCATATGTCAGGGTTATTCGGACCTACGCGCAGGAAGATCACGCACGGGTCGAGATTGCGTTGTCCGGCCAACATGTGTTCCAGGTATTCGAAGAAAGCGCGACACGGATTCGAGTTCGCTTGTTCGGCGTGACCAGTGACACGGATTGGATCCGGTACGACACCAGGGATTCCCTGATCGAGCATATCACGTGGAATCAGCCGGAGCCGGGCTGCTACGAAGCGGTCGTGACGACCTCGCGGCCGATCTGGGGATACGACACGTATTATGAAGGAACGCGTTTCTACCTGCAGATAAACCGGGCGCCGGAGGACTTGCCGTCTGTCGAGGGTAAACGGATCGTGATCGATCCGGGGCATTCCGCCGATCCCGGGTCGGTAGGTCCGACCGGACTTACGGAGGCCGAAGCGAATCTCGGCATCGCGCTGGTTCTGGAAGAGCTGCTCGAGCATCGCGGCGCGGAGGTCATCATGACGCGCAGCGACGCCAGTCATGTGGCGCTGTATGACCGGCCGGCAATCGCCAAGCTGGCCGACGCCGACCTGTTCGTATCCATACATAACAACGCACTGCCTGACGGCGTGAATCCGTTCGTCAACCACGGAACATCGACATACTATTATCACCCGCACTCTTTGGCGCTGGGGCGCGCAATTCACCGGCGCATGGTTGATGCGACGGGATTGCCCGATCACGGTTTTTATCATGGAAATCTTGCGGTCAATCGACCGACACAGTATCCTGCGGTGCTTGTCGAATGCGCCTTTATGATCCTGCCGGAGCAGGAGGCGATGTTGAAGACAGAGTCGTTTCGGATAGAAGTGGCGCGCGCGATTGCCGCGGGGATAGATGACTTCCTCAAGGAGTATGTGCATGACCGTTAAGACCGTGCCTGCATCGGGAACCGGCAAGAAGAAGAAACAGCCGGTGTGGTTGCTGTATGGAGCGCTGATACTAGGGGGGCTGCTCTTTCTGGCGGAAGCGGTGGGGATCGCCGCGTTGCAGCGGACGACGGCGCGGCTGGGGATTGCGCTTCTGTATTCGGCGCTGGCGTTGATCGTGGGGAACGGTCGGACAATGGGTTATGTGGCAACGGCGATCGTGTGTTTGTCGGCGTTGATAGTATTTTTCGTGTGAGTTCGTTTCGGCGCCGCCCAGCTTTCCGATAAAATCATTGACAACACAATCCACGACGGTATCTTTCCTGTAGGTTACGTCTGGTCACACCTATAAGCGGGAGGGATGCCCCATGCGGAAGATTTCATTTGTTCTGGCCACGGTGCTTTTCTGTGCCATTCCTGTATTCTCACAGGTTGAGATTATCCTCGATGAGCAATGCGGCTACTTGCCCGGCGGGGACGTGCCGGCCAACTACTTCACTCAGGATATCTATATACAAAACCCGAACGACACCGTCTGGGAGTTGTGTGTGGTTATGGCGCTCCACAAATCCTCCGATATCCCTTCGATTGATGTGGATCCCTCGTGGAGCTATGACGTCGATTCGATGTTCGGGTACTCCGAGATTTTCGTGCTTCAGGAGGATTCCATAACCTATCTTTTGCTTGAATTCGGGCAACCGCTGTGGTTTGGCGCTGGAATCCAGCCCTCGGAAGACCCAATAAAGCTCTGTAATTTATGGGTCTCGTTCGCACCGTTTGAGAATTCAGAGCCTGAGCGCCGAATCTGGTTCGATTCTACCGCCTATGATACGTTGTCTCATTTCTGGCACTACAACGCCAACTATGAAGGCAGCCAGATGGCGTTCTCCGGACCGCCTGAGTACCGGATTGCGTGGCTGCCAAATACGGCTCCGATCATCCTTGAACCCAACCCTGGTGGAGAAATGTGGATTGCGGGACCCGGCTGCACAAAGACCGGGTGGTGGTGGCCGCATGTCAACGTCTTGTTGGAATTCGATAGCGTTGTGGCGGCCGTATATGGGCCGGGACAGATAACTCGAGCTGACCTGTACGGGGTGCAGTGGGAGTATACGCCGGCTCCGGAGGATGCCGGGCAGACCTTCCAAATGTACATAGGTATCAACTTCGCCGTTTGCGGTGAACCGGTGACCTCCTACTTCACGAATCTCCATCCGTACATCATACACGTCGGAGAGGCGGACACGAAACCCGAGTTTGTCCATTTCCAGCAGACCACTTATATCGCGAGCGTTGGCGAACCTCTTGAAATCTCGTTCGAACTCGACGATCCCGATCCAGAATACAATACCTATCGCTACTACGTCAGTTCTCAGGACCCTGAGCCTCCCGCGACAATCGATCCGGAGACAGGCGTGTTCACGTTCCTCGGCAGTATCGACGATACGGCGACCTACTGGGTGAACGAAGTGGTCGAAGGGAAGTGTGGTGCGGTCGCCGATACGATCGGGTTCTTCGTGTATCTGTACACGGATCCGGTCTGCGGTGACGCCAACCACAACGGCAATATCGACCTTTCCGACCTGATCTGGATCACCAACTACATGTTTATGGGTGGTGTAGAGCCCGTGCCACTGCTTTCCGGCGATGTCAATTGCGATAGTAATGTTGATTTGTCCGACCTGATCGGTCTGGTCAACTACCTCTTCATGGGCGGGGCGGCCCCCTGCGCCGACTGCCCGTGAGCAGTCTATTTTGTTGGATGACTCGAGCCCGCGTCGGAGGTTTTTCGGCGCGGGCTTTTCAGTTCATTTGTCGTACATTCTGATCTTGCCGCATTCGCCGAGTTATCCCTGTACTCTCAACGTCCCATAGATCTTGCCGGACTATCGCCGCCTGTCCCAACTTTGCACAGGTCAAGAAGGTCGGGCATTTTGTCGAATATGAGAGCATAGGGAGACGTATGCCTGCAAACAAGCACGGGAGGACCATATGGGTCTTTTGATTGAGGTTCTGGAATGGATGGACCCCACCGGAGAGGAGATGATCTACCGAATCCCGCAGGAGGGATCGGCGGACATCAAATGGGGCGCGCAGCTTATTGTCCGCGACAGCCAGATGGCGATATTTTTCAAGGACGGTCACGCCGCCGATTCGTTCGCGACGGGTCGTCATATGCTATCGACCCTGAACCTTCCGATCCTGACTCGTTTGCTTTCGTTTCCGTTCGGGTTCAATTCTCCGTTTCGGGCCGAGGTCTACTTCACGAATCTCAAGGTCTTTACGGACTTGAAGTGGGGGACCAAGCACCCGGTTACGTTTCATGACAGCACGCTCGGCCTGATCAGGCTTCGCGGGCACGGCGCATTTACGATGCGGATCGCCGAGCCGATTCTGTTTCTGAACTCGATCGTCGGTCGCCAGGCGCGCTATACGACGGCCGACATTCAGAGCTACCTTCGCGACGTCATAATCGCGCGTCTGAACGACCTGCTCGGCGAGAAGCTGGACACGATTTTGGACCTGCCGAAGATCTATACCGAGCTGGCGGCGGAGTTCAAGGGGATCGTGAAGGTTGAGTTCGACAAGTACGGTCTCGAGCTGGTCGATTTTTATATTTCGTCGATAACGCCGCCCGAGGATGTCGCGAGTTTGATCGATCAGCGTTCGGGGATGCAGGCGGTCGGGGATCTCGACGCGTTCTTGAAATTCCAGATGGCCAAGGGCCTGGGCGCACAATCGGGAACCGCCAGCGCCGGCGCGGGACTCGGGATGGGGGCGGGGATCGGGATGCTGATGCCGGGGATGATGTCGAAAGTATTCGCCCCGGAACAGACCGATCTGCGCACGGCTCCGGTGGCCACGGTGACATGCCCCAAGTGTCATGCCGACACGCCGGAGCAGTCGCGATTCTGCTACCGCTGCGGCCACGCCATGGTGCGGCAGAACCAGTGTCCCTCCTGCGGTCACGAACTGCCGACCGAATCCAAATTCTGTCTGGAGTGCGGTTACAAGCTGGATGCCGCGATGAAGTGTCCGCATTGCGCCGCGGAGTTGATCGCGGGGTCGAAGTTCTGCGGGGAGTGCGGCAACCCGATCGTGACGAAGCCGAACAACGGTGAGGCGGATGCAGACCGGCCTGAGCAATCCCGTTAGCCGAGCGGCCGAACAGGCCGGATTCTATATCGGCGTCACGTGTCCCGGGTGCGGCAGCAAGCTCAAGCTCGGCGACAGCCTGTTCGTGCTGATTTGTCACTATTGCGGCTCGCATCTGAAAATCGAGATGCCTGACGTGCCGGCGGCGTACATGGTGAATCCAAAGACGGACGCCCGCCAGGCGCGTTTTTCGATCGACCGGTACCTCAAGGAGCACGACCTGCCGCTAACCGGCCCGGACCTGTTCATGCGGTATTTTTACTATCCGTACTGGAAGATCGACGGGGCCCTGTTGAAAGTGCGCAATCGTATCGAGCGACGGACGGCGGTCGCCGGGGACTACGGCGAGACGGGCGAGACGGAGCAGACGACGGAGGTGCGACGCACCGAGGTCGCGCTGACGCCGTTTTTGACGACAATCGCAGCCGGGCCGTTTCTCGAGGACATACCCTACACGATCGGTTTGCGCGCGGAGTATATCAGCCTGGCGCCGTACGCGCGCGATCAAATGGATGAGGCCTACGTTTCGCTGCCGATCGAGATGAGTCGTGAAAAAGCGCGGGAGAACGCGGAGCGTGCGATCAACCAGTTGAGCGTTACCTTTCAGGGGGATTTCGGCAAGAACCGGACCGATCTGCTTCACCCGCAGTTTTCGCTGATCTTCTACCCGTACGTATCGGTGGAAATGGAATCGCCTCGGTACTACCGCTTTTTGGTCGACGGGCTGACCGGCAGGGTGCAGTTTTTTCGCGACGAACGGTCGGGGATATCGACGGCACTCGACAAGGACCGTCCGCCGGGAATCGAACTGGGCGAGCTGCGCGTAACGTTGCATCGCTGCCACTCGTGCGGCGAGGATCTGCCTCGGGGTCGGTCGCACGTATACGTGTGCAACAACTGCCACACGGTGAATCTTGTCGACGCCCGTGGTCTCGATGTCGAGGCGATTCGCTGGGTGGAGCCGCCGGCAAGCAGCACCGATCCGTTGTTTCCGTTCTGGTCGTTCGAGCTGGCGGCGGAGGACAGCGCGGATGTAGCGCGCATGTTCGGCGGCGTGTATCGTTCGAATCGATTGGTGGTACCGGCTTTTCGACTGCCGAATTTCGAGGCCGCGTACCGACTGACGCAGCGGATGTCGGCAGCGATCAACCAGATCGACACCGAATTGATCTACACCTATCACCAGCGGTTCCGCCCGGTCACCCTGGGGCCGTCGGAGGCAATCGTGCACGCGGAGATCATGATCTATCGCGCGCGCGTGGGGAAAGCACCGCATGTGGATATCGGTGACATACGATTCAAGCCGTCGTCGGCCCAGATCGTGTATCTCGCGTTTCATGAAGAGGCATACTTCTTCGTCGACTCGGTACTGAATGCCGTAACATTCGAGAAGAATCTCGTGGTATGAGGGTATGAAACGCAGGGCTGTGAACGGTGGGGCGCGTGGGTACACGCTGATCGAGTTGGTGATCCTGATTGTCATTGTCGGGGTGCTCGCGGGAGCGGCGCTGCCCCGGTATCGTGATCTTTCGGTCGACGCCCGGGTGTCTGCCTGCAAAGGGAGCCTGAGCGCGGTGCGCGAGGGGATTTCGCTTTATTATGCCCGGCAGGTATTACTGAGCGGGGTGGGATCGTACCCCGATATCGACTCGCTGACTCATTCCGATTTGGTGATGCGGGGGGCGTTTCCGCCAAATCCATTTCAGATTCATGCGGCTGATTCAGTGGTGGCGGGTGAGTATCCCGGGCAGATTGGAGGGGAGCGGGGCGGCTGGGTATATAACCCGGCTACCGGTCAGTTCTGGGCAAACACGTCGACCGTGATTTCATCGGCGTGGCTAACGCCGGAACGCCAGATCAACGAGAATCTGTTCTGACGTCCGCTTGCTGAAGTCTTTGCCGGAATTCCTCCAAAAGCAAGAAAGTCGTCGTACAAGTTTGATAGAGTATGCGTTACGGCGAAATGGCTTTGTTTTGTCATTTTTAGGGGGCCTCATTTCCCCTCCCCTCCCGTCGGCGGTTGGGGTAACGACTTACGGTTCCCGGGTAGATTTTCGGTATTGTCGGATACGTGCAGCATCGCTTCCTCCTTTTACTATAGGGGGCGCGCCGTTTTATCCATCGAAAGTGTAGGGAAAGTGCGGGGGATTGAGTGGGGCGGCCGAGGTGTGGCAGGTCCGAAGCGGGACCTTCCCTGCGAAGATTGGCGGTTTCGAAGACGGAACCGCCCTACAGGGACTTCCGTTTCGCTTGTTCGTGGTCCTGAATGAGTAGCGCCTAGCTGCCGGGTTCATCATTGCCGATCGATTGTACCGCCGTTTTGATGGCATCAATGATCGCGGACATGTTCCGCTGCGCTGCCAGGTCTTCGACTTTCGCGGGGCTGACCATGGTGCACAACCGTTGCCACACCGTCCAGGCTTTCTCCGGCGACCCAAACGATTCTTTATTGAGCAATCCGAGACCGGTCAGGCGGTCCGTCCATAGGCGGCCGAGTGTACGGAGTCTGTCAGCCTTTGCGTACACCTCGCGATCGCGCCCGGACAGGCGAGCCCGAGCAGCATAGTCCGGGGTTGCTCGAAGGATCGAGATAGCCGAGTCGGCTTCGGCTCTGCTCGCGAATGTCACCGACACTCGATAACGCTGCCATAGGGAAACAACAGTCAGCCCAGCCTTCTCATCAGGCGGACCGACCACTGTCAAACGATCGTTGCCGATTGCGACGCCGGCGTCGACACGGTCTTCGGCTGCCCCGCTTGCGGCGAAAGAGATTCGGTCGCGTCCGGAATGATCGGACAGGGCGACGGCGAAACCGTTGGCATCTATCCCGAGCCACGCGGGATGTTGACGGCCTTCGGCGTCGTGGTACACAAAATCGATCTTCAGTTGTTCCGTATCCGGAGCAATCCTGACCTGTGACACGCCCGTGTTGGAGTTGGGTGTGAGCATCATTGGTTTCTCGGCATTCTTCTCGCCGGATTGATCGGCTAGCGGGAACGAGATTGGACTACATGCCAGCGCCAGAGAGAGCGCTGTGGTGATAAGGCATTTCATTGGGACCTCCCCACCCGCGAGGGGGCGTCTGCGTCACACGATAGATGCAGTTCCCCCGATCTGAAGTCGCGCCTCTACCGTGATGATTCATTCGGTCTGCGTGAGGGTCGATTTGTTTGTTTCGAGGATCGGGAGAGTGTGTCCTGGCGGGCCAGCCACCGCCATACCGTGAAGACAACCGAATCCGCCCGGACACCTCCCGATCTCGATTCTCACCTCACCCTCTCGGGTGTACTTACTGCACCGCCGTGGTATACAACTTCGATGCCGAACCGCGTGCAGGTCATGTGACAGCCGGATATCGCACTCGGTGACAGCAGGTTGTGCGAGAAGTAGTGAGTTGCCCGGCTGAGTGTTTGTGGGGGGCTGGCTGCGCGAATTCGCGCAGTTCACTCACGGTTTTTCGCGCAGCAGCGTGAAGCTGTGATATGACAGGAGGTTTGTGTCTCGCGGATTCGCGCAGCGTTTTCGCGCAGAATTGAATTGTCGTGGGTGTGTTTGTGATACCGAGCGGGGCTTTCGTTGTTGTGCTCAACCGGACATGGTGAATGCCTAAACAAGCTCGAGAAGGAGGATCCGGGGTGGCAGAACCGGTTCGTCCGAATTCTACGTTTCGAGGGGTCGTGAAAGGTGCAGTGCCGATTAACATCCGACCCGGGACGGTTGTACGGTACTTGGCGGGTCAGGAGTGGGGGCGGATATTCATCAGCGTCATGATGGCGGGTTCGAAGGCGGATCTGCTACGGGGACCGATTTATGTGATTGCCGGTTGGGGGATTTTTTGTATTATAGATACTGCACGTGTGGGCAGTATTGATCGAGATGAAAGACAGGGTCGTCGGCGCACGAGGACGTACGCCAACCACGAATCGGGAGGGGTCGTCGGCGCACGAGGACGTACGCCAACCACGAATCGAGATGAAAGACAGGGTCGTCGGCGCACGGGGACGTACGCCAACCACGAATTAGTAATAAGGGAAGATATGAAACCGGACCACTCGTACAGCCCCGTCACCGAGCGATTTTTCGACAGTCTGATCGCCCGGGCCGAGCAAAAAGCTCCTGCGGCAGTTGTTCGGCAGGAGATTGCCGGGCGCTGGCCGGAGGCGGTGTGCGGGCACGAGCAGTTCGAACGGCGGGTGTTTGTTTCGGGGATAGAGTCGTTTGATCGTCTGTTTGTGTTGGGGGGGGTCCCGTACGGGCAGTTTATCGAGATCACCGGGGGGAGTTGTTCGGGCAAGACGGGATTAATGTTTCGCTTGATATCAGGCATGGTAAGAAGTTACGGAAAAGCAGCTTATATCGATTTTTGCAATTGTTTTTTTGGTCCGGCCGCAGAATATGGGGGGCTTGATCCGGCTCATCTGCTGGTTGTCAAGCCGGACAGTCTAGCGGGGGGGATTCGCGCCGCTGAGCTGCTGCTCAAGCATCGGGAGGTAACAATTGCGGTGTGTGATCTGGTCGGGACCACCCGGGAGCTTCCCATAACCCTGTTGCACCGGCTTCGGCGCAAGACGGTTCGGGCTCGCGGGCTGGTGATTTTTCTGACCGATCGTGCCGCCGAGATTATTCCTGCCAGTATGGCATCGCTGCGGCTTTCGGTTGATCGAATTGATTCGGCCCGGGTGGCTGTGCAGGTGGTCAAAAGCCGACTTTGCAAACCGGGTCAGGCGGTGGAGGTGGTGCTTGAACCGCACTGAGCGCATAGCGGCCCTGGTTGTCCCGGCTTTTCCGGTGGCGCTGTTTCTTTGCGATAATCCGCAGTATCGCGCCCGGCCGGTGGTCGTGGCTGACGGCGGAGAGGAGGCCTCGGAGATAATCGCAGCGAATGATATCGCATTGGCGGGAGGTATTCGGTCGGGGCAGACAGTCGCCCAGGGGCGGCTTCGGGTGGACAATCTCCTGTCGGTCCCATACGACCGGGAGCGGGAGATGGTGGGGTCCAGTCGTTTGATGAACCGTTTGCAGGCCCTGACGCCGTTTGTCGAGGAGGAATGTCCGGGGAGGTATTATCTCGAGGTCGGGGGGATGATGCTTTTGTATCGGAGCGAGCACCGTTTTGCCCGGGCGGTGTGTGACCTGCTGGCCGGGCTTGGGTTGCCGGCCACGGTCGGGGTGGCGAGCAATACATCGGTGGCGACGGTTGCGGCGGCGGTTGCGGGCGGGCAGGAGGAGCCGATAGTGGTTGTTCCCGACGGCACCGAGCAGGAGTTTTTGCGGCCGCTGCCGATTACGCGCCTTCCGATCAGCGACGACACAATCGAGAAACTTCGCCTGCTCGGGATCCGCACGATCGGCCAGGTGGCTTCGTTTGGGTCGAACGAGTTGATCGGTCGGTTCGAGGCCGACGGGATGACGCTGGCGCGGTTGTCGCACGGGGTCAGTGACGATCTGTTTGCGCCGGAACAGCCGACCGAGGCGATCGAGGCCGACAAGTCGCTGTTGTATCCGGTCGAGACGATCCCGGCTTTGCTTGCCGAAATCGAGCCGTTGCTGGATATCGTACTGCGGAGGCTTCGGACGGTCAGTCGCGGGTGTGCCTGCCTGGAGGTCGAACTGGTGTGCGAGGATAAGCAGCGGCAGACGGTATCGCTGGCGCTGGAGTCGCCCGGTTTGTCGGCTCGACCGTTTCTCCGGCAGTTGAAGCAGGCTCTATCATCGATCCGGTTTGGGGCCGGCGTCATAGGGATACGAGTGCACGTGCCGAATGCGGTGACGGTGGTTGGGGAGCAGCTTGATTTATCCCGCCTGGCCGGCGGTCGACCGCGGAGCAAACGCCAGTCGGTCACACTGCCGCCCGGTGTGGAGCGGGCGTATTGTTTTCGGCGGCAGTATTCCCCGCTGCCCGAAAAGATGTTCGTGCTGGCGCCTTATGGCGATGATACGCGGCGGTCACCCTCGGTCGAGCGTACGGTTAGTCCGGCGCCGTTTGTGCCGTACGCAGGCCGTTCCCCGGCGGGGCTTCGTCTTTTCCAGCCGCCGCAGTTGGTCCGGGTGGTGAGTGAAGGCGAGCGGCCGGTTCGCCTGACTCTCAACCGTCGCACGTACGGGGTTGTGCGGTTTGACGGTCCCTGGCGGTTGTCCGGAAATTGGTGGGACAGTCCGTTTGAGCGTCAGTACTACGAGGTTACGCTTGATGATGCGCAGGGAGGGCGGAGTTATCTGGTGTTTGTGCAGGGGAGCGGGGAGCAGTCGGGGGAGTGGTTTGTGCAGGGGGCGTTTGATTGAAGGGGTGTGGGGTTATGTTGATCTGTCACCCTTCGACCCGTCTCGGCGGGCTCAGGGTGAGGGGGGCTGGGGCGTGCACGAGTTCGGGATGATATAGGCGGGGAGGAGGTAGTATGAGAAGTAATGGCCGGAGTGTCATCGTATATCGAATTGCACTGTCATTCCAATTTTTCTTTTCTTGACGGCGCCGATCATCCGGAGACGTTGATTGTCCGGGCGGCCGATCTGGGCTATGCCGCGCTGGCGCTTACCGATCACAACGGGCTGTATGGTGCGGTGCGATTTCACAAGGCGGCACAGGCGGCCGGCGTAAAGGCGATCATCGGGGCGGAGCTGACGCTTGACAACGGGCATCATCTGGTTGTGCTGGTCGAGACCCAACAAGGATACGGCAATCTTTCGCAGATGCTTTCCGAGGCCCAGCTGGCGGGGAAGAAGGGGGAAGCCAGCGTGTCGTATGAGATGCTCGAGCGGTACCATGGGGGGTTGATTGCGTTGTCCGGGTGTGTGCAGGGTGAAGTACCCTCGCTGCTGGTTTGCGGTCGGGAGGATGAGGCGGCAAAGCGGGCGAAATATTATCGGGACCTGTTTGGCGAGGGGCGGTTTTATTTCGAGTTACAGCATCACAATCTGCCGGTGCACGAGTTTTTGTGTGCGAAGCTGGTCGAGCTCGGCGAATCGCTGGGGATACCGCCGGTTGCCACGAATAACGTCCATTACGCGACGGCCGACGGTCGTCGGCTGGCCGATGTGCTGGCATGTATCAAACATCACACGACGCTCGACGAGGCGGGGGAGGTTTTATATCCAAATGCGGAGCGGTATTTGAAGCCGCCGGAGGCGGTAGTTCGGCAGCTGGCGCGGTATCCCGAGGCGATCGCGAACACGGTTCGGATTGCCGAGCGTTGTGAATTTTCGATGGACCGGATACATCCGGTGTTGCCGGATTTCGAGGTTCCGTCGGGAGAGACGACATTCAGCTATCTTCGCAAGTTGACGTATGCGGGGGCGCGCAGTCGGTACGGGCGGTTGGGGGACAAGGTAGTTCGCCAGTTGCAGCATGAGCTTCGGATAATCAGGAAGCTCGACTTTTCGGGGTATTTTCTGATTGTCTGGGATATCGCGCGGTTTTGTCGTGACAGCGGTATTTTGAGTCAGGGGCGGGGATCGGCGGCGAATTCGGCGGTGTGTTATTGTCTCGGGATAACGGCGGTTGATCCGATCCGATTGGAGTTATTGTTCGAGCGGTTTCTTTCGGAGCACCGTCGCGAGCCTCCCGATATCGATATCGATATCGCCAACAACCGTCGGGAGGAAGTGATCCAGTATGTGTACGCCAAATACGGTCGTCGACACGCGTCGATGGTGTGCGAGGTGATAACGTATCGGGGGCGTTCGGCGATTCGCGACGTGGGCAAGGCGCTTGGTTTTTCGCCGTCGGAGGTGGATCGGCTGGCCAAGCATCTGGATTCCTACTCGCGCGGGGAGGAGATGGCGGAGCGTTTGCAGGAGGCCACGATCAATGTCAACGACCGTCGGGTGCAGTTGCTGCTCGATCTGTGCGCGCAGATTCGCAGGTTCCCGCGTCATTTGGGGATTCATGTGGGGGGGATGTTAATCACCAAGACGCCGTTGTCGCAGATCGTGCCGGTTGAAAACGCGACGATGCCCGACCGGAGCGTAATCCAGTGGGATAAGGATGACGCGCAGGACATGGGGCTGGTGAAGATCGATCTGCTCGGTCTGGGGATGTTGTCGTTGATGGATATTGCGTTTCGGTTGATCGAGCGGCATCACGGGATAGGTATCGATCCGGCCAGGCTGACGTACGACGATCCTCGGGTATACGATTTATTGTGTACGGCGGACACGGTGGGGGTATTCCAGGTTGAGTCTCGGGCGCAGATGAACACGCTGCCGCGCCACAAGCCTCGTCGGTTTTACGATCTGGTGGTGGAGGTTGCGCTGATTCGGCCGGGGCCGATCCAGGGGGATATGGTTCACCCGTATCTTCGCCGTCGCAACGGCGAGGAGCCGGTGACGTATCCGCATCCTCGGTTGAAGCGAATCCTGCAGCGTACGCTGGGGGTGCCGTTGTTCCAGGAGCAGGGGATGCAGGTGGCGGTCGCGGCGGCGGGATTTACGCCGAGCGAGGCGGACGAGCTTCGTCGCGCCATGGGGCACAAGCGTTCCCGGGAGCGTATGGAGGAGCTTTCGACGCGGTTGATTGCGGGGATGGTGGCGCGGGGGATCGACGAGGAATCGGCGTGGAAGATATTCAACCAGCTGGCGGCGTTTGCGGATTTTGGATTCACCGAGTCGCACGCCGCATCGTTCGCGCTGCTGGTCTATGTTTCGGCATACCTGAAGGTGTATTTTCCGGCGGAGTTTTACTGTGCGCTGCTCAACGCGCAGCCGATGGGGTTTTACACGCCGTCGACCGTGGTCTACGAAGCGCAGCGTCGCGGGGTGGAGATTCTGGGGGTTGACGTGTCGCGCAGCGAGTGGGATTGTAGGATCGAGAACGGCGCGGTGCGGCTCGGATTTCGGTATGTCAAATCGCTCGGGCCGTCGGCGCAGGGCGCGATCGAAGAGGCGTTGGCGGGCGGGCCGTTTCATACAATCGACGATTTTGTCTTTCGGACGAAACTGGATCGCGACGCACTCGAACAGATCGCCATGATCGGTGGATTCGACTGTTTTGGTACGAGTCGTCGACAGGCGTTGTGGAGGGTGCTGGCGTTGATCAACCGGTCGGCCGACGAGCTGCAGATGTCATTCATGGAGGAGGGGGAGCGGAAGTTATCGCCGATGGAGACGCTGGAGCGGCTGGCGGCGGATTTCAAGGGGATGAACCTGTCGAACGGGCCGCACCCGATGACGTTGATCCGCGACCGGCTGCGTCGGAAGCGCGTGTTTGCGGCTGGGGAGCTCAACGGGTTGTCCAATTACTCGTCGGCGATCGTGGCGGGGGTGGTGGTGATCCGTCAGCGTCCCGTTACCGCGAAGGG
This sequence comes from Candidatus Zixiibacteriota bacterium, assembly GCA_034003725.1. Taxonomy (NCBI): domain Bacteria; kingdom Pseudomonadati; phylum Candidatus Zixiibacteriota; species Candidatus Zixiibacteriota bacterium. Next base: position 163,089 of record JAVEYB010000002.1, read on the forward strand.
GTTCATATTCATCACGCTCGAGGATGAGACCGGTTTTGCCAATATCGTGGTCAAGCCGGCGATCATGAAGCGTTTTCGCCGGATCATTATTTTCTCGCGCGCCCTGCTGGTCCAGGGGACGCTGGAGAAGAAAGACGGCGTGATCAATATCATCGCTCACCGGCTTTACCCGCTCGAGTTCGAGAGCCGGGCGGTGCAGGTCAAGTCGCGCGATTTCCGATAGCGCCGCATCGGACTTGCATCATCGACCCGTCCTGCCTACATTCGGCAACACCCGTCAAGAACATACCCGGAGAAGATACAATGACACGTGAACAACGAATGGCCGGCTCAGTCACCCACGTCTGCAAGGCGATCTTCCCGAACACGACGAACCACTACGATACGCTGTTCGGGGGGCAGGCGCTCGGCTGGATGGACGAAGTCGCGTTCATCACCGCCACGCGGTTTTGCCGTCGCGATGTCGTGACCGTTTCCATGGACCGCACCGACTTCACGAAGCCGATCCCGGCCGGGACGATTGTCGAGATGATCGGGCGAGTGGTTGGGGTCGGCAGGACCAGCATAAAAGTGGAAGTCGAGTTGTACATGGAAGAGATGTTCTCGGATGGTCGGGAGAGCGCGATCAAGGGGACGTTTACGATGGTTGCGATCGACGAGCAGCGTCGGCCGATATCGATAAGCGGATAAGAGCGCGGGGCAAGGCGCTCAGGACGACGGGGCGTCTGAGGGGTGATCGCCGGGCGGCGTTTCGATTTCCTCGGAGATCACCTTTTCGAGCGAACGTAATTGCGGGGAGCCGGGGACAAACATACGCCGGGCGACCTTGCGCAAGTCCTGAACCTGGCGGTAGTCACGGGCGCGGTGGAGAAAATCGCGAACGGGGCGATCGTCGGACGCAAGGGCCGTGAGTGCTTCGTAAATACGGCCGGCTTCGATCAGTCCATCGCCGAGCGCCCACAAGATGCGGGTAATCGCCATTGCAGTCAGGGAGACAACGATCGGTGAGATGATGTTCAGATGAAGGATGTACACGGAGGCGAGGAAGAACAGGATCGCCGCGGCGGTCATGACCTTGCCGGAGCGCAGGCAGGTATCATTGCTGCAAGAGATGACGCTGTCTTCGAAGAAGACGAAGTAGATCAGACCACCGATCATCAGACCGGCGGCGCAGCCGGCGAGGACGGATACGATGCGAAGAATTATCGGCCAGAATTCCGTGAACATGTCCGTACCAACCACATCCTGTGCACCCGTCCGGGAGCTGTCGCGAACCGGTTGGGTGGCGACGTTTCCCGTGTTGATCCCGAACCCAGGACAAAGATAGCGAGTTGAAACGGGGTGTCAACAAAATGCATTCGTTGCGGTGCGTATGTGGGGGCGACTCATCGATCACGGCGGGCCAAAATGAAGACGCCGAGCGCGAAACAGGCAACGCCGGTGCCGAGCAGGATGGCGACGGGGGTGACCATCTGAGCGGCGGTGAAACCGCGCCAGATAGCGCCTTCGAGGGCCGTCACGCTCCACCGGACGGGGCTGAAGGCGCCGATCGAGAGCATCCACCGGGGCATCGCGATAAGCGGCACCATGCCGCCGCCGGTCATCGCCATGATGAGGAGAATGGCCCATCCGGCGCCGCCGACGGCCTGTTCGGTCCTGCCCATGACGGAGATAAGCATCATGATGCCGGTAAAGCAAACTCCGGCGGAGAGGATAGCGACTGCCAGCCCCAGCGGCCAAGCGACGCGCACGCCGAATACGAGAATGCCGACCAGCATCAACAGGGCACAGATGCTCACCGACGCGATGTAGCAGGCGAGGCCTTTGCCGGCGAGGATCTGCGCTCTGCTGATGGGGGCAAGTCTTAGTCTCAGGTAGGTACCCCGGGTGTGTTCCACAACCAGCGACATCGCAAATGCGGCCACGACTCCGAGGAGTCCCCATTGCACGGACTGGGGAAACGTTATCTCCCAACTGGTACGAGGTTCCAGGCTGGTCACTACGGCTTCAGTGAACTGAATATCAGGAGGCCGGAAGGGCGAAAAGTCGTCAGAGGAGTCTGAGGAGCCGGAGGCAGCTGTATCCGAACCTCGGGAGTCGGTAGAGTCGGTAGAATCAAGGGCCGCGATCGATCCGAGAAAATCGTTAAATCGGTTCAGCATCGAACCAATCTGCGCACGATCGTCGGGCGGTATACCGGAGGCGGTATCAAACAGCCGTATCTGGTCGGCCAGTGCGTTCTGCATGGCGGGGATATCCATCATGCGACGCTGGACGATCGAGAAATACGCCTGACTGATGAGGCCGTTGAGGTAGCCGGACTCCGCCTTGCGGCTCGGATCAATCCATACCTCGATGGATGGTCGCGAGGGGGAGAAGATGCTGAATTGAGTAGACGACGTGTCGGTGTATCCGACGAAGGCGATCAGTTTGCCGGCGGAAACGAGCGATCTTCCGGAGTCAGCGGGCAGCACGGTGATATCGAGAACGTCCGATTTCGCCAACTCATCGTAAAACGATTTCTCCGCGGCACGCGGTTGGTCGGGGATACCGATTTTCATCGAGCGTGCCCCGCCTCCGCCCGAGCCGCCGAAGATGGCGCCGAAGAGCAGGGCCATAATCAACGGGAAGACGAGCACGAAGAACATGCCGCCGTAGTCACGCAGGAGCAGGCGGAGGTCTTTGATCGCGATGGCGAGGATTTGAGACATCAGTCGCGGAGCCTCCGTCCGGTGAGGTTCAGAAAGACGCTTTCGAGGTCGGGCTGGTCGACGGCGAGCGTGCGGAAGTCCAGACCCGAGCGGGCGAGTCGCGCGATGTCTTCCATGGGGTAGTTCGTCTCGAAGCGGAGATGGTCGCCGTCCAACGGCGCGGGGAGGAGGGACCGGTCATCGGGAATAGTGTTCAGGTCGGCGGCGACAACGGCTTTGCCGCCGTGGCGGGCGATCAGTTCACGGACGGTGTCGAGGGCGAGAATCCTGCCGTGGTCGATGATGGCGACCCGGTCACAGAGCCGCTGAGCTTCTTCCATGTAGTGGGTCGTGTATACGATCGTACGGCCCTGTTTTTTGAGTTCCTCAATCTTTTCGAAGATCAGGTTTCGGGACTGCGGATCGACGCCGACAGTGGGTTCGTCGAGCAGCAGGATAGGCGGGTCGTGGACGAGCGCGCAGCCGAGGTTGAGCCGTCGCTGCATTCCGCCGGAGAATGTTTTCACGCGGTCGAGGCGGCGTTCGGTCAGGCCGACGAGATCGAGGATGGCGGTGACCCGCTCGCTCAGCACTCGGCCGGATAGTCCGTAGAGGCGGCCGAAGAAGCGAAGGTTCTCGACGGCGGTGAGGTCATCGTACAGGGCGAGGGCCTGCGGCGAGTTGCCGATGCTTTTTCGGACGGTCGGCTTCGTGGAGTCATCGACGCCGTCGATGGTGACGGTACCGTGATCGGGCTTGAGGACGCCGACGATCATGCCGATGGTAGTGGTTTTGCCGGCGCCGTTCGGTCCGAGCAGGCCGAAAGTTTCGCCGGCGGGGATATCAAAGGAGACGTCGTCGACGGCGATCAGGCCAGGGAACTGCTTGCGGAGCCCGGTAACTCTAATCATCTACGTTACGACCTCACGGTGTGATGACTTTCCTGAAGTGCAGCATGGATTCAACGGTCTCGCGCATGTTTGACGGTTGTCCGACCACGAGCTTGTCACGGCGATTGAAGTAATCGAGGCAGGTACCGCATGAGAGTATCAGGGTTCCTTTGGCCTCCATCGTTTTCAGGATGTCTTCGACAGGGGAGTCCACGGTGGTGAGAAAGACGCCGGAGTTCATGCAAATAATACGAGCGGGAATCTGGCCCATCTCAACCAGCATGGACAGGAACGAACGCATTAGCTTGTTGCCGAGATCGATTTCACCGTCTCCGATGCCGGAGGACTTCAGGATAAGCAGTAAGTCTTTGTCAAGGGTCATTCGTGCAACTCTCCCACGATTTGACACGGACCTGTGATTGAATACGGTCGGTCGAGCGATATGTTTCAGTCAAAGGCACCGGGGCCCGATACGCACATTGGGAGAACATACGTGTATGCTGTATTGGTATCAAGCGCAAAGGCACGGGAGCCGCGAAAAAGGCCGGGGCGGCCCGGCCTTTTGTATCAGTGATGGGAAGCGCGTCGTTATTTCAGGAGCAGCATTTTGCGAGAGGCGGCGAACCCGGCGGCATCGATGCGATACAGGTAGACGCCGCTGGCGACGGTGTTACCGTAGTTGTCGAGGCCATTCCAGACGACCGCGTGATAGCCGGCGGGCAAGTGGGTGTCGGCGAGTGTGCGTACGATCCGGCCCTGGATGTTGTAGATCGTGATGCGAGTATCGGCGGCCACCGGAAGGGCGAATTCTATAGTGGTTGCAGGATTGAAGGGGTTCGGGTAGTTCTGCTCAAGGGCGAAGTGGTCGGGAAGGTTTTCGGTTTCGTCGCCGACGTCGGCGGGGGTGTCGTAGATGCACTGGACGGCGCGTCCCCAGTAATCGGCTGCTACTATCGAGCGGATGGCCGCACAGCCACCGGGCAGAAGGTCCATGAAGTGGCCGTGGTTGGCCTCAATGTACTCACCGTCGAAACTGTACAGCAGGACGACCGTGGAGTCGCCACTGGTGTAGTACTGCATTTCCATCTGGTCGAGCAGTGAGCCTGGTGCGCAGTCGCCCTCGTAGACGATCCGGACGGCGCCCAGATCATACTCACCTTCGTAGGACAGATAGCCGTACTCGCTGAGGGTGAAAGTGACCGGATGGGGGGCGGGATCCTGCGGAGGATACGGGACGGCATCTCCATAGATCACCCGAATCAAGCAGACGAAGTCTTCGATGGTGAACGGGTCGCCGTCGGCATTGATATCGGAGGCGTACCTGGCGGCCTCAAGCGGGAACTGAACGCCGGGAATCGACAGGAAGACCGTGTCGCCGTAGAGGAGATAGCGCGAGAACATGACAGCATCGGCAATTGTGTACGGGATACCGTCGAGGTTCAGGTCCCCTCGTGACAGATCGCCGTCGTTGAGCAGAACGCCACCGCCGACTAACTCGACGGCCTTCACGGGATAGATGACATCGGGACCGAATTCGCCGAAGCATTCCTGCTGGACACCTGTGTAGGTGGGGAAGCCGGTCGTTTCATCGGTCACGTTCACCCAGTACGGATCGTTGGCGGTATCGGGAAGCGGGTGAGATTGGAGCCGTTTTACTGTATGAGAGACAAAGAGGGTGTCGCCCGCTATGCTGGATAGTGCGTTGTCGGCGCAGTCAGTCCAATAGAAGTCAATGGGCACCCACTCAGGAACGTAAGTCGCCGAACCGCCGTGCAGGAAAGGCATCGTGAAGAGAAGTTGCGATTCGGTTTCCGCGAGGTTGCATGTGTCGGGGTGGTAGGGGCCGTTGTTGGTCTCGGCGAGTCCGACTACGGTCAGGAGGCCGGAGGGACAGTTCGGTTCGCAGTTCGAGTTCGCGTGCTGTCGAAAGGTGAAGTACTCCCATCCGCAGTCGGCATACAGGGGAGATGTTTGGTGTTCCAGGCCGAGGCCGCCATACAGCGAGATTCTCGATCTATCATAGGCCAGCAGGAAGCTGAAGCCGCCGATAGGAGCGGGTGCATTTTCCAGATAGACGTCGACATTGGGAATCTCGTCCGGCGCATGGCCGTCCCCGCCGTATCCGGAGTTGGCCTGGATGACCACGCGATATGGAGCGGGCTGTTGGATGATGCGGACGGGCATTCTGCGACCGTCGCGAGTTGACGCCTCGACGTCAACTAGTTCATCGCGTCCGGTGTACGCCAGGAGGATGCCGTCTCGAAATGTCGGGAACTCGAGGGGAGTTACTGCACCCAGTGGGGCGGAGATGGCGATATGGGTGAACAGGCTCGGAGTGGATTCGGCGAGGGCGTGCTCGTTTTGGACATACGAAATGGTCGAACCTCGGATGAGCATGATGTACAAAGCAGAGATCGAGTCAGCGCCACTGATGGATATGGTATTGGCGACGGTGTCATGGAAGACTGTTACATTGGGGCCGAGAGTTGAATCGAAAGGAGTCATTTCCGGAATTTCACCGGCTCGAGTTCGTATCGTGTGGACAAACTCAGCGATGTGGATATTAGAGTAGCCCAATATGTGCTTAAAGCATACGATATCCGCGGGATCAAGATGATCTCCATCACCGTCGCAGTCGCCATCCAGGTCCGGCTGAATCGTGTCAGCGAAACTGACTACACCGTGTATGTAGGTGGTGGTCCGTTGTGCGTACGGGTTGGCGAAGCAATCAAGCGGGATTCCGGAGAAGGACGGAAGTTCGTCCGGCAGCGGCAGATAGTTGCCGTTGACATAGCGAACCCGGTCGGCGATGCACTTGTATTCCGTATCGTTGTCGATGAGGTAGTCGTCGTAACAACCGCTGAAATAGAACCGGACGGGTAGTCCTCGGGTGTGCAGCGACGTGTCGTTGGCAGTCGTGAAATTGAGGACAAACAGTTCGGCGTGCAGGGAGTCGGGTCGGTAGCAGAGAGCGGAGCCTTCATCGCCGGCATCGAGTGTGATTTGCACTCCCTGCATATTCAGGAATCCGGGATAGTGATCGGTGAAGGTGACATCCTGCCATTCGACCTCGTTCCACCCGCAGTCGGTGAGGAATTGGCCGGTTCGGACTTCGTTGAGTTCGAAGAATCTGGAATCGTAGGCGATGTGGAATCGACCGGCATTGAAGTCGCGGTCAGTCCTTTCGAGCCACACCGGCAGGTCGAAGGTTTCTCCCGGTCGGATGCCGGAAATCGTATCGATTCGAACGATCGGCAGGATCTGGGCGGCCACAGGACCGACGTCGATTACCAGATTGTAAACGATTGAAGCGCTACCCTGCCGAAAGGAGACGGCTATGGAGACGTGGAAGCGGGTAAGCCGGTCGGCGTGCACGGGGGCAAACCGAAACTTTCCAGTCAGGCTGTCCAGGGACCATGCGCCTGTCGGTTCGGGGAGGAACTGGTACACGAAGAAGCCGACATCGTCGCACTCGTCGGGGTCGTACGCCTCGAGTTGGACGACCAGCTCTTCGTCCTGGTCGATTTCGTACATTTGCCAGCCTCGATCGTTCCAAACAGGAGGCTGGTCCAATGCGCGGACGGTGAACCGGCAGTTCTGGTCGCCGGTAGTCATGGTGTCGTTGGCGGAGGCCGCGATTTCAACCTGGTAATTGTGATAAACATCGAGTGGTTCCGGATGCCAGAGCCAGAGGCCTGTTTTGAAGTCGACTGTGCCGGGGCCGGAGACCAAGTGGTAGCGGACATTTCGGCTGTAGCCGGGCTGAGAGCTGTTGGGATCGATGGCAACAACCGAGTACAGCAACGAGTCACAGTGGTTACCGGTCACTTCGGTTGGGCAACCGGTAAAAATGGGCGGCTCGGGAGGGTTGGCTATCGCTAACACTGGCGATAGCGCGGCTGAAAAAAGGAGGACTTTGAGAATCTGCATGGCGATTCTCCCCCGCTAGAGTGTTTATGATGACCTATAAATATACCTCAATGTCCCCGTTTGTCAACCCGGGTGAGCGAGGGTTGTTGTGGCCGTTCGCCAAGTAGTTGCGGCCCGGTGGGGTAGATATCCGCCGGGCCGATCTCAGTTGCGAGGTCGTGGTAGCTTATGGACAGGGGGCCGGTTCCGGACCGCCCTGAAACAGGAATCCAACCAGGTAAATCAGGTCGGATAAATCGATTGCCGATTGGCTGTCACCATCGACGTTCGCTTCGTCCGGGCACACGGGTCCCTGACCCCCGAGAAAGAGGTAATTGACCAAGAAGATGAGGTCGGAGAGGTCGGACGAATCCAGGGGATCCCCGTTGACGTTGCCCGTGAGTCCGGTACAGCAGTTGGAGGAAAGGAACTGCACCGGCATCCGCGCGCCGTCGCGGTTGGAGGCCTGAACGGATTGGAGACTTCCGCCCGAATACGTGAATAGCTCACCATCGCTTATCGGCTGAAACACCGGAGACTGTGCATCAAAAGTGGGAAGTTCAAAGACAAGCGTCGTTTGGCCATCGGTGGCTCGGATGAACTCGGCGCCGGACGGCCCGGCGGTAATTTCAACGTCGCCGGAAAACACGAAACAGAGAGCGCCAATCGAGTCGGTGTTCTCGATGTGGATGGAGCCGAGTTGATTATCATACGTGATGGCTGGAGCTTGGTCAGAGGTCGGTGCGGGCTCTTGAGATGGATCTACCAGATTCAACATGCAGAGCAATACGTACACGTAGTCGGACACCTGATCTGCCTGCCCATCCTGATTGGGATCGCCACACCCATTGAGGACGCCAGTCGAATTGAAGTAGTTGCCGAAGCTTACGACGTCGGCAATCGACCACGGGACTCCGTCGCGGTTGCAGTCGCCGCGCGACGATTCTACATCCACCGGCAGCAGAATACCTTCACACGTCGACGCCTGCGCTGAAACCAACCATCCACCCGTGTGGTACAGCAACGTACCGTCGACGAGCGGTCTTCGATCGAGGGTTGAAGCTGCGTAGTCGACGTCGGGGAGGCCAAGCACGTAGGTGTACTCACCATCAGTCCACGAGTTCAGCTCGGCGAGGGGTTGTCCGGATGTGATAGGGATATCGCCGTAGAAGACGAGAAAGACGGCGCAGGCGGAATCGGCGCCCCCAATGCCAACGCGGCCTTCGTACAGGTAGTCCCACAAGGTGAGTACGTACTCCGACGTATCAGGCTGGGTCGACTGTGGGTCGATCAAGCCGAGCGAGGCGAGTTGCATGTAGACCAGATCGGAGATATGATTGGGGACACCGTCCAGATTGAGGTCGCCGCAGGTGATACCGGCACCCTGGGGGTCGGCGAACAAGGTGGAGAAGTAAACGGCATCGCCAATCGTCCACGGGATGCCATCGAGATTGCAGTCGCCGCGTTCGGTGATTTCGTCACCCATCGATGTGGAAATACCGTTCGTCCGGGAGTTCGAGATACTGCCGCTAAGTGTTGGTCCTGCAAGGGGTTGATTGGCGGATGAAAAGTCCTGGGCAAGCGCGGCGCCAACCAGAAGCAGGAGACACATTAATGCAAGCGGATAGGAACGCATGGAAGATCCTCCCTTTGAATGATTGCAGGGGACAGTAGAAAGATAGTCCGTGCTGTGTGTTTGTCAAGGGTTGAACAGCGATTGGACGGATGAGTCAGCAAAGTCGGCGGCCGGTCATAACCGGCCGCCGTCCACAGACCCGCGTTTTCCAGCCAGCTGATTACAGGCAGGCGGGCAGTTGATAGGGGGGCGTGAAGAGATGCTGAACCAGCCGCAACAGATCACTGAGATCTACGCGGCCGAGGACATCGCCGTCGATATTCGCTTCCTCGGGGCAGCAAATCTGTCCATTCAGAAACAGATAGCCCGCAAGGCGGACGACATCGCTGAGATCAACGTCATCGAACGGATCGCAGTCGACATTTCCGACGACACCGCTGCATACCTGCATAGGGGCACGTCTGGAGATGACGTTTGAGATGTCCGACCAGTTTCGGTACTCATCGGCCGCTCTGATGGCGAAATAGTACCGCACACCGGGTTCGAGACCGGATACGAGCCACTCTTCCCGGGCGCCGGCCGGTTTGGGGTTCGGGATAACCCGAGCCGGTGTGGCCGACGACCAGTTTTCGGCCGTGATGGCCGAGCGGGAGAACCTAATATCATAGAAAGACGCCGTACCGACGGCGCCATCGTCACCTGTCGCAGTCCAAGACAGGGTGACGCAGGCGGACAGTGCCTGCTGTCCACACAGGCATAGTCCAACCACCAGCAAGACGGCTATCCGTGATGCTGTCATTGCACCTCCGTTGTCGATGTCATGCACGGAAGTCTGGCGCTTCCAGTTGCAAAACCGACCAACGGTAGTATAGATTTGACATCGATGCAACTTTTTTGACCAGTCAAAACGGGGGGCGCAAACTTTACGCCGCACGCGTGAGGGGTGACACTTTTGGACGGTGTAGACGTATATGTGGCTGTAAGCTATGTAGTTTTGGTAAACGTGAAAGGACCAGTTGGAGATGGCCTACCAATTATCGATTCGCTTCGCGGCTGCAGTTTCTGCGGCCATTATTCTGTTGACTGCTCCCGCGCCGCAAGCCCAGTCGCGTGATGAGGACCCGTATGACATTCTTCGGAGACACTACCAGGCGATGGGCGGAGTCGAGCGTCTGAGGGCGGTCAAGACGGTGTACATGGAAGGATCGATCGATTTGATAGGTACGGGGTTAAAGGGCACATTCACCCGCTGGAGTTCCGACCTGCTGAAGTATCGCACGGAGGTTGACCTGGGTTCAATGCGGCAGGTGGACGGAGATAACGGATCGTTTCGGTGGGTTGTGGATCACAACAGCAAACTTCAGCTTCGGCGCGACTCCGTGACGCTGCGGGAGCGCCTGATAGACAGCCTTCGGGCGGAGTTCGAAGAACTCAATCCTGCTTCGCCGTGGTTTGACATCGAGCTGGTGGGCACGGAGGATGTGGGTGCGGCGGCGTGTTATGTACTTCGGACGACGAACGCCGTGAACCAGTCGGTCCGGCTCGACTACTATGACAAGGCGACGCACTACATACTGAAGACGGTGACGATCACACCGGACGACACCACGACGACTCTTCTGTCGGACTACCGGGCGGTGGGCGATTTCGTACGGCCGTTCGTACAGACCACGACAACGAATCCTCCCGGGATGACGCAGAAGGTCGTTTTCACACGGATCGAGCAGGACATTCCGGTACCGGCGGAGCTGTTCGAGCCGCCTGATGTCGACGTTCGTGATTTTGTGTTTGCCAACGGTGTATCGGCGGAGCGGGTTCCGTTCGAGTATATCGAGAATCACATTTATCTCCCGGTCGTTGTCGATGGAGACACGGGGCTGTGGATTCTCGATTCCGGGGCCGGGTCGACGGTGATCGACAGGGCGTACGCGGAGCGGCACGGGATCGAGCGTGAGGGGGACATCAAGGGGCAGGGAGCGGGGAATGTAGTCGATGTTTCGTTCGGCCGAATGCCGGCATTTTCGCTTCCGGGGGTGCAGTTCGCATCGCAGCGCGTGGCAATCATCGATATCGACGGTGTGATCGGCAAGCTGCTGGGGTTCAAAGTGGCAGGGATTCTTGGATACGACTTTCTCTCCCGGGTCATAACAAAAGTGGATTATGCGGCGAGGGAGGTGTCGTTTTATGATCCGAAGGCCTTTGAGTACTACGGAGACGGTGTGGTACTCGATGCGCCCCTGTCCAAGCAAAACATCTTTTTGGTTCCGCTGACGGTCGACGGTACGACGGAGGGAGTGTGGAGTCTGGATTTGGGTGCAACGGGCACCAGTTTTAATTATCCGTTCGCAAAAAAGCGTGGATATCTGGATCGAGCCGGTATCGACGGGGTGGCGTTCGGTGCCGGCGGGGGATTCGATACGCGTCACATTCAGGTGGATTCGGTCAGTTTCGCGGGCCTTACGGTGCCGGAGCGTATCATGTCGTTTTCCACAGAGTCCAATGCCGGGGCGCTGGCGGGCGGCGAGCAGACCGGCAATATCGGCAATACGCTGCTTCGGCATTTCACATTGTACCTCGATTACCAGAATCAGCGCCTGATCGTAGAGAAGGGCGGCGATTTCGGCAAGCAGTTGCCTCCACGTTTGCTCACGGGCCTGCAGTTGTCGCTCGACGACAGCGGTCGAATAGCCATACATCACGTGATGAAGGGGACGTCGGCCGATGAGGCGGGTTTGGCTGCGGGCGACGTTATTCTGTCGGTGGGCGGACGCCCGGTCGCCGAATATGGAGGACTGGTGGGAACACGCGAGGCGTTTCAGGGAGAGCCGGGGTCGAAGGTCGCGGTGGAAGTGCAGCGGAACGGCGAGAAAAAGAAAGTCACGTTCAAGCGATTCGACCCATTCGAGCGTCTGTAGCGGCGGGCGTCGTTTCGCGGAGGCGATTCAGCGCACTGATTGGGCAGGTCGATGGAGCTATCGCTTGCGAGTGATCACGGATAGCCGTATCCTTGATGTATGGCACACTGGCCGGCGCTGTTTGAACCGCTTCAAGTTGGCCGGAAACTCCGTCTTGACAATCGACTGGTCATGGCACCCATGACGACCACGGCGGGGGAGGTGGACGGTTCGTTCTCGGACCAGGAGATCGCATACCTTGCCAGACGGGGGCGATCAGGCATCGGGCTGGTGATGACCCCGGCCTGTTACTGTCATAAATCGGGGCACTCATTCGAACGACAGGTGGGTTGCGATCGTGACGAGCTGCGGGGGTCGCTGGCTCGATGTGCGGAGTCTATTAATCGTACGGGGGCGGCATCCTTCCTGCAGATTCACCACGGGGGAAACGCCGCGAGGCAGCAACTCTGCGGAGCGCAGCCCGTGGCGCCATCGGCGGTGCATAATCGGCGGGGGACCTCGGAGCTTCCCCGGGCCTTAACCGGCGCTGAGATAGAGAATCTCATTGAGTCGTTCGCAGGAGCCGCTGCCCGTGCAAAAGCCGCGGGCTTCAGCGGGATTGAACTTCACGGCGCAAACACCTATTTGTTTCAGCAGTTCTTCTCGCCATTCACAAACAAGCGCGACGATGAGTGGGGGGCGGGGACCTGGGTGAATCGGGTCCGTTTTGCATCGGAAGTCGTGAAGGCCGTGCGACAGGCGGTGGGCGACGAGTACCCCGTGTCTTTTCGAGTGTCTCCGGAGGAACCGGACCCCGATGGATATTCGACGTATGACGCGATCAAGCTATTGAAGGCGCTGGTTCCGCTCGGGGTCGACATCGTTCATGTTTCGAGTTGGGATTACGGGGTGGGGGTTCGCGGGGACTATCCGAACCATACACATCCGACGAAGTTGATTCGCGAGTCGTTGCCGGCCGAAGTGCCGGTTATCGGCGTGGGTGGAATACAGCGGCCCGAACAGGCTCAGCGCGTGCTCGATGATGGTATCGATATGGTTGCGATCGGCAGGGGTTTGCTGCTGGACGCCGACTGGGCTGCGAAAGTTCGGGACGGGCGCGAGGGCAGTATCCGCAAGTCGGCGAGCACGACCGAGGAGGTATACGGGCTCGACATTCCCGTACTCATGAAGCCGTACGCCGCGCGGTTCTTTGTGACCACGTAAGCGGTCGGGATCTAAGATAGTGAAACGGCCGGGTCGCGAGGTGCGACCCGGCCGTTTGCTATTCGGCAGAGTTCAAGAACCTTACTGGCAGGGCACCGGCTCGGGTCCTGCGTTAAACAGGTAGTTGACCAGGTAGATCAAATCGGTCAGATCCACGTTCCCTTCCGGATCGCCGGTCACGTTGGCCTCGGGAGCGCACGTGGGGGCGGGTCCGCTCGTGAAGAGGAAATTCACGAAGTAGAGGAGATCCGACAGGTCGGTCTCATCGGACGGATCGGCATTGATATTGCCGGTCAAGCCCACGCAGCAACTGACGGTCAAGTGGACCGGGATACTGCCGGTGAGGTGCATGTTGTCGTTGGTGGTATACAGCAGGGAGCCCTCGTATTGGGCCTTTTCCATTCCCGCGCAGTTGAAGGTTACCGGGAACAGGAGGCTGTCCGCCGGGTCGATCAACTGAGCCGAGGTGGAACACGACAACCATATCTCGTTCGAGGTGAACGTGACTCTGAGGACGGCGTCACCCAGGTTGCGCACGACGAGGTTGTGCACTTCCTGTTCGCCGGGAGCCACGGTCATGGTCACCTCGTTTTCGGCGAACTGGCAGATCGGGTGAGCCGCGGTGCCGTACGCCTTGATCTCGATGTCATCGATATTCCAGCCGCAGTACCTAACGGAGACATCGGTTGTACCCATGCCGAACCGGAGCTGGAACAGGGCGTTGCCGTCGGCATACGCGGAGACATCGAAATTCTGTTCCTGCCATGACGGATCGGTGAAGGAGACATCGGGATTTTCGTACAACCGGACCCAGCCGGAGCCGTCAAACACTTCGAAGTAGGCGTGGTCGTATGTCGCACGTTCGATACCCAGCCAGCGATAGAACGTCATGATGGTGCCGGTCATTGCCGAGCAATCTATGACGGGCGACGTCACCCACTGGGTGGATCCGATGTAGTTTTCATACTGTCCCTGACTGGTCAGGTCGTTGCCGAGCACCTGATTGTCGGTGCTGGGCGAGTGGTCGCTGGCCGGGTCGCCGTTGGCACCCGCAGGCGGACCGATTTGCCATTCGGCGGAGCCGCCGAGCCCAGTCCAGCCCTGATCATAGGAGAAATCATCCGAGAAGATGACGACGCGGTCGCCGACCACAATCTCGCACTGCAGGGTCGCGGAGTAACCACCCTCGGCCTGAATGTCGATCTCCATGGTCGCGGGATGTCCGAGCGGACAGGTGGGGTCGGCGGTGACGGTGAAGACGTCGGCCGAGTTGTTGGCCGCGCCGTTAATCGAGTCGACGAGGCCGAAGACCGACCAGGTGTCGTCTCCCGTAACGTAGCTGTCGTTCGCGTAGAGGTACCCTTCGGTGGCGACAGCTCGACCGGTGCCGGTATTCTGGATGTTCACGACCAGATCGGCGGTTTCACCCGGGTCGAGGATCCCGTTCTGATTGCCGGACGCGTCATTAACGGAGACGGAGACGAATCCGATAACCGGGGCGTGCACCGGGACGCGGAAGGTTCCGGTCCACGTATCGCGGGCGGTGCCGGTGACTTCGAGGTCGAACGAGATGTTGTGCTTGTCCGGTGCATCGGCAGCGACGGTAAACGCGAATCCGTCGGCGACATAAGCGGTGCCGTTGTCTCCGGTCACGGTTCCGTAGCTCTCGGAGCCGTCGGTGATGGTCACATACGGATCGGCGCTGGTGATGTTGGCGACGACGTCGATGGCATCGTCGGGTCCGACGTTGATGAGCTGGACGCCCATCAGGATGTCTTCACCGATATCGATAAGGCCGTTGGCGTTGCCAAGCTGGTCGTTGATCGTCCGGCCGTCAAACACGACATACGGGCCACTGGGGGTAATGACGGTGACGCCGGCGACATACGGAAGCGCGTTGAACGCGGTGACGGTCAGGGTCATAGACTGTCCGACCGGGAGCGCATCGGCGAACGGGATAACCGCGACGCCGGACGCATCGGTGAACGCCGATCCGAACAGGACGCCGTTATAGGAGACGGCGCACAGCGCGCCTTCCTCGCCGCCAACGGTAACCTGGAACTCGGTATCGCTGATAAGCATCACCGGGTCGTGGGTGACGGTAAGCGCGGCAGGAAGGTCAGTCCGCAGCTGCACGGACGGGTCACCGAAGATGTGCCAGGTGTCGTACATGGACACGCCACCGCTGCCGTTAACGTCTATCATCTTGCACGAACCATTGAAGCAGATGCCGCCGAAGGTAGTTTTCGCCTCAGCGACGAGCAGGTCGTTTATTTCGTCCTGGGCGTCCATGGGCGGATCCCACGTCTGGTTGATGGACGACATGTAGACGGCGACGGCACCGGTCGGATCGCCGGAACCGTCAGTGGCGCGCATCCACGCTTCAGCAAAGCAAGTGTAGCCGTCAAACTCACCGTTGACGCAGGCGACACTGATGATAAAGGGGAGCATGGCGGTATTGACGAGATCGTTGACGTCCGTATTGCTGAAGCCGGTGGTCGACCACGCGGACGTGGAGCCGTGACCGCAGTAGTTGACGATGCTTCGGCCGGCGTTCAGTGCATTTGCGACGTCGGTTGCGGACGCGGCATAGCCGTAGAGGCCGTCAACTTCGGTATACGTAAACGCGAGCAGGTCGTCGCGGATAAAGCCCATATGCTCGTTGTCGTACTCGTTGAAGTGCCCCGGGCCTTCGGTCGAGGCGACCCCGGTTCCGCGATGGAGCCAGTCACCGATCAGCGGGTCGGTTTCATAGTCGACCGTACGTTCGACCTGAGTCTCGACATCGGCCACGGACTCGGCAGAGAACCGTCCGATGAAGATATCCGGGTAGTCATCGGTCCCCGCCACTTTGGCGTACGACGGGTCGGAGGCGCCGCCGGAGACCTGGGGTGTGGCGACGTGGTTGTGGTCGCCGACGAGGATCACCCAGGCGAGGTTGGTGGTGTCATAGAAATTCTGGATGAACGCATCGATCGCGGTGCTGGTGTTGCCTATGGAAGAGACGTTCACGAGAGTGGTC
This sequence comes from Candidatus Zixiibacteriota bacterium, assembly GCA_034003725.1. Classification (NCBI taxonomy): domain Bacteria; kingdom Pseudomonadati; phylum Candidatus Zixiibacteriota; species Candidatus Zixiibacteriota bacterium. The sequence continues at coordinate 179,294 of JAVEYB010000002.1, forward strand.
TTGATACCCTTCTGCGTCTTCCAGTCGACGAGCGGCGCCATGGCAGCCGCGTACGAGTCGTAGGCGATAATCAGCATGTCGCCCGACTCCATGACGGGCGTGTATTTCTGCTCACTGCTGAAGTTGAGGAAGTGCCGGGAGTAGAGCAGGTCGAAATCCGGGACGGCCGCGGCCGATTTGCGATCGTACAGCGGATTTGCGCCGCCACTGCCTTCGGTTTCCACCTCGACGGTCACGGACGTGTAGACGCGAAGCGTTTTGGTATCCGGGTCGTATTGGAACGGCTGCAGATCAATCACCGTCCCACGATAATCCCGGAGGATATACGGTTCACGCGTCGATGCAAGTTCCTGGGGGTAGAATCCGGGCTTGGAGTACTCCGGCCCAAAGACGTAGGGGACATCGGAGGGATTCACCGTTCGCAGCAGGTCACCCTTGGAGGGAGCGACCGGAGTGTTAGGGAAGTCGACGAATTCAGCGTCGGTGACGCGAACGGCGACCGATCCCTGGTCGGCGATGATAATGCTGCGACTGATGCGCGGCAGAGAAGGCGCCCCTTCGATTCTGGTTTCCCCCTCCCCGGGAAGATCGATCAGGTTCCAGGTCGCGCCGTCTATGGTCGCCCCCGTGCGATCAAACGCGTTCACCTCAAACCGAACGACGGTACGCGAGTCGTTTGATTGTTGGACGATGACCTCAACATCGTCGCCCCCAGTGCCCAGCTCAATTCGTTCCGCGGAAACGAACGAGGCAGCGAATAGAACCAGGAAAGCAGCCGTTAGCACACTGATCCGCATACAGGGCCTTTCTTGTGTGGAATTGAAAACTGTTGCTCTTCGATCTGTGGATACACGAGAGCCGCCAATCGCTAAGGTAGTATTGTGTATCGATTTGTCCTTTTAATATAATGTACGGAGACTGTTTCCCAATAAAAAAAGAGGGTGGAGCGGGAAAAAACAGGACCAAATGGTGTGTGATACCTGATGTTTGTTTTGGTGAAACGGCGGGTGGAGGGAGGCTATGCTGAGGAATCGCCGAAGGCGGAGGCGGGGGAGACGCGGAAGTGACCGATGTAAAGCTTCGCGGATTTCGTCTAACTGTCCGATTGGTTGCGAGTTATAAAAGAGGCCGCCCCTCAGGGCGGCCTCTCTGGCGCTGTCGAGCACGAGGCTCAACAACCGGTTACAAGCAGTGTGCCGGTGGAACTCCACCGAGGAAAAGATAATTGACGAGTGCGATGAGATCCGACAGATCGACTGCTCCGGCGAGATCGCCGTTGATGTTCGCTTCCTCCGGACACCACGGAGCCGGCCCGCCGAGGAACAGGTAGTTGACGAGGTAAATCAGGTCGGAGAGATCAATCGCCGCTCCTGAGTCGTTGATGTTGCCCGTTTCGTCGCGGCAGCAGGTGACCGGGGGATTGACGCAGGTGCATTGGACCGGCGCGCTGCCGGTACCGTTGATGTATGAATCGAGGAACGCGATGTCGGTGTAATCGATATCGCAGTCGCCATCGGGATCGGCGTTCGCCGGGACGGTTGGCGCGGGACCGCCTGAGTCGATAAACGACGCAAGATAGTCGATGTCGTCGCTGTCGATGACGCCGTTGTTGTCGACGTCGCCGGGGTATTGACCGGCGCAGGTGTCGAGCGGGCAGATGATGACGGCGTAATCGATGAGAGTGCGGATTTCACCTCCCGCATAGGGAATGGGTGGACCGCTCCATTCTGCCGGATTGAGCTGGAAGAAGTTGACGACGTCCGTCCAGAGGTCCGGATAGTCGATGAGTTCGACGATCGGGGGATACTGCGGACAGACCTGCTGAACGGCGAGGTTGTAGGCATCGTGCTGGATCTGACCGTGCGGACCGGAGATGAGGGCGGCGTCGTTGTGCACGGCCGAGCCGTGCGCGGAGCCGGCGGGCGGTTCCCCTTCGTTGGCGTCGAAGTACGGATCGGAGATGCAGATGCGGAACTCTTCGGGGCAGACGCCGGCGACGGTGACATAATGGCCACCGTGTCGTACGCAGCCCGAACCGGTCGGCTCGAACTCGTAGAAACCGAGCAGGAGGATAACATCCTGTGACCGCATCACTTCGTCGCGGATCAGTTCAAACGGAGGCGCGGGGACAAGGACGCTGGTGTAGTCCCCCGCGAGGCCGACGCTGGACAGCCATGCCTGCAGGCCGGTGAAGAGATCGAGGATGAAGGTTCCAATCCCTCCCGGCGGGCAGTTGGTATAGCGGGCCAGCGAATCAACGAAGGGAATGACATTCGACGGATCGTGGTCGTCCCACGGCCCGTACGGAGTGACGAGCGGGTAGTTGTCGTTGATGGTCGGCGGCACAACCGGGGTGGGTTCGAATTTCGAATCGAACCACCAGAAGCAGTTGGCAAGCGCCACCGGACCGCAGAAGGACCATCCGCCGAGCGGACCGCCGGTCCAGGCGTTCTGTTTCTGATCGAAGTCCGGCATCCCGAACGGGGCATAATCCTCGTACGGAGCCTTGTAGTATTCGCACGTGTCCTGTTGAGGCTCTGTCGGACAGATTACGAACGCCTGACTGATGATCGTAATCACGGGTCCACCGTCGTAGGGAGCCCAGTCCTCCCACGCGTTCATGCCCAGGAAGTTGGTAACGAGCTCCGGTGGAGTCGGATAGTTCACTACTTCGACAGGCACGAGGAATCCGGGAAGCATCATCGACGTGAGCATGTAGGGATCGTGCTGGATCTGACCGTGCGGGCCGCTGATGTTGTTGGCGTCATTGTGGACGCCGCCGCCGTGAGCCGATCCTACGGGCGGCTCACCCTCGAGAGCGTCGAGGAACGGGTCGGAGATACAGATCTGGGTCTTCGTCGTACAGACGCCGGCCACGGTGACCCAGTGCCAGCCGATCGGCATGGGTATGGCGGCGGTTTCCTCATAAAACGCCAGCAGGAGGATTACGTCCTGACAGTCGAGGACCTGATCGCGGATGAACTCATAGGTCGGCAGCGGCACCAGGGTATCCTTGAAGTAAGGATCGAGACCGCGCTCAACGAAGATCTGCCTGACGGCGTCGACGAGGTAGTTCGGCGGGGTGCCGGACCCGTGGACATTCGTGCCCATACGCATGGCCAGATCGTTAATGAATGGAATGACGTTGGTGGTATCGTGATCGTCAAACGGGCCAAAGGCCTGCACCAGCGGGTAGTTGTCATTCGGGGGCGGGTTGCCCGGGCCGGGGAAGAACGGCCGAGGATCGATCGGGGAAGGTTCGAACCTGGAATCAAACCACCAGAGGCAGTTCGCCACGGCGGCGGGTCCGTCGTGCGACCACACGCCGAACTCGTCCTGCCACATGGCCTGTTTCTGGTCGAAGTCGGGCATTCCCTGCGGTGCGTAGTCGAGATACGGCGGTTTGTAGTACTCACACGGTTCTTCGGGCGCCTGCGGTTCGCCCGGACAGATCATGACCGCGTATTCAACTTCGGCGTGGTACGGGTACATGGTCGGGTCGGGATTGGCGAGGGTGACGCTCTGGAACTCGGCCGGGCAATTGGCGCCGGTCGGTGAGAAGCCGCGTGGGAATCCGGGCAGCCACCAGGTGCCGCCGGGCGACGGTGAATCGAGCATGACCGGGTACGCATCATGCGACACCGGGTAGTCGTAGCTTCCGGGTGTGACCGGGTACCAGTGAGTGGGATCGCGAGGGTCGTGCACGATACCGGCGTGCGAGGGCGGACGGACCCGTCCCGCGCCGCCGGCTTCGGCGTTATCGGTTTCGGGATCGGATACGGCGACCATCATTGTGGTCATATCGACACCGGCCATGGTGACATACCGGCCGCCGTCGCGCCACCACTGCTCACCGTCGAACCACCAGTTTCCGATCAGCAGGATGATGTCCTGACAGACCATGAGCGATTCGGCCATCACGAAGAAGTCCGGCATCCGGTACGTGGTTTCGTAGAATTGCCACTTGGGGTCCGGATCCCAGAAGAACCGGGTGAGGCCGTCTTCCATGACGTGGACATCGGTGCCGCCCCAGGGGTCAAAGACGGTGTCCGAATGGAAATAGGTGAACAGCTCGTCCTTGAGCTCGATCGCGTTGACAAAGGGGTAGTAGCCCATCGCTCCGTACCACCAGAGGCAGTTCGTGACGGCGGTGGGTCCGCTGTGGCAGGGGAGCTGACTCGGGAAGTCCGGCATGCCGGTCAGCGCGTAAGTGGTGTCGGGTTTCCAATACCAGGTGTCCGGTGTCTCCCTCGGGCAGATGATTTCGGCGTACTCAATGACGGCGAAGATCGGCCCCGGAATACCGGGCGGGCAGGTGGTTCCTCCATTCTGATCGACGAACTCGTAGGCGAAGGGATCGGCCGGGTAGTCGGGGAGGAAAAGGCATCCTGCAACCGTCTCGCAGAGGGTCGGGTCCATGACGGCTATGGAGTATATGTCATGCGAGACGACCGCGGCGTCGTTGTGCGAGGGTGGCGGCGGACTGGCGAGGTCGAGGTACGGATCGGAGACGGCGATGAGCGCTTCGACGGAGTCAACGCCGGCAACGGTCACGTAATGGCCGCCCAGCCGGCAGCATTCCTGGGGGTTGCCGCCGGGCGCCAGATAGAAGCCAATGAGGAGAATGACATCCTGGCTGCGCCGCACTTCGCCGGCAAGGAAGTCCCAGGTGAAGGCGCCGCACGAATAGAGATTGACGTCGTAGTCGTCAAGGAGTCCTCTGGATGCCAGCCAGTCACGGACGCCGGCGTCAAAATCGACGATATTCGTTCCGGGTGCGAGAAGATTGGTATTCAGCGTGGTCGCCATAGCGGCCACGAGCGGTTGAACGTTTAATGGATCATGGTCATCCCACTGGGCGTAAGGGGTTACGAGTGGGTAGTTATCGCTGATTCCGGGCGGCACGACCGGAAGTGGTTCGAACTTTGAATCGAACCACCAGAGGCAGTTGGCCAGAGCGACGGGACCGCAATAGCCGGCGTCGACGCTGCCGTCCGGCGGTTGCGAGAAGTCCTGTACCTGGCTGAAGTCGGGTGTGCCCGAGGGACAGTAGTCCGGATACCCGGCTTTGAAGTAGAATTCCTTTTCGCCTCGGTCTGGCTGAGCGGAAGGGGGAGTCCCGGATGAAGTCGGCGGTGTCGGTTGCGATTGCTCGGGGATCACCGGCAATCCGATCAGGAGAACGATGGCCATGAAAAGAAAAGCGGAATGATACCACTTCAACATGGCGTCTCCTTGTGTGATAGAACGTTGTTCGGACGTGTACGATTCGGCGCATGCCCCAGGAGACGCATTCGGCTCCCGCAGCCGAGCCCCGGCATCCCCGATGCGTGTGCCAAATAGTGTGAAAGTTGAGTGAATAGTCTATTATGAATATAGACGCGCCGCCAGCGAGTGTCAAGACGTGTTTGATGATGAGCCCGGAATGGGGCGCGACTTCCGTGTGAGTCATATGAAAATGAAAGAAGAAGGCCATCTCCGGGAGGAGATGGCCTTCGAAGAGAAATCGATGTTCAATCGCGAGTTACTGACACGGTTGTGGCAGCGGACCCGAATTAAACAGGAAGTTCACGAGGTAGATGAGATCCGAGAGGTCGGTCTGTCCATCGAGGTCGCCGTCAACATTGGCTTCCGCGGGGCAGGGAATCGGGGCTCCGCTGGAGAACAGGTAGTTGACGAAGTAGATGAGATCGGACAGGTCGACTTCATCCTGGGCGTCATTGTTGACATTACCTGTCAAGCCGACGCAACAGGCGACGGTTAAGGTTACCGGAATCACACCGGTCGGATGGCCGCCATCGTTTGAAGTGTAGGTTAGGCTGCCGGTGTGTACGCCCTGAGACATGCCACCGCAGTTGACCTGAACCGGGAACTCAACGCTGTCGCCGGCAGCAATGACCAGCTGGTCGCCGGAGCAGGAGAGCCAGGTATAGGCCGAGGCGAAGGTGATGCGGAGAGCGCCGTCACCGGCGTTTCTCACGGTGATGTACTCGGTCGTCGCCGACCCGGGCTGCAGCATGACATGAAGTTCATCGTCGGGGATGTCGCACACCGGGGTGGCCGCAGTTCCGTAGCCTTTCAACTCGATGTCGTCAATGTTCCAGCCGCAATAGGTTAGGGACACGTCGGTTGTGCCCATACCGAAGCGGATCTGGAAATCGGGGTTGTGGTCGGCGTAGGCCCCTACGTCATAATTCTCTTCTGTCCAGTTGCCATCGGTGAACGAATTGTCCGGGTTTGCATAGAGCTGCACCCAGTCGGTGCCGTCAAACACGGACAGGTATACGTGGTCGTACTGGCTCCGTTCGACACCGAGCCAGCGATAGAACTTGAACAGCACGCCGCTCATATTGCTGCAGTCGATAACCGGTGAGGTGACCCACTGCGTTGGCGAGATGTAGTTCTCATACTGGCCGTCGCCATTGAGATCGTTTCCGAGGACGGCATTATCGGAGGTTCCGGAATAGTCACTGGCCGGATCGCCGCCGATTCCGCCCACCGGACCCATCTGCCACTCGGCGGAGCCGCCAAGGCCGGTCCAGCCCTGATCGTACGAGAAATCATCGAAGAAGAAGACGACCCGGTCACCGACGGTGATGTCGAATGACAGAGCTTTCGTGAAGCCGTTGTCGGCGCTGATGTCGAGCGACACGGTAACGCCATAACCCATCGGGCACCCGGCGTCGACAGACACTTCGAACGGGTCGCCGGAGTTGATCGCCATGCCGTTCACAGAGTCCACCAGTCCGTAGTAGCCGTAGTTGTCGCTGATGCTGACAAAGGGGTCGGCGACGAACAGCATGCCGGAGGTATTGATGGCCTGGCCGGTACCGCTGTTTTCGATAGTAACGGTAATGGAAGCCGTCTCTCCGGGGTCGATGATGCCATTGTCGTTACCCGCGTCGTCGATGGCAACCGAGACAATACCGATTTCGGGCGCGTGGACGGGGACACGGAACGAGCCGGTCCATGTGTCACGGGCGGTCCCGGTCACCTCGATATCGAAGGCGATCTGGTATTTATCCGGGCAGGTTGACGACACCGTGAATGCGAAGCCGTCGGCGACGTAGGCCGTGCCATTATCGCCGATGATCGTGCCGTACGACTCGGCATTATCGGTGATGGTGACGTACGGGTCGGTGGTGCTGATGGTCGCGTTGACGTCGTAGGCGTCATCGGGACCAACGTTAATCAGCTGAACACCCATGAGGATCGCTTCGCCGGCGTCCACGAGTCCGTTGTCGTTGCCGGAGGCATCATTGACGGACGCGTCGTCGAAAATGACATACGGGCCGGAGGGGGTAATCACCTGAATGGCGCCGAAGTACGGCTCGCGATTCTGGGCGGTTACGACCACGTTGGCGACGCCCGGGGCGGCGAATCCGGCGAGGTCAATGGTAGTCGTTCCCGACGTGCCGATGTATCCGGAACCCTGCAGTTCGCCGTTGAAGGTGATGCCGACGTATGATCCGGGATCAGCTGAAATGGTGAGGCTGGTCGTGGCGAGCACCACGGCAGCATCGTGGGTCACGTTGTTGACGGCCGGGATGCCGAGGTAGGTCATCACGGAGGGATCACCCATGAGGTGATAGATTTCCCAGTAATAGTCTTCCCGGCTGGAACCCGACTCGCTGACGGCCATGTTGCCGGCAAAAACGATGGCATCATTGGTGACGTAGTGGAAGTTGACGGGTTCGCCGTGGTCGTGGAAGAGACCGTCGTAGGCGCCCAGCGTGGTCTGCTCATAGGTTGGGCCGGCGGCCACAACCGGGCCGTAGCCGACGCCCCAGTAGTAATCTTCGTACCAGTACGTGGAATTGGAGCCGCCGATGTAGCCGATACCGCCGCGTTCGGAGATCTGCAGGAACGCCTCACCGAAGCACGGGGTGGAGTAATCGGTTCCAAACGTGTTCGACTCACAGCAGTTACCGATGCCGAGCAGGTACTGATGCCAGTTGGTCAGGCCGGGGATATCGGATGTGTTGAACGGCGGGTCGGCATGCCCTGAGTGCGAGCAGTGGGCGGTGTAGTTGTACAGCCCTGCGCCGTCGTTAATGGACTGAATAATTGCGGCGGCCGCGCCGGACTGGTCCGACGCCGGATACAGCCAGACGTGCGGCGTGATGCCGTGCAGCGCGTTGAAATACAGGGTCGTGCCGTAGTTGAGCTGGCCGTTGCCGTGCGTGGCGGCGTAGGTGCCGTCAACACCGGAGACGAGGGTGACGAATTCGAGATAGGACGGATCGGGCATCTCGTAGCGTTCGTACTCCAGCGTCTTATCGATCTGGGGCTGCAGTTGGGTGGTGTTCTGCGCCGAGAAGCGGCCGTAGTAGATCTCGGGGAAGATGTCGCCGGTGAACTCGCAGAACCGGAGGTCGGTGACGTGTGACCCGGTCGAACCGGAGAACGGCGGAATCTGCTGGGCGTCGCCGACGAACAGAACAAACGACGGCGCCGGGTCAGCCGGCGTCCCGGCATTGTACAGCCCCTGGATATATGACTTTATGGCCGTACTGGAGGTTCCGATGACGTCGGTATAGGCGGTGATGACCTCAAAGCCCTTTTCCGTTTTCCATTCGATAAACGGCTGAAGCTGCGCTTCAAACATCCGATCCGAGACGATCAGGTACTTCACCGGATATTCGACAAGGTCGTCCTTGTACGTGGAGGCCTGCTCGGTGTAATTCATGACGCGATAAAGGGCCGGTTCAAAGTAGGGCGAATATCCTTTGCGAAAGTTGGCTTCCGTTTCCGCCCAGTCGGGGTTATTGAACGCAACCCGGACGGTGACCTTGTTGTACACGCGGATGCGGGCGTTGACAGGGTCGTATTCGATCGGGGCGACGGAGACGAGGGCGAGGCGGACGGACCGCATGACGCCCTTGATTTCAGTGTTGACCAGCGGGAGGGAGTAGTATCCGGGCTGCTGGTACATGGCCGTATTGATTTCGAACGGTATCGACATCGGATCCTCCGACTTCGACACCGACGGCTGGACCGGCATGAGCGGATAGGTCAATCCGAGATCGGTGAGCGAGTATTCCTCGAAATCACTGGCGATGACTTCTGCGGACAACTCGCAGCCGAACGGGATAGAGATCAGTCGATTGGCCGTCGGCAGGGAGGGCTCGCCGATGCGCTGTGACCGGGCGAGTCCGGCACCCGAGAGAAGCGTGTAAACGCCCTGCTGGGTGACGACTTCTTCGAACATGAGTGAGCCGACGTCAACTCTGACAGTGAGGCCGGAATTGTCTTGCGAGAGGAGGGTCATGGCGTTCTCGGCATCGCTGACTTGCAGTGTAGTGGTGGCGTGTCCGACACCGACCCAGAGCAGGCAGGCAACAAGAAGCAGACCCAGACCAATAGCCCTTTTTGCCACAATGACCTCCGATTTCCTTAAGTCGCTAAGGGTTACAATCATGTGTTATCTTTCCGGGGAGTAAGAGATGTTCTGCAGCGTGACCTGCTATGAGAGCGGTTGTCTTGCGGCGTGGCACCTGCTATCTCCCGCGATCAGCCTGAAGACGAATGTGGTAATGTCGAATAACTTCCGACGCTTCAAAAATATACAGAATATGGAGTACTTTGTCAATCCCCCGCCGTCAACTAAAATCGAGTAATCGACCCGTGATTCTTCGTCGGGGTCTTATCAATACCATGTCGCAAATCTGAAGAAGAGCCAGCGCCGGAGGCTCGTACTCCCGCCGGGCATCTAATGCGCTGAGATTCAATACAATAGAGGCTTAAGGGGGAGCGCGTAGATGTCGATGAAATAAGGGAGGCAATCCCCTGGTGAAACAGGGGGAAGACGACCTCTGCCGGGCAGGGCTGGTGAGTGCTGGCTGCTTGGTCATGTGGTCGGGGACTGCTCAGTGGAATGAATGTGATACGCGACGGGTCGGATGCAAGATTCGAACAATACAACGAGTCCTGAGCGTCAGATGATCGAGCTACTGCCGGTGGCCGTGCTGGAACTGGACCTTTCGGGTTTGCGGCCGGTATTGCTCCGGTGGTCGAATGAAAACAGGTCATCGGATGGGCGACCGGCCGCCGACGCTTACGAGGCGGGTGCCGGGACGATTCGTATCGTTTCTGTCAACGCCGCGGCCCGTGAGATACTGGTTCCTTCGGGTGGAGCAGGGACGGAAATAGCGTCGACCTGGGTTGCTGATGCCGTGGTTGATGCGGCGGGTGTGCTGTTGTCCGGGGGGCGCGGCTTTATACCGACTCGTATCGCGGCAGGCGAGGGGAACTGGATTGCAGTGCAGGCCCAATTGCTTTTGCCTTCGGGAGCGGAAGGCGCGTGGACGCCAAGTTACCTTGTGTTGCGATCTTCGTCGGAGCATTCATCCCGGGTCGACAGGAGCGCCACCGAGGCGCACCGGATGCGGTCGATGCTTGACGCGGCACCGGTAGGATACCAGTCGCTGGATTCGGACGGTCGCATACTTGAAGTCAACGCCGCGTGGCTCGAGACTCTGGGTTTCCGTCGCGAGGAAGTCATCGGGCGGTCGCTGGCAGACTTCATGACGGAGCCTCATCGGGCCCGGTTCCACGAGTCGTTTTCGCGATTCAAGAAGGCGGGATTCGCCACCGGAGTCGAATACGATCTGGTACGAAGCGACGGGTTGGTGCTCTCCCTGCTGTTCAACGGACGGATCCTCTACAACGAGGACGGTTCGGTCGACCGGACGATCTGCATCATGCACGACATCACGGAGCGTCGCCAGATGGAGGACGAGCTGCGGGAGAGCGAACTGCGCTTCCAGCAGTTAGCTTCGACGATCAACGAGCTGTTCTGGCTGCGCACCGAGCGTGAGATGTTGTATGTCAGTCCGGCGTACGAGCGCATTTTCGGGCGAACCTGCCTGTCGTTGTATGAAGATCATTTGTCGTTTCTGGAGGGCATACACCCGGCCGACCGCGACCTGCTTCGCATGGCCCACGAGCGGGAATGGGAACGGGGCGTGCCGGTCGATACGGAGGTTCGGGTCGTTCGCAGTGACGGAACGACGCGCTGGATATGGATACGTACGTTTCACGTGCACGGCAAAGACGGCGAGGTTGTTCGGAGCGCCGGAATCGCCGAGGATATCACGGACCGGAAGTACGCGGAGGAGGCGCTGCACGAAAGTATTGCGCGGTTCCGGAACATTGTGGAGGCTGCCGAGGCCGGGTATTTCTTTGTCGACCTGGAAGGGCGTTACGGCTATGTGAACCTTGCGTGGCTGCGGATGCACAAGTACTTGTCGCCGGGCGAGGTGATCGGACGTCCGTTCGAGATCACGACGCCGGCGATCGACAGTCATCTTGCCCCGGTGGATATCGAATCGATGTTGTCCTCGGAGAACGGCTTTCAGTGCGAGTGTGCGCGGTTGTGCAAGGACGGATCGATCGGCTATCATTTGTTTTCCGGCAATCCGGTAGTCGCGAACGGACGACAGATCGGCATTGAAGGGTTTCTCATCGACATCACCGACCGGAAGATTGCGGAGCAGGCGCTTCGGGAGTCCGAAGAGAGATTTCGGGCGGCGTTTCAAACCAGCCCGGACGCGATCGCGATCAACCGCGAGTCCGACGGCATGTACGTGGACATCAATGAGGGGTTCGAGCGGATCACGGGCTATCGGCGCGAGGATATTGTCGGGGTAACGTCGCTCGATATGGACATCTGGGTGGATCGTGCGGACCGCGTGCGGCTGGTCGATGCGCTGAGCGAGCGCGGGTACATGGACAACCTCGTGGCGCAATTCCGGATGAAGGACGGTCGGATCATCACGGGCAACATGTGCGCCCGAAGCTTCATGATTGCCGGGCTTCGGCACAATTTGACGATAACGCGTGATATCACCAGGGAGACAGCGGCCCAGGCCGTTTTGGCGAAACGCGACCGGGTGTTGTCGGCGGTTGCGACGGTGGCCGACGTGTTGCTGAGGAGCGAGGATATCAAGGGGGCTCTTGACGAGGTATTGCGGGTGATCGGACAGGCGGCGGAGGTGAGCCGCGTCTATGTGTTTCGCAACGACCGTGACACGCGGTACGACCTAACCTGTTCGCAGATTGCAGAGTGGGCGGACGAGGGGATCGAGCCGCAGATCAACAATCCTGAGATGCAGCGGCTGTCGTACACAGAGACGGGAATCGACTACTGGATTGCGACGCTCGGCAATAACGATGCGATATTCGGCGAGACCGATTCATTCGACGACCCCATCCGGTCCGTGTTCGTCGACCAGGATATCCAGTCGGTCGCGATCGTTCCGATCTTTGCGGCGAATCGATGGTGGGGGTTCATGGGGTTCGATGACTGCCGCCAGCGGAGACAGTGGAGCCGGACGGAACTGGATGCGCTCAGGTCTGCGGCGGGCATAATCGGCGCGCGAATCGAGCGGCACCGGGCCGAACAGGAGCTTCGGGAGAGCGAAACGAAGTTCCGGGAGATCGCCGAGATGCTGCCCGAGGCGGTTTTCGAGAGCGATGCAGAGGGGCGTATCACCTATGCGAATCAGAAGGCGACCCAGTATTTCGGTTTCGAAACCAGGGATTACAGCCGGGGCCTGAGCATACTGGATGTGATTGTGCCGGAGGAACGGGAACGCGCGTTGGCCAGCCATCAGCAACTGTTGCGGACGGGAGAGCATGGCGTAGTCGAATACACGGGGGTGCGAAAGGACGGCGTCAAATTTCCCATCAGTGTCCGCTCCAGCCGGATAGTTCGCAACGGCGTGCCGGTCGGCACGCGCGGAGTCGTGATCGATATCTCGATGGAGAAGGCCTACGAGCGGGAGCAACTTCGGTCTCAGAAGCTCGAGTCGCTGGGCATTCTGGCGGGAGGGCTTGCGCATGACTTCAATAACCTTCTGACGGGTATTCTGGGCAATATCTCGATCGCCCGTCTTTCGGAAAAACTGGACACGGAAACGGACCAGGGACTTGAGGTCGCGGAGCGGGCGGCGATGCGGGCCCGGGATTTGACACAGCAACTGCTCACGTTTTCCAAAGGCGGAGAACCGGTGAAGAAAGTGATCTCGGTGGAACCCGTACTCCGGGAATCGGTGACGTTCGCGTTGCGGGGATCTAATGTCCGGGCGGAGATTTCGATTGCCGAGGATTTGAAGTGCATCGACGCGGACGCCGGCCAGATAAGCCAGGTGATACACAACCTTACGATCAACGCCGTGCAGGCCATGCCGGAGGGGGGGACGATTACGGTCCGTGCGTGCAACCGCCTGATAAAGCCGCACAGCCATCCTGCGCTCGGCGACGGAGCCTATGTGGAGATTTCTGTTGCGGACGAGGGGTTGGGAATCCCGGAGCGTCTACTTGCACGGATATTCGACCCATACTTCACGACAAAACAAACCGGCAGCGGACTGGGACTGGCGTCATCGTATTCGATCGTTAAGAAGCACGGGGGGCATATCGACGTGTCTTCGATTCAGGGAACGGGCACGACGTTCACGGTTTACCTGCCCGCCTGCGGCGTGAACGCAACACCGGACCCGCAGGGTGAGGAGTTACCGGCGGTCGGGTCGGGGCGGATCCTACTGATGGATGACGAGGGGTACATTCGTGATCTTGCGACCAGGGTTTTGTCCAAAGCCGGATTCGAGATAGACTGCGCAGCGCACGGGCGGGAAGCTATAGAACTATTCGAGGCGGCGCGCAGCTCGGGAGTACCCTACGATGTCGTGATTCTGGACCTGACGGTTCCCGGCGGAATGGGCGGGCGCGAGACACTTGAGCACCTGCAGACGATTGACCCGGGTGTTCGCGCTATCGTGTGCAGCGGATATTCCAACGATCCCATACTGTCCCGATACGGGGAGGTCGGTTTTGCGGCCATGGTGACCAAGCCGTACCGGCCCGGGGAGCTGGTTCAGGCCGTGACGGTGGTACTCGGGTCCGAACGTGTCCGGTCCCGCGCGAATTAACTGCCCTCGTATATCGCGTTATCAATCTTCCATTGCCGAAATTCGGTAATCGCGTATCTTATCCATAATGGAGTAGACATCGCCGGGCGTCGGGCGACTTGCCGATTCTCCAGTCACTATCAGCCGGGAGTTCTGTATGCGCAAGAGTCCGTTGGTCCTGGGGCTTGTACTGCTTGTTTGTCTGCTGGCATCGCCGAAGGCGGTTCAGGCGGACTCTACCGAAACGTTACTGCCGATCGGGTTGACGGAGGAGGAAAAGGGGCGTCTGCACGAAATCGGCAAGAATCATACGGTGACGAAGGCGCCGACCGGCGTGCTGCGGAATCCGGCGGAGTGGGAACCCTCGGAGGGGGTGATTATTCGCTGGCCTCTCGGGATATCGGTTGCGCTGGTTCGCGAGATGTCGGAGGACCTGATGGTTACGACTATCGTCGCCAACTCGAGCGAGCAGGCCTCGGCAACGAGCGCATACCAGAGCGGGGGGGTGGTGATGGCCAACACGCAGTTCCTGATTGCATCGACAAATTCGATATGGACCCGCGACTATGGACCATGGTTCATATTCTCGGATGAAGCGCTGGGTATCGTGGACCACATCTACAACCGACCGCGTCCGCTTGACGACCTGATTCCCGGCATACTCGGCAGTCAGTGGGGTATTCCGGTGTACGGGATGGACCTGATTCACACGGGCGGCAACCACATGTCCGACGGACTGGGCCGTTCGATGTCGACGCGGCTGGTCTACAACGAGAATTCCGGCAAGACGCCCGCGCAGGTTGATTCGATCATGCTCGCGTACCTGGGCAACGACTATACGGTGCTGGACTATATTGAGAGCGGCGGCATTCACCATATCGATTGCTGGGCGAAGTTTCTGAGTCCGACCACCATAATGGTGAAGGATGTTCCGGTGGGCGATTACAGCTATGAGTTGCTGAATGACCGTGCCGAGTACCTCTCCCAGCAGGTATCCGCATGGGGGCAGCCGTACACGATCGTACGGGTGTATTGTCCGTACGGCACCGCTTATACCAATTCGATTATTCTGAACGACAAAGTGCTGGTGCCGATATTCGGTTCCGGATACGACAATATCGCGTTACAGACGTACCGCGACGCGATGCCCGGATATGAGGTGATCGGTTTTACGGGATCCTGGTACGATGACGACGCCGTTCACTGCCGGACGATGGGGGTCCCGGATCGATACATGCTGCGCGTACACCACGTGCCGCTGGTTCGTGTCGCGGACTCGCTTGCCGGGTATGAGATCAGCGCGCTGATTCATGCGTGTTCCGGAGCGGCGCTGATTGGCGACTCGCTGAAGGTAGTGTATCGGGTCGGAGAAGGGGAGTGGGAAAGCGCGTTGCTCAGCGCCGGGACGGAGACGGACTGGTTTGACGGGACTCTTCCACCGCAGGCTTCAGGGGCGGAGGTCTCTTACTACGTTCAGGCGGCCGACCTGTCCGGCCGGATGGAGACCCACCCATATATCGGAGCGCCGGGGGCGCACCGCTTTTCCGTCAATATCACACCGACGATAGTGGCGGATTCGAGCATTCTGTGTACCGGCGGAACCACTATTGCGTTCTGTCCGGATATTGTCGACGGTGAAGATTCCTCTCATACGATCACGTATGCGAACTACCCAGCGTGGTTGTCGCCGTCGGGAGACAGCCTTACAGGCACGGTGCCGATGGGGATGACATCGACGGGTTCGTTTGATGTAGTTGTCAGTGATGCATACAACAGCGCAGCTCAGACAGTGGCGCTGGATGTGATCCTCTGCGGAGATGTGAACGACGATGCCATCGGTCCTGATCTTTCCGATTTGATATACCTGGTCAACTATCTGTTCCTGTCGGGTCCGGCGCCGAATTCGGCGACGGCGTCGAACGTGGACGGGGTCGGGGGAGTGGACTTGTCGGATCTTATCTACCTGGTCAACCTGCTGTTCATGGGCGGACCGCCGGCAACCTGCGGGCTCTGATCAGCGGCCGTCGCCCTGTCGGTAGTGCGTCCACGCGAGGCAGGCTTTTCGCTTGTCCGGTCATTCCGTGCGACATACCATATACAACCGTGACGAGAAATTATCGTACATGTATGTATAGTGACAAGTCGAGAGGAGGCAGGGAATGAGCGGATGGAGTGCGTGCCTGGCGAAACCGGGCATTACCACGATTCTTGTTTTGATCATCGTGAGTGGCGGCATCGCTCAGACGGATTCGGTGACGCCGGGGTACCGGATGCCGCCTGAGGAGATAGCGGCGTTAATCGACGCGCCGTGGACGCCGTCGGTGTACATCAGCCCCGACCGTGAGTGGATGCTGTTGGCGTCGTGGCCGGGTCTGCCGCCTCTGGAAGAGGTGGCCCAGCCGGAGCTTCGGCTTGCCGGTCTTCGTATCAACCCGCGGACCAACGGACCGAGCCGGGCGTGGTTTGCGTCGGCCCTGTCGTTCAAACGCATGTCCGACGGGGCGGAGTTTCCAGTCACCGGACTTCCGGAATCTCCCCGTATCACGAGCATCACCTGGTCGCCCGACGGGAGCAAGGTGGCATTCGCGTTGACCCTCGAGCGTCATATCGAGTTGTGGGTGGTGGAGGTCGAGGCAGCGGCTGCACGACGGCTGATGGATCGTCCGCTGAACGCGATTGACGGCAGTCCGTTCTCATGGCTGTCGGACAACGAGACGATCATCGCGCGCACGGTCCCGGAGGGTCGTGGTGAGCCACCGGCGGAGCCGCTGGTACCGGCGGGACCGGTAATCCAGGAAAACCTGGGGCGGGTGGCGGCAGCTCGCACGTATCAGGATCTGCTCGAAAACGAATATGATGAGGCGCTCTTTGATTACTATGCGACCTCGCAGATTGTCCGGGTGGGGGCGGATGGAGGGGTAACGGATATCGGCGGGGAGGGTGTCCACGCCGCCGTTCTTCCATCGCCGGACGGCAACTTCCTCCTGGTGGAGACGATGCACCGTCCGTACTCCTACACGGTTCCGGCGGACCAGTTCCCGTTGCGGTCGGTGGTGTGGGATCGAAACGGCAACGAGGTGTACGAGGTGGCGGATCAGCCGCTGGCGGACCAGATACCGCTGGCGTTCGGATCGGTACGGAGCGGTCGGCGGTCGATCGACTGGCGGGCCGACGCGGACGCGACGCTGTATTGGGCCGAAGCGCTCGATGGCGGCGACGCGGGTGTCGAAGCAGATGCACGGGATCGGATATTCATGCTGTCGGCCCCGTTCACGGGCGACCCTGTGGTACTGTTCACGGTACCGGATGTTCGCTATTCGAGTATCACGTGGGGCAATGACGAGCTGGCGATCGTATCGGGCTGGTGGTGGTCCAACCGCAAGATAAAGACATGGCGTATACTTCCGGGGGATCCAGCCGCCGAGGCGGTGTTGCTTCAGGATCGTTCGTGGGAAGATCGCTACAATGACCCCGGCAGTCCGCTGACGACGCGCACCCGGTACGGGACGTACGTGCTGATGACCGCGAATAACGGGAACACGATTTTTCTGTCGGGCAGCGGCGCGTCGCCCGAAGGGGACCGGCCATTCCTGGACGCGCTCGATCTGACGACGCTCACGACCACGCGGCTGTTCCGGTCGGAGGCGCCGTATTATGAGTCGGTGGTGACGCTTCTGGATGCGGAGAGTCGGTTGCTGTTGACGCGCAGGGAATCCGTAACGGAGCCGCCGAATTATTTCGTCCGCGACCTGGTGAATGACGAGCTGACCCAGAAGACGGATTTCCCGCACCCGACGCCACAGCTTGCCGACGTACGCAAGGAGCAGGTTCGATACCAGCGCGCCGATGGGGTGCACCTGACCGCGACGCTGTATACGCCGCCGGGGTATGACCCGGCGAAGGACGGCGCGCTGCCGATGTTGATGTGGGCCTATCCTCAGGAGTACAAGAGCGCTGATGCGGCGGGGCAGGTAACGGATTCACCGTATCGGTTCATTCGCGTCTCCTGGTCATCGCCGCTTCTCTGGCTGGTCCGGGGCTATGCCGTACTCGACGATCCGGGCATGCCGATTGTCGGCGAGGGGGACGAAGAACCAAATGACAGCTATGTCGAGCAGCTGGTATCGAGCGCGCAGGCGGCGGCAGACGAGATGGTGCGGCGGGGCGTGGCCGATCCGGACCGGATCGCAGTCGGCGGGCATTCGTACGGCGCGTTCATGACGGCGAATCTGCTGGCGCACTCGGACATATTCCGGGCCGGGATCGCCCGCAGCGGCGCATACAACCGCACGCTGACACCGTTTGGTTTCCAGTCGGAAGAACGGACGTACTGGGAAGCGCCGGAGATTTACAATACGATGTCACCGTTCATGCAGGCCGACAAGATCAACGAGCCGATTCTTCTGATTCACGGCGAGGCGGACAACAACTCGGGGACATTCCCGATGCAGAGCGAGCGTTTCTACGGCGCCCTGAAGGGGCTCGGGGCCACGGTTCGGCTGGTTATGCTGCCTCATGAGAGTCACGGATACCGCGCCCGCGAGTCGGTGATGCATGTTTTGTGGGAAACGTCCGAGTGGCTCGATCGGTATGTCAAAAACGCGGAGCCGATGTCAGTCACACGCGAAGTAGACGTGCCGGTTGAGGCCAGGTAGTCTGCGGGCACACATTCCGGCGAATGAAAACTGCGGGGGAAGGGCATCTTCTCCCGCAGTTTCGTTTTCCTTGCGCGTTTGTCGGATATATGGTATCGTGAATCAGACACATGGTATAAAGTCATACCCGTCGAGGATCTCGGGACGGTATACCAGGTGATTCTGGGGCAGATTCAGCACGAATCATCACCTGCATCTCCCGCTATGTCTGCTTCCCGGGAGGCTTCAACGGCAATCAGTCGGCCGTGCGAGTCAGAGATTCGTCGGCCCGCAGGGGTACAGACATTGGCGGTAGAGCACCAGCATTCCGAGCAATCGCGCTCCGGTGAGCTTCCGGCAGTGGGGGAGACGGTATCTCATTACCGGTTGTTGCAGCCGCTGGAAGATGACTACGAGCAGGCGGCGTTCATGGCGGAAGATCTGGAATTGAACCGCCGCGTGTGTCTCAGATTCCTCCCGTCACCACACTGGCAGAATCCCGACCGGGTTGAACAATTTCGACAGGATGTACGAAAGACAGGTTCGGTTCGCAGTCCGCACATTGTGGCGGTCCACGAACTGGCGATCGTTGATTCAAGGCCGTTTGCGGTTTTTGAGTGTGTGTCCGGATTTACGCTTGCCGATTTGGTTGCGGACGCGCGCCGGCATCCAATAGTGGAGTTGGGGGATATCCTGATGCAGGCCGGGCGCGGGCTTCAGACCGCACACGATATCGGCGTAGCCCACCTCCAGTTGCGACCGTCCAATGTGGGGCTGGATCCGCAGCACCGGGCAATCCTGACGGGGTTCGCGTTTGGCGGACCGTTCGACGGGGTGTTTGATGATCGCGGGGGCAGCTCGCGGGCCTACGAATATGCCGCTCCGGAGCAGTTGGAGGGGGGGCGGCAGGACTATCGCAGCGACATTTTCGCGCTCGGCGTCATCATGTACGAGACGCTGACCGGGACACATCCGTTTCGTTCGGAGTCGCGACGCGCCACGGTGCGGGCGATCCTCGAGAACGATCCGGTCCCGGTGACGGACCTTCGTGCGGGACTCCCGGAGCAGGTCGGCGATGTTGTTGCGCGGGCGCTCGAGAAGAGACCCGAGGAGCGGTTCCAGAGGGTGGATCATCTGCTGAACGCGTTTTCTCACGCGCTTGCGGAAGTTCGTCTGGAGGATTCCCGGGAATTTCTGATAAACGTAATCAACGGGCTGGACGACCCGGTGTTCGTGAAGGACGAAAACCACCGCTGGGTGATTCTCAACGACGTCATGTGCGAGCTGATGGGCCGTCCCCGTGAGGAGCTAATCGGGAAAAGCGATTACGAGATCTTTCCGCGCGAGCAGGCGGACGTGTTCTGGGCGTACGACGCGCTGGTGCTTCGCACCGGCAAAACCAGCGTCAACGAGGAAGAAATCACGTTCAAGGGCGTCACGCGCACGATCTCCACCAAGAAGTCCATCCTTCGGGAGCCCGAGTCCGGGCGCCGGTTCATTGTCGGGACGATCAGGGACATCACTGATCAGAAGGAGCTGGCCCGCGAGTTGGAGGAGCGACACCGGAGGTACGAGCTGGCGGCGCGAGGGGGGAACGTCGGTGTATGGGACTGGGATCTTCAGACGGACCACCTGTTTGTCGATCCGCACATCAAGAGCCTGCTGGGGTTCGCGGACGAGGAGATTTCGAACACCCTGGATGCCTGGCTGAACCATGTTCATCCGGATGACCGAAGCTCCCTGGTGACGTCGGTGCGTCGATATCTCAAAGGGGATGCGGACCAGTATGAGGTTGAGCACCGGATGCATCATCGGGACGGCAGTCTTCGTTGGATCCTCATGCGCGGGGCGATCGTACGGGACGAGCACGGCGATGCGGTCCGGATGATCGGAACGCAGAGTGACGTGACTCGTTTCAAGCAGGCGGAGAACGCACTGCGCGAGAGCGAAGAGAAGTACCGGAGCGTGGTCGAGCGGGCGAGCGACGGCATCTGTATCGTGCACGAGAACCGGATAGTCTACGCCAATCGTCGTCTGGCCGATATGGTGGGGCTGGACGAGCGCGAGTTGATTGGCACGCACTATACGGAGTATATCCATTCCAGCGAGATATCAAAGGTTGCGCAGATGTATGCGGCGCGGATGGCGGGCAAGGACGTGCCGCAGCAGTACGAAACGGTCCTGGTGACGGTGGCGGGCGAGAGTCTGCATGTGGAGTTCAACTCGGCGGCGATACCGTACGAAGGGCGGCGCGCCGTGCTGGCGATTATTCGGGACATCACAGAACGTCGCAAAGCCGACGCGGCGTTGAGGGAAAGCGAGCGGACGGCCCGTGCGCTCATTAACGCGCCGACCGACGACGTGGTTGTGCTGC
Organism: Candidatus Zixiibacteriota bacterium; assembly: GCA_034003725.1. Taxonomy (NCBI): domain Bacteria; kingdom Pseudomonadati; phylum Candidatus Zixiibacteriota; species Candidatus Zixiibacteriota bacterium. The sequence continues at coordinate 200,215 of JAVEYB010000002.1, forward strand.
TCACGACCGAGGGGCACATCATCGACTCCAACGAACAACTGGCGCGTCGTTTCGGAATGACGATAAGCGAGATTATGGGCAAGAGTGCATGGGAGTTGTTTCCCTCGGACGTCAGCCGCTTCCGACTGGACCAGCTCCAGAAAGTGGTTGAGTCGCGCAAGCCGGTGCGATTCGAGGACGAGAGTCACGGGCGGTGGTTCGACCATATTCTGTATCCTGTGCTGGACCGCCGGGGCGAGGTAGGCAAGATAGCCGTGATTGCTCGTGACGTTACGGAGAGCCGGCTCGCGCACCGGGCGCTGCGAGAGAGCGAACAGTCCCTCGAGGAGGCGCAGCGTATTGCGCACGTCGGGAGCTGGCGACTACCGGTAGGCGGCGACGCGGCGACCTGTACGGACGAGGTATATCGGATAGTGGGTATCGAACCGGGATCGGTTCCGCCGTCGCTCAGCGCTTTCCTGACGTTCGTGCATCCCGACGATCGGGACCAGGTGGAGTCCGCGATTCGCCAATCGATGCAATCAGGACAGCGGTACGATCTGCGACACCGCGTGGTACGGCCTGACGGTTCTACCCGATTCCTGCATGGGCGGGCGGAGGTGCGGATAGATGATGACGGCCGGCCGGTGGAGCTGATCGGTACGATGCATGACATCACGGATCTTGTCCGAGCTGAACAGGCTCTTCGCATTCGGGAGGCGGAGTATCGGGCAGTGGTAGAGATGCAAACGGAGTTCATCTGCCGTTTGCGACCGGACGGAGTGCTGACATTCGTCAATGACGCATTTTGCCGGCAGTTCAATCGCACGCGCGAAGAGCTTATAGGTACCGACCTGACAGACCTGTTTCCGGCGGAGGAACGCGCCGCCATACGGGACGGGCTGACACGGTGCGGTTCGGAGGCTCACGGTGTTTCACAGGAGCGGCGGATTGTTCTGCCCGGGGGGGAGGTCCGATGGCAGTTGTGGAACGACCGGGCCGTTCTGGACGAGGCCGGGGCCGTGGTCGGATATCAATCGGTGGGGCGTGATGTGACCAAGCGGCGGGAGGCCGAGGATGCGCTGCGCGAGAGCGAAGAGCGGTTCAGGACGCTCACCGAGCTGTCACCGGACGGGATTTTCGTAATTGCCGACAGGCGGATCGTGTTCGCCAACCGGGCTGCTGTGCATTTTGTCGGGGCGGAAGCCGCTGAAGATCTGGCAAACCTGGATCCGCTCGATCTCGTCCACCCGGACTTTCAGGCGGACCTGCTCACGCGTTTTGACGACCTGGTGGCCGATCGCATAACTGCGCATGCGATAGAGGGGACGCTCGTGCGACGGGATGGGCAACAGGTAATGGCCGAAGTAATTGCCGCCCCACTGACCTACAAGGGGCGTCCTGCTGTTCAGATGGTGGTGCGCGATATCACCGAACGAAAGCGTGCTGACGAGGTGTTACGGGAATCGGAGGAGAAATACCGACTGCTGGTCGAAAACCAAACGGACCTGGTGGTGAGGGTCGACACGGAAGGTCGGTTCACGTTTGTGAGTCCGTCCTATTGCCGGACGTTTGGCATGGCCGCCGAGGACCTTGTCGGGACGACATTCTGGCCGCTTGTGCATGCCGATCATCATGAGGCGACTCGAAGGGCCATGGAGGATCTGTACCGGCCACCATACGAATGCTATGTCGAGCAGTTGGCCAGGACGAAGGAGGGCTGGCGCTGGTTCGCGTGGGCAGACAAGGCGATTCTGGACCGCGAGCATCGGGTCACCGCGATCGTGGCTGTGGGGCGCGATATTACCGAACGAAAGGAAGCGGAGGCGTTACTTCGCAAGACGACAGACGAACTCGAAACTGAACGCGCCGCTCTTCTCGAGAAGAACATTACTCTGAAACAGGTACTCGAACATATTGAGATGGAGCGAAAGGATTTTCGGACGCAGACGTTTAAGGCGTTGGAGGATACGATTGAACCGGTTCTTCAGAGGTTGCGCGAGATATCGGATAGCCGGGGAGCAGTGGAGATCGACCGTTTAGAGAGAAATGTTAAGGCCATAATAAATAAGGACATAGACGAGTTTAAGGCACGATTTGCACGTTTGACCGCCCGGGAATCGGAGATATGTGGCATGATTAAGCGGGGATTGTCATCGAAGGAGATTTCAGAGAGTCTGAACCTGTCGTTGTTGACCGTCCACAAGCATCGTGAGCGCATTCGCCGCAAGTTGGAAATCACATCGAAAGATGTCGACCTAAGTACCTTCCTAAAGCTCCACTAGTATACGTATTGATATACGTAATATAGTCGCATTGACTGTGACTCTCAAATCGGTTTGATTGGTATCAAGATGTGGGGGCGAATCGGCACCGCGTACTTCGCTCGACAGCATCGCCCCCGAAAAGCACCTGTCGGGTGCATGCCCCGTATTCCCGGCAGGTACATAAAGGCATGTTCGTATGACAGCATGCCTGTCCGGATCACTGATCCGGATGCCCCCTATGCCCCTACGTCAAGGCAGCCCTGGTGGTGGATGTGCCCCCGATACCGCAGGGCTCCTTGACGAGTTTTTTTTTACCGCTTAAGGCCACCCTCTTCCTCTTGTTGCACTTGACCTCCTAAGCGATTATGCGCCAAACAGCTTGAGTTCGATTTCGGGTTGATTCAGGCGGGATTGTATTGACACCACAACATGGATAGTTATATCTTTTAATCCAGAATTCTTCGACTGGTGACTTGATTCAATGCTGCTGCCCCATGGTCGGCTTCGCTTGCCGGTAACCAGCGGCGGGATGGCCAAAACGGTGTTTATGAGAAAGAGGACGGTTATTCTACCGGAATTCCTGCCGTTTGACGGGCAGCATTACCGGGAGTTGAGACGCAGAATCACCGTCCGTTTACTCCTGTTATATCTCGGGCCGGTTGTTCTACTGGCTGCATATTTTTATTTTCAGTATGATGCCATAGTATCGGAGAGCAATCGCCTTCATCTGCAAGCGATAGCCGAGAGCCAGGCCAAGACGCTGGATCTGTTTTTGTCGGAACGACTGGTGAATCTGTCGAACGTGGTAGATGATCCGCGCCTGGTTTTCCCTCCGACCTCAGAGTCGATGGAGGGGAATCTTCTAAAGCTGAAGCGGTACAGCGACGCGTTCGTTGATTTCGGTTATTTTGAATCGAGCGGTATCCAGTCGGCGTATGCGGGCCCGTACCCGTCGCTCGAAATGCGCAATTATCGGTCTGAGCCGTGGTACCAGACATTACACGATACGGACACCGGTTTTGTCATTACCGACATTTATCTTGGATTTCGCAATCGGCCGCATTTCACGATGGCGGTGAGTCGGGTGGTCGGGGGGCAGTTTGTCGCTTATCGGGCGACGCTTGATCCTGAGCGGATATACGAGTATATCAGTTCATTTGGCGATGGCCAGGACGTGTTTACGTCGATTGTCAATGCGGCGGGAGATTTCCAGCTTGTCGCACCGAGGATTGGCTCACCGCTGCAGCCAAGCGGAGTCACGCCGCCCCGGCTTCCTGCGCTGGGATTCCTGCGCACCGATTTGGGCGGAGCGACGAAGCCCCTGGCGTATTCCTGGCTTCGCAGCGCGGACTGGGCGCTGCTGGTGCAGGATGTGACGGATGAAACGGATGGCCTTCTGGCGGGGTACCGGCTTCGGATTATCGGTATCGCCGCGGGCATGATCCTGGTGGGCTTTTTTATCATCGTCATCCGCGCCCGTCGGCAGGTCGACCTGCAGATGGAGAGCGACCGGACACGCGCCCAGCTCGAGCATGCGGCCAAGCTGGCGTCGGTCGGTGAGCTCGCGGCCGGGATCGCCCATGAGATAAACAACCCGCTGGCATCGATCAACGAAGAGGCCGGTCTGGTACTGGACCTGTCAGATCCATCGTACGGCCAATCGATGTCTGCGGATGAACAGCGGGAACACCTGAAGTCAATACAGGAGCTCGTGTTTCGGTGTCGCGATATCACCCACAAGCTGCTCGGGTTCGTTCGCAAGTCGGACATGGACCTTCGGCAGCACAACATTCACACGCTCATCGACGGAGTAATTGACGGCTTGCTGGGGCCGGAGGTTGCGGTGTCGAATGTGGAGATCCGGCGGCGGTATACTTCGGACAGCACCGTGATAATGACGGACGGCAACCAGTTGCAGCAGGTGGTGTTGAATATCGTTAATAACGGTATCGATGCCACGGGGGGGCGTGGCGGCGTAATCGACATTGCGACCCAGGTGGTGGGGAGACGTCTGTTCATATCAATTGCGGACAACGGCAAAGGCATATCGCCGGAGCAGATGGAGAAGATCTTCGTCCCGTTCTATACGACGAAGGACGTGGGGAAGGGTACGGGACTGGGGTTGTCGGTGAGCTACGGAATAATCAAGAATCTGGGGGGAGAGATTCAGGTGGAAAGTCAGCCCGGTCGGGGAAGCACGTTCACGGTGGTGCTGCCCCTTCGATAGCAGGACGGAAGCTGTGATTCGTATCGTTAACAGCAGATAGTCAGAGAACGGCTCAGGCACGAGACACATACAGGGATGCGGCAGTATGAACAAGACGATAGTGCGCGAACTCATGGTACCGCTCGACGACTATGCGGTGGTCCCCGACACTGCCACGCTTCTTGATGCGGTGAAGGCTCTGGATCGGGCACAAGAGCGCCTTCCGGCGGGTCGTCAGCCGCACCGTGCGGTGCTGGTGGCGGATGCGTCGGGAGCTATCGTGGGCAAGATCGGGCAGCTGGGTTTCCTCAAGGGTCTCGAGCCCAAGTACAACATGCTGGGTGATCTGGACACGCTGGCGCGGGCCGGGGTGAGCGACACTCTCGTGTCGACCATGCGGGATCACTTTCGGTATTTCGAAGACACGTTCAGCGACATATGTCAGCGGGGGGCGGTTATTCCGGTGCGTGAGGTGATGCACGCAGTTCGGGAGGGTATAGACGAGAGCGCCACGCTCAGCGAGGCGCTGCACCAGTTAGTCATGTGGCAGCAGTTGTCGCTGCTGGTGACGCGGGGTGGTCGGGTCACGGGGTTAATTCGACTGTCGGACCTCTTCGATGAGGTTGCCCGGCAGATGAAGGCGCAATCCCGCGCATGACGACGGTACACCTGGGAGAATGCTATGGCGAAAGTACTTTTGGTAGACGACGAGGAGAAGTTCCGCACGTCGCTTGCCCGCCGCATGAACCTTCGGGGGTATGAGACCTCGGAAGTTGATAACGGAGAGGACGCCGTCAAGCGCATTCGTGCGGACGGCGATATCGACGTCGTTTTGCTTGACCGGACGATGCCGGGGATGAGCGGTGAACAAGCGCTCAAGGAGATGAAGAGTTTCCGTCCGGAGCTGCAGGTAATCATCCTGACCGGTCAGTCGACGCTGGAATCGGCGATGGAAACGGGTCGGCTGGAGGCCTACTCGTACCTTCGCAAGCCTTACGACCTCGACGATCTGCTCAAGATGGTCGACCGCGCGCGGGAAGACAAGGTGCATGCGATGGCGCGCCACGAGATCGTGCATGTAGAGAAGGGGTCGTTCTGGAAATGGCTGGTGGGTTCGCACAATTCCCGCCCGCTGATAATCGGTCTGGGTATTGTGCTGTTCTGCGCGATCACGTTCATGCCGACGCCGGATCGGATGCTGGCGTTGTTGTCGGCGCCCAAGACTGGAGAGATGACCGACGCCAATTTCGGATATGCCAGCTACCGTTCGATGACGGAGGGGCAGACTATAGCCGATGCGTACAGCAAGGAGGGAAAAGTCGCGAAGGTGTCGTACGAGGCCGACGGCAAAAGAGTATCGGTGCCTCTGACGCCGGAGGAGACGGCAACCAAGGCAAAGATCATGCTTGCGGTGCTGGTGGTGGCGGCGCTGTTCTGGGCGAGCGGAGCGGTGCCGGTCGGGATATCGGCGCTCATCGTGGCATTAGCCATGTACTTCGGCGGAGTCATGCCTCCCGACTACATCGCGCAATCGTTTGCGAAGGATTCGGTGATATTCATTTTCGGTGTGCTGGCAATCTCATCGGCGATCAGCAAGACCGGCCTGGATCGACGGATCGGGCTCTTGATGCTTGGTCCGGCCAGAAACCTGCCCAAGTTACTGTTTCTCTTTTTGCCGCTGCTTGGGATGGCCTGCTCATTCGTGTCGGAGCATGCGCTGATTGCATTCCTGATGCCCCTGTTCATGGTGGTGTACACGACGGCGGTCAAAACGGCGGGGATCCGAAAGGACCGGGCACTGGCGGTCATGTTCGTGCTTTCGATGACGTATGTCGCGAACTCGGGAGGTCCCGGTTCGCCGGCTGCGGGAGGCCGCAACGCGGTGATGATGAGTATCCTGGGCGACTATGGTCTGGCGCCGACGTTCGGGCAGTGGGTCATGTACGGATTACCGTTTGTGCCGGTGATGGCCCTGGTGATCGCGACGTACTTCTATCTCGTGTTCAGGAAGAAGCTCCAGGTGAAGAATCTCGATGTGTCGACGATGGTGCGTCAGGCCTCTGAGAAAATCGGTCCCATGAACGGCAAAGAATACGTTACAGCCACGGTGCTGGTGGTATTGATCGCCTTATGGGTGCTGGCGAGCGACATATACGGCATGGGCGGCCCGGTGGTACTGGCGATTGTCGCACTCAATATCTTTCGGGTGTTGCGCTGGCGCGATATAGCGAGCATTCCGTGGGATGTCGTGGCGCTGTACGCGGCCGCGACCGCCATGGGCAAAGGGTTGGCGATTACGGGAGCGGCGCTCTATCTGGCCGACTCGTTCGTATCAATCCTACCGATTTTTCTGCGCACGGGTGAGGGGCTCGCGATGGCGGCCAGTTTGTTCACGGGAATCGCAACCAATTTCATGAGCGACGGCGCCACGGTGTCGGCGATCGGCCCGATAACGATTCCAATGGCGAAAATAGCCGGCAGCAGTCCGCTCATGGTGGGACTGGCGACGGCATTTGCGTCGTCGTTTGCACATACCTTGATCATCGGCACGCCGAACAACGCAATATGCTATGCCCTGGCGAAGGATCCGTATACGGGAGAGCAACTGGTGACACTGGGGGACTTCATCAGGCACGGGGCGGTGGTCCTGGTGCTGTCATTCGCGGTGTTGTGGCTGTGGACATTTTACGGTTACTGGCGCTGGATCGGCTTTTGAGAAGGAGTGTAAAATAATGCCGGATGCGATCAAACTGCTCATTGTCGACGACGAGGTGAAGTTTCTGGAGTCGATTGCACAGCGGCTGAAGTTGCGCGGGCTGGACGTCACTACGGCGACCAGCGGGCGTGAGGCAGTCCAAGTCGCAGAAAGCCAGAAATTCGATCTCGCGCTGCTTGACCTGAAGATGCCCGGCATGGACGGCAAGCAGGTTCTCGAAATTCTGAAGCGGGAGCACAAGTTTCTCGAAGTGGTGATTCTGACCGGGCACGGCTCCGTGGACTCCGCAGTGGAGTGCACAAAGCTCGGGGCGTTCAGTTATCTGCCGAAGCCGTATGAGTTCGACGATCTCATCGAAGTACTGCGTCAGGCCTATGAAGCGCGACTCAAGAAGAAATTCCAATCGGATATGGCCAGGATGGAAAAACTGGCCGGGCTTGCAACGGGTTCCAGCGCATTGGGTATCCTGCGCGCGATGCGGGAACTCGACGACGAAGACCGGTAAGAGCCCGAGGGCACGGATCAAAAAAACAGGGCGGGACTGATGTCCCGCCCTTTCTGTTGTGACGAACGCCGAAGCGAGCGTCACGGATTCGGCACAGACTATTTCAGCAGATCGCAGGCCTGAACGCACGGGCGGGGCGCGGGTCCGCCGAGGAAGAGGTGATTGACAAAGTAGATGAGGTCAGTCAGATCAACCTCACACGCCGGATCTCCGTTGATGTTTGACTCGCCGCGACACGCCGGTGCGGGTCCTCCCAGGAACAGGTGATTTACGAGGAAGACGAGATCCGACAGATCGATTTGATCCTGCGGATCGTCGTTTACGTTGCCGGTCGGATCGGTGCAGCAGCTCGGCGGCGCCCACGTGAACTGCCAGACGTAGCTGCAACTGTCGGCGCAGGCGTTACCGGCTTCGTCCGTGATCTTGAAGTACAGGTCGTGAGCGCCCGGCTCCACGGTCGGTGTGGGCCAGCCGATCGCAACGTTGTCGCCCACGAGGTTGAATACCCACATCGGTTGCCACGGCCCGGTACAGCCATCGAGTCGGTAGAACCCGTACCCGAGGTCGATGTCGTCAATCAGATGGAACGTTATGGTCGGCAGCAGGTCCGTGTACGTCTGTCCCGAAGGCGGTGAGAAGACTGCCAGCGTGGGCCTGGTGCAGTCGATGCGCATGCAGCACCCTGCGATTCTATGCGGCACCGGATCCATGATGGTATTCATGAGAGCGCTGTGGACGATTTCGATTTCGGTCGAGGCCGCCTCGCCGACGCAATTGACGACAATTCCGAAGATTGTCACGGGCGTCAGTCCCAACTGGCCGCTGTTGATGTCGAACTGCACGACGATAGAGTCGGCGTAGGCGGTCGATGTCAGTGAGTAGTTGCCGGCGCCGATGCTGTCGAGTGCGGGGCCCGGCACGGCGGCAACGGGCTGGAGGTAGCCGGCCTGCACGCCGATCGTGAACAGCCCGGACCGGACGACGACGGTGTCGTAGTCCATCTGCAGCCAGACCGTGTCGATGCCATCGCAGCGATTGAGCTGTCCGTCAGGACCGAGGCTCAGCAGCGCTTCCGGCAGCGGCTGAACGACGACGGCATTGGATACGCACGTGGTTCCGGCGGCGACGTCGTTAAACGGAGTGACATACGCTTCCCACGTGTCGTACGCACGGGTTTCCGTGTACTTAATGGTATTACGGCCGGCCGAGTACAGCGAGGCAATCTGTTCCGGCGTCAGCGAGTAGTTGTATACGCACGGGTCGTCGATAGTGCCGACCCACGCGAACGTGCCTCCGTACGCCCCGATCTGCAGTAGTGCGTCGGTAACATCCACAACGGATGATACGGCCCTCGACACTTGAACACCATTCTTGTACAGGACCATGTCGCCGGTCGCATAGTCGAATGTCAGGGCGACAAAATACCACGTGTTGAGGGCGAGTGGTTCGGTATCCTGCACGGTAAACCAGGCGCCGTTGTGACCGCCCGCGAGACGATAACTGTTGACGCCCGGAGCCCAGAAGGCATGGCTGCCGGCGTTGGGCAGGTTGCCGGAGATGATGTTTCCGTTATTGGCGCTTCCGGCATCGGTCCGATACACCCACGCGGTTTTGGTGTAGGACGAGCCGGTCGGGAACGACAACCCGCCGCTCAACCATGACGTTCCGTCGAACTGGAAGGCACCAAACCCATCGTGGCCCGCTGAACTACTCCAGGCCGGTGCACCGACTGTCGTCACCGTCGCTCCGCTGCCGGAGTAGTCTGTCAGAGCGTTGTCGGGTCCGCCTTCCATCGGCAGGTAGAATGCCATGGTGGGCAGGCCGTTTTTGTAGAACGCCGTGGCAGACGTGGTTGCATCGGCAACCAACGTGAACGAGCAGATAAGGTCATCGGTGATCAGCGCTTCCGGTGACGTGGCGATCAGTTGGATGTCGGTCAGTTCGACTACCGGGAGAGGATTAATGGTGACGGTGTTGGAGACAGACGCCTCTCCCATTCCGGCGGCCGAGAACGGCGTGACGTGCGCTTCCCATACGTCGCCGACTTCCGTTTCGGACGGCACAATAAGGTCCGGTCCGGAGCCGTATATGGCGGAGATCTGGTCCGGGGTCACGACGAAGTCATACACTCGGGCATCGTCGATTACACCAAACCACGGGAAGACGGTTCCGTACACGCCGACCAAGAGTACCGGGTCGGTGACATCAAAGACAGTGGCCGTGGCGGTATCAACTTCCACGCCGTTTTTGTACAGCCTCAGCATGCCGGTTGTGTAGTCGAAGGTCAACGCGACATGGTACCACGTGGCGAGTTCCAACGGGTTCGGATCCATGACGGTGGTCCAGGCGCCGTTGTGTCCAGCACACAGACGGAACGACTGGTTGCTGGGCGCCCAGAATGCGTGGCTGCCGGGATTCGGATTGGTTCCGGAAATGATGTTACCCGCGTTCGCGCCTCCGTTGTCCGTTCGGTAGACCCAGGCCATCTTCGTATAGGAAGACTGCGTGGGGAAGGCAGTTGGGTTACTGAGCCATCCGCTTCCGCCGAACTGGTAGGCACCGAACCCGTCATGGCCCGCATTCTGGCTCCATGGCAGCGTGCCGACCACGGTCAGGTCGTTGTCGTTGCCGGAGAGGTCTGCTGTTGAGGTCGTGCTGCCCTCAAACGGGTACAGTGCGGTCACAGTTGGTGAGCCGTTGAGGTACCAGGCGGTCGCGGCCGTGACGGCGTCGGCCACCAACGTATACGAGCAGAACAAGGAGTCGCTGACATAGGCGTACGGCGACGATGCCGCGACGGTGAGATCGGCCAGCTCAATCTGCTCGAGAATGGTCAGGTTGTTCGAGATGTAGGTGTCGCCGGCTTCGGACGCAGAGAACGGCGTGACGTGCGCGGACCAGACGTCGAAGTGTTCGGTCTCCGAAGCCATGATGACGTTTTCGCCTCCGGCGGCAAACATGGCGGCAATCTGGTCTGCGGTCAGAGCCCGGTTGTAGATGCGGGCATCGTCGATTGTTCCAATCCACTGGTACTGGCCGTTATAGGCTCCGACCTGGAGCGTCGAGTCGGTCACGTCGGCCGAGGCCGCCGTACCCGTATCAATCACAACGCCGTCTTTGTACAGGGTCATGAGACGGGTCGACTGATCGTAGGTGACGGCCACGAAGTACCAGGTGTCGAGCGCGAGAGGATCGGTGTCCTGGACTACCTGCCAGTCGCCGTTATTACCTGCCGACAGACGGTGCGAGTATGCGGTCGGCGCCCAGAACGCGTGGCCGTTGGGGCCGACATTGCCGGACATGATGTTCTGGCCCGCCCCGGTCCGATAAACCCACGCCGACTTGGTATATGACGACACTACAGGGAATACTTCGCCGGCGACGAGATAGTCGTCACCGTCGAATTCCACGGCTCCGTTGCCGTCATGTCCGGTGGTGGCGTTGAAGGCCGGATCGCCCACCGGCGTGGCATTATGAGCGTTGCCCGAGTAGTCGTTCAACGCGGAGGTCCCGCTTTCGAATGGATAGAACACAGTCATGAGCGGGGTACCATCCAGATACCATGCCGTGGCCGCTGATGTCGCAGCGTCAACAAGGTCATAGGTGACCGTGAGGTCGTCTTCGGTGAAGTCGTTTCCGGACGAGCTGCTCAACACGAGATTGGCGATCTCCACGGACGGGATTTCATTGATCGTCAGGGTGTTCGAGGAGACAGTCGTTCCGAGGCCGGTTGCCGCAACCGGGGTGACATCGGCGTACCACTGATCGCCAATTTCGGTTTCCGATGCCATGATGACATCCTGTCCGGTGGAGTACATAGCCTGAATCTGGTCGTCAGAGAGCGCGAAGTCATATACTCGGGCGTCGTCGATACGCCCGAACCAGGGGGCGACATTGCCGTATGCGCCGACCTGGAGAGTCGAGTCGATCACATCCTTCACAGCGACGGTACCGGTGTCAATGAGCACACCGTCTTTGTACAGTGACATGAGGCCGGACGTATAGTCGAACGTGACTGCGACGAAGTACCAGGTTTCAAGGGCCAGCGGGACATTGTCGGCGACGGTCGCCGTAGCAATCCAGGCGCCGTTATGGCCCGCCCGCAGAGTGTGGCTCACGCCGCTGGGCGCCCAGAACGCGTGGCTGCCGGCGGTCGGGTAGTCGCCTGAGATGATGTTACCACACTGTGCCCCGCCCGCGTCAGTGCGATAGACCCAGGCCGTTTTGGTATACGACGACAGGGTCGGGAAGGTCTGACCTGCGGACAGGTAGCCCGTGCCGTCGAAAACGAGGGCGCCGGAGCTGTCGTGTCCCGCGGTGCCATTCCATGCCGGAGTTGTCCCGAGAGCAGTGACGGTGAGTGCGTTACCGGACAGGTCCGCCAACGCATTGGACGCCCCGCCTTCAAACGGCAGATACAGGCTCAACATCGGCGTGCTGTTAACATACCAGGCGGTTGCAGCGCCGTCGGCACCATCGGAAAGCGTATACGCGACCGTCAAATCGTCGTCATCATAGGAACCCGGGGTGCTGGCGGACAGGACAACATCGGATACCTCGGGCAGGTATGGGTTGATTGTCAAGACATTCGACGTGACGGCGGTTCCGACCGCAGTCGCTGAAAACGGAGTGACGGTTGCCTGCCATTCATCGTCGATTTCAGTCTCGGTGTGTTTGATAACATCACGTCCCTGCTGATACAGCGAGAGCACCTGTTCCGGAGTCAGCGCAGTGGTATACACGCGCACTTCATCCATGGAGCCGTGCCAGGGGAAGATGGCGCCGTAGATGCCGATATTCAGCTGGGTATTGGTTACATCGGGAGTCGTCGGATTGCCTCTACTGACTTCAATACCATCCCGGTACAGGATCATCAGATTGGTGGCATAGTCGAAGGTCATCGCAACACAGGTCCAGGTGTTGAGATCCAGTGAGTCCGGATCGTACACCGTAGTCCACGTGGAATTGTGACCACCGGACAGATGATAACCGTTGTTGCTGGGGGCCCAGAAGGCATGGGAGCCGGTGGTGGCGCCGCCGGAGATGATATTTCCGTAGTTGCCGACGCCCGCGGCTGTGCGATACACCCACGCGAATTTCGTGTACGACGAGTTGGTGGGGAAGTTCGGGCCGGCGGAAAGCCAGTCGTTGCCGTCAAAATCGTAACAGCCGAATCCGTCAACGCCGCCCGTGGCATTCCATGTCGCGTCGCCTGATACGGTAAGTGAGAGGCCGTTTCCGGAGTAGTCGGCCAGTGACGCGGTTTGGCCACCTTCAAAGGGGAAGTACGCGCGCATGATCGGGCTGCCGTTGCGAGACCACGACGTCGCGGCGGTGATTGCGTCGCCGCCCAGCGTGTACGTGCAGGTAAGATCGTCATCGGTGAAGTTGTTCGGAGTTGATGCGGCGACCGTTACGTCGGTAACGGCAGGCTCGGTAGGGCCATATATCGTGATGGTATTTGACTTGACGGACGCACCGGCTTCCGTGCTGGAGAACGGCGTTACCCAGGCTGCCCAGTCGTCGCCGATCTCGGTTTCGGTGTAGCGCAGAGTATCAGTACCGCCCGGGGTGTACAGGGTCGCGATCTGCTCGGGAGAGAGGGCGAAATTGTACACGCGAGGATCGTCAATGGTACCCGTCCACCAATGGCCGGGTCCGAAGGCGCCAACCGTTATCGTATTGTCCGTGACGACACTGTCAGCCACGGGGACGGTGGCGGTGTCAACAACGGCGCCGTTCTTGTACAGGACCATCATTCTTGTCGCGATATCGTAGCTGACTGCGACGAAGTACCATGTGTCCAGGGCCAGCGGTTCGCTGTCCTGTACGGTGGTCCAATGTGAATTGTGACCGGCCGACAGTGCGTGCGAGGTGCTGGTAGGAGCCCAGAAGGCATGTCCGCCTGCACCAAGGTCGCCGGAAATGATGTTGTTGTTTAAGGTTCCCGTGCGGTAGACCCAGGCGGTTTTGGTATACGATGAATTGACCGGGAAGTTTTCACCCGCGATCAGGTGGTCGTTGCCATCGAAGTCCATGGCTCCGAAACCATCGTGACCGCCGGTTGCCGTCCAGGCAGGATCTCCGACAGCGCTGACTGTAACCGACTTACCGGAGTAGTCATTCAAGGCGTTCGCGCTGCCGCCCTCGAACGGGAGATACAGGGACATGGTTGGGAGGTCGTCCTTCAGCCATGCCACGGACGCGGTGGTGGCGCCCCCTTGCAGCGTGTATGTGGCAAAGAGATCGTCATCGTCGCCGTTTTCCGGCGATGTCGCACTTATGAGGACATCGCTGAGGTAGACGGACTTTATCGTCACCGTATTGGAAAACGCCGGCGCTCCCTGAGAGGTGTCCGAGAACGCGGTGACGCGCGCAAACCACTGGTCGGTGATGGACGTCTCGGCGGCATCGATACGGTTTTCGCCGTCAGAGAAGAGTGTGCTTATCTGGTCGGGCGAGAGGACAAAGTTGTACAGCCGGACATCATCGATAACACCCTCGAACTCTGAGCCGCCCTGATACGCGCCGATCTGGATCGTAGCGTCAGTACAGGCCGGAGCGGTTCCGCGGTCGACCTCGCTTCCATCTCTGTAAAGAATCATCTCACCGGTGGAGTAGTCGTAGGTGAGGGCAACGAAGTACCAGGTGTCTTCGCTGAGTGCGGTTGCGTCCTGAACGACCGTCCAGTTGCTGTTGTGACCGGCTATAAGGACGTTGCCAAGCGAAGCGGGACAACGAATAACATGTCCGCCCGCGCTCACATCGCCGCAGAAGATGTTGTTCCAATCACTGGCCTGTCTGTTGATCCACATCGTAGCACTATACGACGCGTTGACCGGGAAGTATTCGCCCGCAGACAGGTACGCGTCATTGTTGAATTGAAAAGCCCCGGTGCCGTCGTGGCCGATGGTGCCGGACCATACGGGACTGCGCACCGGCGTCAGCGTCCGGCCGTTGCCGGAAACATCGTGCAGCGCGTTGGTGTCTCCACCTTCGAAGGGGAAGATCATCGCGGCAAGCGGCGAACCGTTGCGGAACCATGATGTGGCTCCCACCACCGCTTCGCCGTCAAGCGTGTAGGTGAAGATGAGATCGTCGTCGTCGAGTTCAAACGCCGAGGTTGCGGTCACGGCCAGGTCCGTGACTCCAACGTCGTTGGGAGCCCACGAACTGGTGCCGAGGACGGAGTCAAGTGCGGTGAACCAGACGTTGCCCATTTTGCCGTACCCGACATCGTTCGGATGAACGGCATCGGCGAGGTCTGCCGGATATGTCAACGCCTCGAACATGTCGACAATCGCGATATCGTCGCCGGCGGCGATCCGATCCTGCGCAATAGCCAGTACCCCGGCATTAAAATCGGCAGTTTCGGGATCATAGCCGCCGTCGCGCGAGATGATGGCAGCTAGTATCACCTTGATGGAGACCCCGTAGGTCGATTCGTAACGGTCGATTTCGTCGAGGATCTGCGCGACTTCCTGCGGATTGGCATCGCCATGCGAAATGTCGTTGGTGCCGATGTGGAGCAGGACTATGTCGGCGGGATTCTGTACCAGCCAGCCGTAGACATAGTCCCGAATCTGGTTGGCGTGCCAGCCGCCGTGGCCCTCGTGGTCGCGGTCGAAATCGAGAGGTATGCCCCCGATTTGCGACCCGACGAAGTCCACCCAGTAGCCGGCGTTAGTGAGTTGCAGGTACAGCGACCTGCGATAACCGGTGTCGTCTGAGCTGCCAACGGCTCCGTCCGTAATGGAGTCCCCCAGCGGCATTATTCGGACCGGCGCCGGTTGAGCCCAGCCAGCGGTCACCAAAGTGACCAAAGCCAGGCATGTGAGTACCAGGGTCGCCACGGACACGTGACGATCCGGTGTGTCTTCCACTCTTCTTGCCTTCATTTGCGCCCCCGCAATTGCATGTACGGTTGATAATGATGAGGTTAGCAGAGGATGACGCGACAGCCGAGAGAGGGAGTCATCTGTGGTGTATCTGCCCCGCAGAGCCGGAATGGTACTGCCCCCATCGTACTGCCGAGACGCAACACGTCGATAGCAACCAGGTGCCGACGTCACCCCCTGTTAAGTGATTTCTACCTCTAATCGCTTCTGTGGGACGTGACATGTACCGAGTCGCATCGGATGCGGCAGAATAGGGGAAAGTCGCGCATGCAGTCGAGCGTGACGCTGCCGTTCTGGATTACCATTGGACCTAGCCCGATAGTGACGGAGTCCTTGTCGCCCACTTTACCTGTAATATGGACAACGCACTCCATTCGTCAAGGAGTATTCTGAGCAAGTCCATGAGAATCCTATTAGTTAGGCCAACGCGACACCCAATGTCGCATTAACTGCGACAGAAATTGACTGCAATCGTCGGCAGATGGTTTGCCGAAGAGAGTGTGCTCTACTGACGTCGGCTTACGCGGGCGAGCATAGTGAGGAGGCCGAAAGAGACTATGGTTCAGGAGCAGAGCAGCCGACGCGCAGGTCCGGACCGCCGAGGAAGAGAAGATTCACCAAGTAGATCAAGTCGGAGAGATCAACCTGGCAATCACCGTTGACGTCGCCTGTGAAAAGCGGGTCCGGTTGAGCTCCGCCAAGGAAGAGTCCGTTAATGAGGAAAATCAGGTCGGCAAGATCGGCGGCGTGATCGTGGGTAACGTCGCCCAGCATCCATGTCCAGAACTGCAGGGTGTCTGTCGAGGCGGTTGTCAGGTCCGACAGATCGGTTGCTTCGACAAACCACCAGTAGCGGTGGCCGAACCGGAGAGAGTCGGTCAGCGTGTACGACGTGTCGCGAATTGAATCCATTCGGGCAACAACGTCGCTGACGGAATCGCGTGCTATCAGAAGCGAATACGAGACCGTGTCATCCGGGTCGGTATCGAGGGAGGGATGCCAATCGAAGGTCGGCAGCATTTCATAGATAATATTGAACGGAGTTGCGCTTGACGGTGGGGCGACGCAACCAAATGAACCGGGGGCGGTCGGGCCGCCGTTTACCACGAACCAATCCGGCTCGGCCCATTCGCCGTACTCGTATCCGTCGAATGCGCGTGATCGCCACCAATACGGCCGGTCATCGCCGAGCGGCGGTGTGACACTCCATCCGGTCGAGTCAGGAAACCCATCTACCGCGGCAACGGAGGCTATAACGTCGTTGAGCAGGCTGTCGGTGCTCACCTCGAAATCGTAGTATAGCGGGTCGTTTTCGAAATCGATTGCCTGAAGAACGAACAGAGTCGGTGACAGCGTTTCAACGATTTGTCCGTTTCGCGGAAAGCGGAGCGGTGGGGGGAGTGGTAGTGAGTTGACGCGGAAGGGCATTTCGTGCCAGCGCGACCACGAGTATCCGTTGTTCGCTCTCAGGCGGAGGAAGTAGACGTTGCCGTCGACCAGTGGTTCGCCGGCGTACACAATGAGGGAATCCGTGATTTGCAGTGAGTCCGGGTTCCAAAGCTCTGCGACTGCCCAATCGGCGTCCTCACCGAACTCCACTTCGACAAAAACCTGCGGATGACCGGCGGTGTCAAAGAACATCCACTCAACGAGCGGGGTTTCATCGACAACGTGCAGGTTACTGTCCAGTCCATCGATCAGAATTCGACGAATCTCCGGCCGTCGGGCGCTAACCGATATAACAACCAGCCCGGTATCTGCCGATTGCTCGTCCTCTGCGACTATGGTAATCGCATGCTGACCCGTATCGCCGTACGGTATGATCCACTCCAAGCCGCCGATACCGGCGCCACTGTCCACGAATTGAGCGTCAGCGGGGAGATTCTCGGCGCGGAGCGATGGCGGGATACCGTCTCGATCGATAGCGGTGACGCGTAACGCTGAAGTGTCACCCTCAAAGGCCGACAACGCGGAGATTGAGTCGATCTCAGGAGGGATATCTACGTCGGCAACGACAACAGCGATCGTCAGTGTATCTGTGGCGAGGGAATCATCGAGCGCTCGAACGCCCAGATGATACTCGCCGTGCTGGTTGTATTCCGGAGTCCAGTGTACGGCCGCCGTTCCGTTGCCGCTGTCTGCAAAGGACGATCCGTCAGGGAGCGAATCAACGACAATCGCCGGGATTACGCCATCGGGGTCGATTGCAGAAATCACGATTGCCAACGGCTGGCCTTCGCTTGCGGTGACGGAATCAGGCGCCTCGAGAATCGGCGGACGATTGATGTTCAGCACGGTGATCAGAAACGCCAGCGTATCGGCAACGAGAGAATCATCGACTGCTATGAGTACGACTTCATGCGCTCCCTGATCATCGTAGCCCGGCAGCCATTCGAATGCACCGAATCCGAGCGAGTCGATTGTGAAAGTCGCCCCCGGCGGGAGCAAATCGGCAAACAGGTCAGGAGCGGTACTATCGGGATCCCGTGCAATGACGGACAGGAGTAGGAGGTTTCCTTCGAAGGTGCTCGTGTCGGTGATCGGCAAAATCACCGGGGCGGCGTTGCGATTCTCGACGGTTATCGCGGTAATCATGGTGTCGGAAGCGCTGGAGTCGTCGCCCGCAACGAAGTACACTTCGTACTCACCCGCCTGCCAGAAGTCGGGCGCCCATCGAAATCTGCCGGTTCCGTCCAGCTGGTCGGTGAAAACCGCGCCGTAAGGGAGCGAATCCGCCGACAGGGTCGGGATCGTACTGTCCGGGTCGGACGCCTGAACCGTAAAGGTGAGAGAATCACCTTCAGCGACCTGCCTCGGGGTAATCTGGTTGAGTTGCGGCGGGTCGTTTGTTGCGACTACTCGAATGAATATCAGAAGTGTATCACTGAGATAGCCGTCGGACACGCGAGTCACCAGCGACGTATCCGATTGGCCAGCGATTGGGGAGCCGAATACACTGTCGGCTGAGACGGTGAGCCATGAGGGGAGAAGATCATATGAAATGACCGTGTCCGGCGCAAAGGAATCCTCGAAGGCAGTTCTGTAAGAGAAGTTCTCACCTTCGAAGGCGATTACGGAATCGGGTGACGTGATCACAGGGGTTTCGTTCAGGCACGCAACGGGGTAGGCACCGATGATCGTGCTGCAGGGGCTGAGTGAATCGGCGCATGGTGAGATATCATAGAGCGTGAACTCGTCACCAGCGGCGTTGCAGTAATACGGATTTGCCGAGAAGTTCCCGTCTGCACCGAGCTGCGGCAGCAATAAGTCGATCCAATCTCCTCCCTCATTGCCGTATATGTTGCTGCACGTGAGCGCGGGAGTGCTCGAAGAATCAGCGACAAAAATGCCGGCGCCGGATAAACTGAATGAGATAACACTGGCGACAATCCCGATCGAGCTGGTGGCCACGTATAGCCCGCCGCCAAGACCGGGCTCTCCAAAACCGGAAGTGTCTGCGCGGTTGTGGCTGAGAGTCACGTGATCCAGGGTCAGATCGGAGGCTGAGGCAAACAGGGCGCCGCCGCGCGCAGCCTCGTCGAATGTCATATCCCGTGCGGTGTTATGGGCAAGCAGAGAGTGACCGAGGGCGACCGCAGAGCGCACAAGGTAGACTGCGCCACCGTGGGTTGCCTGATTTCTCAGAAACACGGTGCTGTCTACGGTCACGACGGAAGAATCGGCGAATAGGGCGCCGCCCCGGTAGAAGTTTTCTACCGAATTGTTCTCGAATCGACTCGACAGGACCGTCAGGGACGAGGAGTCATCGACGTAAATGGCGCCGCCGGCCGAGGTTGCGGAATTGGCCACGAACTGACATCTGAGCACGGCGAGGACGGACCGATACGCGGCTATCGCGCCACCGTACGGGGTGGGCCCGCCGACACCACCGTCGCTGGCAATGTTGTTGGTGAAGGAGGTGCTGTCGATAGTAACGGTTGACTGCTGGACGGAGACGGCGCCGCCGAGACCTTCGGCATCCGACAAGTTGTTGCTGAACTCGCATCGGCTGACAGTGACATCGGAGCCGTTGCGAATTTTCAGTGCCCCGGCGACATAAATCGGCAGCTTGTCGGTTTCTTCGGGGGTTTTGCAGGCAGAGCACCCAACTACGTTGTCGGCAAATCGACAGTCGACAAACGAGGGCGAGGCATTATCGACCAAGACTGCTGTGCCCTGTCCGTCCAGATAATAATCTTCAAAGACGCAGTTGTAGAAGCGAGGGGAGACGCCCTGCAGGTGCACCATACCGGTGTAGGCGTCGCCGTTTCGAAAGGTGATGCCCGAGATGGTGGTGGTGGAGTCTTCTCCCGAGTGGAGATAGAGCGCTCTCAGGCCCGATCGCTGGCAGTCGATTCGGGTGGAGTCGGCTCCAAACTGGGAAGTGAGTACGAGCGATTTTCCGTCGAAGTCCACGGCCAGATTGCCGGAACCGGTAAAGGTGCCGGAGGCAAGCAGGATCGTATCTCCGGGCAGTGCAGCATCGACAGCCGCCTGAATGGTCGCATACTCGCCGGGAACGTTGAGTACGGTTGCTGAGGCCCCGCCGGCGAGCATTAATATAGAAGCGACAAACAGCCCAAACCGTGAGCAAATTACCATGCAAATCCCTATGCCACTGGTGTTCCGGAGAACCGGTGCGCCCAACAGGTAATCGAGGCAGGGGTAATTAGTCGACCGCTTACACCAGTGTCAAATACTAAAGATTCTGCCGTCAATTATAGTAATCGGACGTCGCGGGATTCGCTCTTAGATTGATCTTACGTTGCGACGGCTTACTAGTATAACAATCCGACACGGCAAGTGGTTGCCGGCGGCCGCATATGAGACAGTCCCCCTGATTCATGGCATCTCAACGCAGGTGTCCCTGGGGAGTCACCCTCCGCGTACGCCAGACGCGGGAGGCCGGAGCCAGCGGCGCTATATAGTAAAGCTTGCAGTCTGCTTCGTAACTATCCGTGGATGAATGAATTAGGGAACGTCCTGACGTTTCTTTCTCATCGATAAGCCGATCCGGTTTCGATCCAGATCGATAGCTATCACGGTGACAGTGACTTTCTGTTGTGGCCGGACGACTTCGTTGGGGTCTTTGACATATCGGTCGGCGAGTTCACTGATGTGGACCAGACCGTCCTGATGGACGCCTATATCGACAAAGGCTCCGAATGCAGTCACGTTTGTCACAATGCCCGGTAACGACATTCCGACCTTGAGGTCCTGCAGCGAGGTAACCGATTCATCAAAGCTGAATGATTCATAGGCGGCCCTCGGATCGCGACCCGGCCGGTCGAGTTCCGCCAGGATATCCTGAAGTGTGGGGATGCCGATTGATTCGGTTACGTATTTTCTGAGTTCAATCTTCTTCCTAAGCGATTCATCTTCCATCAGGCGGGAGATCGTGCAGCCGAGGTCGGCGGCCATTCGTTCTACGACGGCATAGCTTTCCGGATGAACTGCGCTGCGGTCGAGCGGGTGGGAGCTGTCACGAATCCGAAGAAAGCCGGCGGCTTGTTCGAATGCTTTCGGGCCGAGGCGCGGGACTTTTTTGAGTTCGCCCCGGGAAGTAAAAGGGCCATTCTCTTCTCGGTACGCAACGATTTGTGTAGCGAGGGAGGGGCCCAGGCCGGAGACATAGGTGAGCAACTCGGAGCTCGCCGTATTGACCTCGACCCCGACCGAGTTTACACAACTCATGACGGTATCATCGAGTCCGACTCGCAGCAGCCCCTGATCGACATCATGCTGGTACTGGCCGACACCGATCGACTTGGGGTCGATTTTTACCAGCTCGGCCAGCGGATCAAGCAATCGTCGGCCGATTGATACGGCGCCGCGAACGGTGACATCATGATCCGGGAATTCTCGTCGCGCGACCTCGGACGCGGAGTAAATCGACGCTCCCGATTCGTTTACCATCTCAACCGCTACGTGATCGGGGAGCCCGGCCTCCTTCAGGAAGGTCAAGGTTTCACGGCTGGCCGTTCCGTTGCCGACGGCGATGACGTTGATTTTGAATCGTTCGCAGAGGGCCTTGATATCGACCGCGGCTTCACGTCGGGCTGTATCGCCGGAGTGCGGAAACACGGTGGTGTGGTGTTCGAGTTTTCCCTGGCGGTCAAGGCAGACCACCTTGCAGCCGGTTCTGAAGCCCGGGTCAATGGCGAGCACGCGCTTTCGACCGAGCGGCGAGGTCATCAGCAGCTGCCGGAGGTTTTCGGCGAAAATTCGGATAGCCTCCTGATCGGCGCGAGCCTTAGCGGTTGCCCGCGTTTCCGTCTCCATAGAGGGGGCGAGCAGCCGCTTGTAGCCGTCGGCCACGGCGACTCGAACCTGCTCAGAATCGGGGCCGCTCCCGGTCACAAACATCTTTTCCAGAATCGAGAGAGCTTTTTCTTCGGGTGGCGCGATTTTCAGACTCAGGAAGCCCTCGGTCTCGCCTCGGCGCATTGCGAGAATTCTGTGAGAAGGGGCGGTTGCGACCGGCTCCTGCCAGTCGAAGTAATCGGAGTATTTGACACCATCGGTCTCTTTTCCCGAAAGCACGTGGGAGAAGATCACGCTTTCGGCCGAGAACAGGTCCCGCAGCTTGCTACGGGCCTCAACGTCTTCGTTCACCCATTCGGCGATGATGTCGCGTGCACCGGCAAGGGCTTCATCGGCGGTTGCGATACCTTTTGATGAATCGACAAACATTGCCGCAGCATCAAACGGATCGACACCATCCTGTCCGAAGATCATCTCGGCCAGGGGTTCCAGGCCTTTTTCGCGGGCTATTGTCGCGCGGGTCCTGCGTTTCGGGCGGTAGGGCAGGTAGAGATCCTCGAGTTCGGCCATGGTTGCCGCGGCTGCCAGCGAGCCGCGAAGCTCGTCTGTCAGGAGGTTACGTTCTTCCAGAGATTCAAAAATAGCGATACGGCGTTTCTCCAGCTCGCGGAGCTGGTGAATGCGGTCGCGTATGGCGGTAATGGCGACCTCATCGAGGCTGCCCGTCATCTCCTTGCGGTACCGAGCGATGAACGGGACTGACGCCTGGTCATCAAGAAGGTGGATGACCGCGGAGACCTGCCTGGGGGTGATTGCGAGCTCCGAGGCGATGCGTTCGGCAAAGACGACTTCCATATAGTCCTCAGTTACGGGAGATTCGACGGGCACAAAATACGAAAAAAAGCGAACGTTGCAACTGTCAGTAGCGCGAAGGCGAATTTTGCGCTGTACGGCGGGACGACAGGGCCGTATTATTGCATTTCAGGTAAGGAGAAGAGCGAGGCGGCAGAAGACATGTGTCGATACGGCGGGCCGTCTCGTGAGCCGCACACCGCGGACAGGAAAAGTGAAACCACTCGCTGAGGGGCGCATTTCATTGTGACACAAGACGGAAGCCCGATTATCGAACCAAAAGACAGATTGCCCGAAGTAAGTCTCGCTGACCTGCCGGGGCGGCTCCGGGAGGCCGCCGCCCGAGCCGGATGGAAGGAACTGATGCCGGTGCAGGCGCGGGCCATTCCATACCTATTGCGTCGGCGCGACCTGATGTGCCAGTCGCGCACGGGCAGCGGAAAGACCGGGGCGTTTGTCCTCCCCATTCTGGAACGAATAGACATAGCCAGTATTGCGACGCAGGCACTGGTTCTGGTTCCGACCAGAGAACTTGCTCTCCAGGTGGCGACGGATGCGAAGACGCTGGCCGGAGACAGCGGGGTAAGGATTGCATCGGTATACGGCGGCGTCGGGTACGGTCCGCAGTTGAAGTCGTTTCAGGAGGGTGCACAAATCGTTGTCGGTACGCCCGGCCGTATCCTGGATCACCTGATTCGCCGGACGCTCTCGCTAAACGGTCTGAAGATGCTTGTCTTCGATGAAGCCGACCGCATGTTGTCGATGGGCTTTTACCCTGATATGAAACGCATTCAGGAGTTTCTGCCGGAACGCGCCTCGCTCAACGGATACATGTTTTCGGCGACCTTTCCGACACAGGTGCTTCGTCTGGCGGGGCAATTCCTCAACAAGCCGGAGTTGCTGAGCCTGAGCCGTGACCACGTGCATGTAGCAGAAACCGAACATGCGTATTATGTGGCGCCGGCGATGGAGAAGGACCGGTGTCTCGTCCGGATAATCGAAATGATCAACCCGGCGTCGGCGATTATTTTCTGCAATACCAAGGCCCAGGTTCACTATGTCGGTACCGTACTTCAGCGGTTTGGTTATGACGCCGACGAGCTGTCGGCCGACTTGAAGCAGCGTTCCCGCGAGAAACTGCTCGAGCGACTTCGCAAAGGGCAGCTTCGCTTTCTGGTGGCGACCGACCTGGCGGCCCGGGGCATCGATATACATGAATTGTCCCACGTGATTCAATACGAACCGCCGGAGGATCCCGAGGCTTATATTCATCGTGCGGGGCGGACAGGTCGTGCCGGCGCGACCGGCGAGGCGATTACGCTGGTGTCGGGGCAGGAGCAATCCGAACTCATGCGTATCGGACGGCGGTTTTCGATCGACTTGCAGCAGCGTCCGATGCCGACGGACGACGATGTGGCCCGCGTGGTATCGGAGCGGCTGACCGCTTTGCTCGAGTCGCGTCTGCGTGACCGCGACAAGCTCCAGACCGAACGAATGCAGCGCTTTCTGCCGCTGACGCGGTTCCTTCACGAAAGCGACGAGGGGCAGAATCTGTTGGCGATGATGCTGGATGATTTCTACCAGCGATCATTGCACGCGCCGCCGTCTCCTCCCGAGGAGCCGCCCTCACCGGTGAGTGAGGCGCGTGGTGAGGAGGGAGAAGGAGCCAAACGGGCGCGGCGACCGCGGCGGCGGCGGGGCAAGACTCGGGAGTAGGCTTCAGAAGCGCGCCGTAAAGATATCCTGACCCGATCAGCAAGAAGAAAGGGCGAGTCATAAGACTCGCCCTTTGTGTATGCTATCAATGATGCTGCGGTTTATTCGCAGTTCGGGTCACACGGCATGGGAGCCGCTCCCTGCAGGAAGAGATAGTTCACCAGATGGATCAGGTCCGACAGGTCGGCGTCGCAGGCGGCATCGCCGTTAGTATTGGCGGCTGCGAGGCATGCCGGCGCAGGACCGCTGTTGAACAGCCAATCGACCATGTAGATCAGGTCGGAGAGATCGACATCGCCGGCGATATCGTCGTTGATATTACCGGTGTTGCCGACGCAGCAATACTGGGGGCACGGGTTCGGTGTGCAGGAGGTGCCGTCGCCCTGATACGTCCCGCCGGACTGGCCGCATTCGGTTGCCGTCAATTCCGCACAGGACCCATCGAGGTAACAGCAGGCGCCGGTCGGCTCACCTATCTGGCCAAGCAGACAGAAAGACAAGTCGCCCGCTTCCGGACCGAGGACGGACGTGGCATCCAGCAGGTAATGTTGGTTGTCGATGCCATATCCGCTCATCCAGAGGAACCAGCAGGTGGCGGCATCCGTCCCCTGTATGGAAAGCCAGCCTTCGCTCAGTGCCACCGGGCTGGTCAGTTCGACGCGGTATTCATCGAGAGTGAACCCGGAGAAGAGGAAGGCAGTCGGGATCCCGGCCACCGAGACATCAAACGTGGCAACCGGTGTGCCGGGTTCGCCCGCGTCATCCTGGTAGAATACGATTTGCAGGTCGCGAGGTGTTTCATCGCATTCCGACCAGCCGGAGCCGGGGTTGTAGGCACTTATCGCCCAGAAGTGAACGGCGGCGATGTCGGTCGTGAGACCCTCGAAGTAGTCATACCGAAGCAGCGGGCCATCGGTGAATCCAACGTCGCTCACTCCGGCCGACCATCCGGAATAGTCCGGAGTGTGGGTAGACTGCCCGAAGATGGTCGTGTCGACCGGGCAGTAGTCGGGCGGCGGCTCACCCACCACTACATCGAGGAAATAGGTTCCACTGGCAGTGCCATAAGCGTCAATAACAATATAGTAGGTGTTGCCTCCTGTCACCGGTACACCGACCAACTCGGATTTGTAGCCGTCACTGCCGCAGGCATCGTCGTTACAGGCGTGAGGCGATCCGGGGATGACGGCATTTTCATAGATGTACATCTTGGTGTCGTACAATGACTGACAGAGGGACACGTCGATCCACTCGTTTGCGGTCGGCGTGTACGAGTACACAACATCAGGGGCCGTCGAGCCGGTGTACGGACACACTTCGTCATAGTCGTTGGTGTAACCGGTGGTGGTTCCAGAGCTGGAGAATGGAAGTGACGGAATCACGACGGCCGTCGCGACGTTGTCGCCGCCCTGCTTCGTAACCTGTGGATCGGGCGGCGTCAGTTCGCCGGTTGGCGGTGGTTTTTCGATCGAGAACGTGGACTCTGCGTTGAGAGATCGTTCAGCGGTCGCCAGATCGGCCACCGCCCACGCCGCCAACACGAACACCACGAGCCCGATGCATACGGTCCAGAGTCGCGCCCTTGTCATACAAACCTCCTCTGCGAGACGTGAAAGAACGGGAAAGGAACCAAGCTACTGGTGTCGTCGTCATCACCGAAGCAGGGAAGTTCTCCATGGGGTGAACTCGCGGAGGCTCTCCATCACGGAGATATGCGCTCTGCAATCGCTGTGTGAATGCCCCTCGTCCTTAACCTCAGTAATTTAATATACTGCTTTGTCCTTGTTTGTCAAGGAGCCTGCATTAGGGGAACAAGTCGAGTGATCGAGGCGGGAGCATGGCAGTCCGCGGGCCGAATAGAAAGCGGGGGATCGGCTTGCAATGCCGATCCCCCGCGCTGAGCGTCAATTGTTGACCTGATCCTATTCACAATTCGGATCGCACGGCATGGGAGCCGGACCACCCAGGAACAGGTTGTTGACCAGATAGACCAGGTCGGAGAGGTCGATATTACATTCGGTGTCGCCGTTTACGTTCGCCTCAGGAGGGCACGGGGCATCCGGGCCACCAAGGAAGAGTCGATTGACGAGGTAGATGAGATCCGACAGATCAACCAACTCTTCCATATCACCGTTGACATTGCCCGTGATACCGACGCAACAGCCGACCTGATACGTGATCGATCCTGCCACGAGGTCCGGCGTGAAGCTGCCCATTTCGGTTACCAGTGAGGGCAAGTGAGACAGATACCCATTCACGGAAATGGGGCTGGTACCCGGAAGGGCCGATGTCGGTACGGTGAAGAAGATACTCAGAACGGGCCCGTCGCCGGGGGGCAATGTCGGCGCACCGGGATTCTGGGTGGGATCGATGAAGTAGGTGCCTCGCTTATTGCCGCCGTCGTAATGAATCCACTGGTGGTAGACGAAGGATTCGGTGCGCAGGCCGGTGGTGCGCGACGAGTCGAACTGGAGGTTGAGTTCGCCCGCCCAGCTGACCGGAAGCGTAAGCGACTGCAACGGGACATGGTTGCAGACGCATACATCGACGCGTACCGACATACCGGGATGGCCGAGTGTCTCGGTTGCGTAGACGGTGTCCGCAAATGCCATGACCATGTCCGGCCCGAAGTCCGACACGGTATAGCCGGGGATTTCGACTGTCATTCGAACGTCATACGCTCCGGCCTCGGTATATGTGTGCGACGGCGACTGCTCGTCCGAGCCCTGGCCATCGCCGAAGTCCCACGTCCAGGAGAGTGCGGTCTCCGAGCTCGATCCGGTAAACTGCACCGTCAGCGGGACCGGTCCGAAGCAATTGGAGCCCTCCATCCGGCAGACCTCTTTGGCCAGACCTTTGATACAGAAATTGGCGGTGCTGTTAAATGTTGTCAGATCGAGCCAGGTGCCGCCCGAACGAAAGTAGCTTTGCCCGGACTGGGCTGATGATTCAACAAGTGTGCGGTACTTGGCTCCCAGGAGGACGGGAACATCGGACGTTCGGTCGAACGCATGACCGCCGTCCGAGAGGGAAACATAGATGTAGAACTCATCACCGCCAGTGAGGCCGACCGGTGGATCGAGGTCGATGGTGTGAAAGCCGGTGAATTCGATCATGCCGGATGTCGTGGCAAGCACGTCCATCAGTTCGCCGCCTTCAAAACGATCATATATCGTGACGACGTAGTCTACGCTGTCGACGGCCGTGAAGAAACTAACGGCCTGCAGCAGCTCACCGCCATCGGCGGTGAAGGCGTTAAACGCCTCAACGGCGTCGGTCCGGGTGTCGCGCCAGCCGTGGTAATCATGGTAGTAGACTTTGTCCCAGGCGAAGGGTTCCACATCCTGGAAGGAGATGGCACCCATTTCCGGGTGGCGGGCGGCGTGTTTGTCGTAGTACGAGATCCAGAAGTAGCCGCTGAGTCCCCACCAGGAGCCCCAACTGTTCTTGCAGAGCCATGCGCCGGGTTGGGGCGCCTGCGTGATTTTGGAGTCATCCCAGCCGATGATCGCGACGGCGTGGTTCGGGTCGAGCGAACTGCTCGGCGGCTGGTAGTGGACGTAGCTGCCGTTAATGAAAGCGTCATCGTAGCACATACACGTGCCCATGACGCCTTCATCCATAATTTTCTGCTTGATCAGATTGATACGCTCGAGGTTGGGGCCAAGGGTGTACCACTCGATGTCTCTCGGATAGTAATAGTGGTAGCTGGGTTTGGTGCGGTCCGGCGGCGTCGAGTAGCTCTGGCCGTCGATATCTCGTACCGCCCCTTCGCCACGGCTGAGGTAAGCCGAGGTGACCCGGTAGTCACCGCCCTGATGGACGGTCAGGCCGGCGCCATCGGGCGGGTCGATGTCATCGTTATTGTGGTCGTTGAAACCGTTCCACCAGTCGAGGTGGTATTCGGCAAGATTGGGCTCGCCGGACTCTCCGTTGGCTGCCCACAGCCCGGTCATCAGCAGGTTGCCTTCCATCGCGGACATTGCCCCGTGGGTCCAGCAGGTGCCGCCCGACTGCGATTTCACCGAGGTTACGTAGTTGTGCCCACTGTAGTTGCGGAGGTCAAAAGTGCTGGGTGGCGTCTGAGTAAAGGTGGCAGCCGCGGCCAGCCAAACGAGCGCAGTAACAATTACAAAGCAGCGTAGACGCTTCATGCAGGACTCCTTTGCGACGCACAATCGCCAAATGGATCAAGTTGTCAATAATATAGGCTTTGTCGGCAATTTTCCAAGACGAGATTGAAGTCTTCGAGGGACGGCGCAAAAAATACGAGCGGGACTGCCGATGAATCGGCAGCCCCGCGGAAGGCGCTTTGGCTGGGTGGAACGCTATTCGCAGGCGGGGTTGCACGCCGCCGGTTCAGGACCACCCAGAAACAGGAAATTCACCAGATAGATTAGATCGGAAAGGTCCACACCGCACTCGCTGTCCCCGTTGACATTTGCTGCAGCCGGGCAGACCGGAGCGGCTCCACCGAGGAAGATGTGATTCACCAGGTACATGAGATCTCCGAGGTCGACAGTGCCTTCGGTGTCGTTGTCGGTGTTGCCGGTGAATCCAATGCAGCAGTTTCCAGTCGACAGAACGGTACCCATTGTCTTCGGATTGTACACGAGGTCCTTCCAGTGAAACACCGGCAGGTGGGTGGTGTACCCGCCGAGATTGACGAACGTGCTTTCTCCCAGCTGGGCATCACCGGGGACGGTGAAGTGGAGACGAATCAGGAGCCCGTCGCCGGGCGGGAGGAAGGAGGCCGGATTGGCATCGACGGACTGAACCATGACGGTTTTGCGGAACCGGGCGGGATCCCAATGGAGCCAGACGGGAGGCTGCATATGTGAAGCACGCGTCCCAACAGTGGTGGCGGAATCGAAGACGGCGCCGAGCGTACCCGTATATTCCACAGGGACCTCAAGGTAGTTGACGGGTACGGTATTACGTCCGCGAACGTCCACGACAACTCGAGTGCCGGCGACCGCGTTTTGCGTCTGTGGCCCGACCATCGAGTCGGCGAGCGCCACGATATAGTTCGGCTTGATCAGCTCTCGGGTTGCATCGCCGGTGCTGATCTGCATCGACACAGTGTGCAGCCCCGACTCTGTATACTCGTGCGACGGAGTCTGGACGAAGGCGGAGTCGCCGTCGCCAAATGACCATGCCCACGACAGAGCGTTAAATTGTGTATTGCCCGTGAAATTGACGGTGAAGGGCACCCATCCCACAGTAGTATCAGCGCTGAAGGAGGTCCAGCCGGCCTGCTCACTGACGTAATAGGCGGTTGCCGCGCTGGCCTGTGTCATTCGATGAAAGTAATCGAAATTGACATAGGTGGTGCTGTCCTGAGGCGAGTGATAGACCGTCGAGAAGTTGTACTCGTGGACGAACGTGACTTCCCAGCCCTTCTGCTGAAACGGATAATGGTCGGAAGAGGCGGAGACGCCGGCAAGTTCACCGGTGATTCCCACAAGCGAATCGGCCAGGCCCATCCACAGTTCAGAGAAATCGGTGACGGCGCCATGGAAGAGATTAGCCTGATTTGAATTCTGGTAATGTCCGATCATATCCATATTCAGCATGTACACGATCGTGTCACCGCGCAGCGCCGCCTGGTCAGCATAGTACTTGGCACCATACAAGCCCCATTCTTCGGCGTCGAAAAGGACGAACACCATGGTCATTTCGGTGGGTACGTCGGCCAGCGCACGGGCGATTTCAAGCACCGCGATTGAACCGGTGCCGTTGTCGTCAGCGCCGGGCGAACCGGGGACCGCATCGAGGTGCCCGCCCACAATCACGTAGTGATTGGGAAAGGAGGCTCCGACTTTGGTTGCGACTACATTGTAGCAGTTGGTGGGCGTCCCGTAGATGCTGGAGACAAAGGGCTGGACGAACAGTGAATCGTACCCATAGGAGGAGAACTTATTGTACGCCCAGTTGCGTGCGGTGGTGTACCCGGACGATCCCGCAACCCGATAGAGAGTCTGGAGATAGTTGAGCTGGGCCTGGATCGTATCAAGCGAGATACGTGCTATCAGGGAATCCAGCGACAGAGTCATCGAACGGGGCGATTTGAGAGCGGGCAGCGAGGCGTACGGATTGGAGTCGAGATACTCGATTCTGACCTCTGCAGGATCGAGCGCCCGCAGTTCAACGAATTGGCCTCGGTACTGCGGGTCATTCAGGTTTACCCGATACAGCCGGATGCCGTCCTCGTCATAGATCAGCGGATAACGGCCGGTGTTGGCGCGGTCCATTCTCATATCCAGCGCCAGTTCTTCCAGTGTAACATCAACGGCAACTCGCCGGGCCTCAAGTCCACCGGCAAGCAGAGCCTGAGCAGCGTCTGAGTCGGCGAGAACCAGGTAACCGTCGTTGAGTCGCAAAAGCGGCTGGACACCGGCAGCGACAAGGTCCTTGGCGTCGGTTTCACTGGCGACGATCACGCGGTAGATTTCATCAGCCGATACGGCGGGAACAAGTGTCGCGAGGCAGAAGACCAGAACAATGAACTGTTTCACCGATAGACCCTCCTGATACAGATTCTACATACTGTCTGCCGCGGACTTTCGGTGGTGAGGACACCGTCCGGTACACGCGTCTGCCCGATAGAGAGAAGACGTACCGCCCTTGCTGTCCGTGCAATTGGGTAAAATATAGCCATTTTGCCCCATTTTGCCAACACAAAAGGGAGGGGACGTTGAGTTTCGGCCGGCGATATCGTCCGACTGCCGTTGTCGAAATGCTGTTTGGGGGCTGGTGAGAACGTCTAGCGGGTCACCAGCTTGCGATACCGGTTGCGCCTGTTTTCATACAAACCGGCGCCGAGTTCCTTCGCGCGCCACGCTTCGTACTGGCCGAAGTTTCCATCGTACCAGCGCACTGTTCCGGCGCCTTCAAACACCAGCAAATGGGTGCAGATGCGGTCAAGGAAGAACCGGTCGTGGCTGATAACCAGTACACAGCCGGGGAAGTTAAGAATTGCTTCTTCGAGCATTCGCAGGGTGTTCACATCGAGGTCATTGGTGGGCTCGTCCAGAAGAAGCACATTCCCGCCGACTTTCAGGATTTTGGCGAGGTTGCAGCGGTTCATCTCGCCGCCGGAAAGTTGTCCAACGGTTTTCTGCTGATCCGGACCACGGAATCCGAATTGAGACATGTACTGCCGAATAGGGATGGTCCGCTTGCCGAAGGGCAGTTCTTCCAGGCCCTCGCCGATTTCCTCGATCAAGGGGCGCGACACGTTGAGGGACTGCCGTTCCTGATCGACGTAGGCTAGTTTGACCGTTGAGCCAAGTGTCACTTTGCCGGCATCCGGCTGCTCCTGTCCGGTGATAAGCCGAAGCATCGTGGTTTTGCCGGTGCCGTTCGGACCGATCAATCCCACGACGGCGGAACGAGGAATCTTGAAAGAGACGTCGGTGAAGAGGGGAGTATCGCCGAACGACTTCGACACGCCGTCGAACTCGATTACCTGTTGTCCAAGTTCCGGCCCGGGCGCGATCTGGATGACGGCGGCCGCGTCCTTGCTTGCCGATTCTTTGGCGACGAGTTTTTCGTAGTCGCCCATGCGGGCCCGCGTAAGTTCGTGGCGGTCCTTGTTGGACATTTTTATAAACGCCAGTTCGCGGGAGAGCAGTCGTCCGCGAGGACCGTCACCTTTTTCCTGTTGGGTCAAAACCGCGAGTTTCTGCTCCAGCCAGGAGCTGTAATTGCCTTCCCACGGTATGCCGTGGCCGCCCTCGAGTTCGAGAATCCACCGCGTGATATTGTCGAGGAAGTACCGGTCATGGGTGACAACGATGACGGTACCGGGATAATCGCGAAGTTGTTCTTCGAGCCATTCGACGGTTTCGGCGTCGAGATGGTTAGTCGGCTCATCAAGTAGAAGCAGGTCGGGGCGCTCGAGCAGGATCTTGCAGAGCGCGACACGGCGTTTTTCACCGCCCGACAGCGTGGAAATCGGTTGATCGTCGTCCGGGAGGCAGAGGGCATCGGACGCAATCTGCAGGGTACGGTCGAGTTCCCAGGCGTTGGCCGCGTCGAGTTTGTCCTGTAATTCCCCCATGCGATCCATGGCGGCCTGCATTTCATCGTCGGACATCGGCTCGGCCATTTTGGTCGTGATCTCGTTGTATTCGTCGAGCAAACTTTTTGTTTGCGCGAACGCCTGTTCAATGGACTGACGGACAGTGAGGGTGGGGTCCAGATCAGGATCCTGCTTGACCATGCCGGCCCGATATCCGGGGGTGATGACGGCGTGCCCCTGGAATTCATCATCGATTCCCGCCATAATGCGCAGCACGGTTGACTTGCCGGCGCCGTTTTCGCCGACGATACCGATTTTGGCGCCGGGGTAGAAGCTGAGGCTGATGTCACGAAGAACCTGTTTCTGGCCGTAGAACTTATTGAGCCGCAACATGGTGAAAATGAACTTGTCCGTCATGCGCGCAGCACCCTTTCACAATTCGTAAAGCGATTTCGTTGAACGTGGTCGGTGGTTACCGGATGTCCGGTCGGAATAACGAATCTTTTGGTGAACGCGACAAGCAGAATCTGCGTCAGGCCTGTCAGCATTTGAAGCGGTTAGGAGGATCGGGTGAAACCAACACGGTGTGCGGAGCGTACATACGGACAGTATTCGTGCGGGCGACGACCTGGCGTGCCGCATCCCGGGATTGGTAGATCTGCAACAAGAGGAAGGTTTGTTATGCGTATTGTTCGCAAAGCATCATTCGTCCGCTCACTGCTACTAGCTGCGTGTGTGGCAGGGCTAATGTCATCGGTCGCGGTTGCCGGGCCGTTCGGGCTCGATCGCGATTCTATTCCGGACAAGTACAAATGGAATTTCAGCGACATCTATGCCGACTGGGACGCCTGGCGGGCAGGGATGGCCGAGTTGGAGACCCTGATGGATCAGTACACGGCGCTTGAGGGAACGCTGGCGCAGGGTCCCGACCGGGTGCTCAAAGCGTATCGGCTGGGTGACCAGCTTGGCATGCTTCTGTACAAGGTGTACCGCTATCCCCAGTTGATGCGCGACACGGACACGCGTAACAACGAAGTATCGGCCAAATTGCAGGAAGTGCAGATTTTGCTCGCCAAGTTCAACTCGGCGACCTCGTGGTTCAACCCCGAACTGCTTTCGATTCCGTGGGACACGATGAAGGGATGGTTGAACAAATCGCCGGAGCTCGCGCCGTACGCGTTCAGTATTGAAGACCTGTATCGGTCACAGGAGCACGTGCTGACTCCCGAGCAGGAGAAACTGCTCTCGTACTTCAGCCAGTTCAACGGCATACCCGGTGCCATCCACGATGAGTTGTCGACTTCGGATATCGACTTTCCCGAAATTACGCTTTCGGACGGTTCCACGGTTCGGGTTACGCCCGGCAACTACTACAATATTCTGGCCACGAATCGCAACCAGGAAGACCGGCGCAAGGCATTTGAGGCTCATTACAGCGTCTATCACACGAACGTGAATACGTACGCATCGATATACAACGGAATCCTTCAGCGCGACTGGGCGTTGGCGCAGGCGCGCAACTACGGGTCGACGCTTGACGCGGCGCTGTTCGGCGACAACGTCCCGCACGAAGTCTTTGAGACGCTGTTAAGCACGGTCAAGGCAGGAACGGAACCCGTACGCCGGTATATGAAATTGCGGAAAGACAGGCTCGGGCTGGACACGTACCATCTCTACGACGGGTCAATCCCGATTGTCGATATCGACAAGACGTACAAGTACGACGATATCACCGAGCATATCATTGCGTCGGTCGAGCCGCTGGGTGAGGAGTATCAGAGCAAGATGCGGCGGGTGTTCACGGACCGGTGGGTGGACGTGTATGAAAACGAAGGCAAGTCCAGCGGAGCTTACTCGGCAGGCGTCTACGGGGTGCACCCGTATCTTTTGCTGAACTTCAACGGCACGCTGGAAGACGTCTTCACGGTCGCACACGAGGTCGGCCACTGCATGCACACGCAGTTGTCGGACGAGACGCAGCCGTTTGCCACCGCCAGCTATACGATTTTCGTTGCAGAGGTGGCCTCGACTCTCAATGAGGCGCTGTTCCTCGATTACATGATGGAGCGCACCGACGATCCGAAGGAACGGGTGGCGCTGCTTCAGCACTCGATTGAAAATATCATGGGGACGTTTTATACCCAGGTCATGTTCGCGGATTTCGAGTGGCAGGCGCATCGGATGGTTGAGGAGGGGCGACCGGTAACCGCCGAGGCGCTTCGGCAGTTGTATTTCTCGTTGCTGCAGGAGTATTACGGCGATGCGGTGGAACTTGATGATCTGTACGGTTCCACGTGGACCCGCATTTCGCATTTTTACGGCTCGCCGTACTATGTCTACAAATACGCCACCTGTTTTGCTTCCTCGGCCCAGTTGATGAATGACATCCGGTCCGAAGACGAAGCCACGCGCAACGCGGCGATCAAACGGTACCTGACATTGCTTCGATCGGGAGGGAACGACTATCCGATGAACCAACTGCAGGCGGCCGGGGCCAATCTTGCGAAGCCGGAGACGATCCAGGCGGTGGTTGCGCAGCTGGACGAACTGGTATCGAGATTCGAAGCGGAGTTGCAGAAGATCTGACAGACCCCTTCCCGGGAATCCTCGCACAGAGGATTGGGGCCGGCTGCAGGTTCAGCCGGCCCTTTTGTTTTGTAGAGCAAAAGCACGGGAGATAACGGCGAGGCGGACAAGACAGCGGGGGCGAACCGTGTGGTCCGCCCCCGCCGAATCACGAAGTCTGCTGCTTCGTCAACAACCGGGGACACAGGCCGCCGGAGCGGCGCCGCCGAGGAAGAGATAGTTGACGAGTGCGATGAGATCGGACAGATCAATGGCACAGGCGGCGTCACCGTTGACGTTAGCTTCGCCCGGGCAGACCGGGGCGGGTCCGCCGAGGAACAGGTAGTTGACCAGATAGATCAGATCGGACAGGTCGATCGCGCTGAGCGCGTCGTTGTTCACGTTGCCGGTCGGAGAGACACAGCAGCCGCCGGTATCACAGGAGTCACCGATGCCATCTATATCGGTGTCTTCCTGCAGCGGATTGAAGTTCAACGGGCAATTGTCGCAGGGCGAGCCCCAGCCGTCGGCATCGGGATCCGGGAACGGATCGTCGCTGACGCCGTTGCAGTTGTCATCGACCCCGTTGCATACGTCGGTGGCGCCCGGATTTATCGCGGCGGTTGCGTCGTTGCAGTCGGTGTTGTTGACTACGAAACCTACGTTGCATACGCCGACCGGGCTATATGTCCCGGGATCGAGAATGTCTCCGTAGGTGTCCAGGTCGAGATCAACATAACACATCACGGCGTCGACTCCGTTGCAGTCCTGATCGATGGCGTCGAACGGAATGTCGAATGCGGCCGGATTGATCCCTGCGTTGTTGTCGTCGCAGTCAAAATTGTTGGCGGAGAAGCCGGGCCCGCAGGTGCCGTTGAGGTTAATGGTCCCCGGATCCAGCATATCTCCGAATGTATCACTGTCGACGTCCTGATAGCAGAGCACCGCATCGACACCGTCGCAGTCCTGATCGATGCCATCGTTGGGAATCTCGGGGGCGCCGGGATACACGTTGGGATTGGTGTCGTCGCAGTCGCAGGCGGTCCCCGCCGGATCACCGTCACCGTTCGCCTGAGAAGGATTGAATACGGTCGGGCAGTTGTCGACGTCGTCGGGAATACCGTCGGCATCGGTGTCAGCCCGCTTCAGGCCGCTGAAGAAGATGTCCTGATCGGCAAAGTTGCGGCCGTCGTTCCAAACGAACGCGGGACCCTGCGCGAGATGAAAGTCGGTGCCGAGGTAGTCGCTGAACTTTTGTCCCAGCGAACCCGGTGTCAGCGAATTCGGGGGGAAGCCTCCTCCGAGTGATACCATGGCGTCGACCCAGGTGACACCGCAATCGGGAGATGTGGAGGCCCACACCTGCGTGAGGATATTGCCCGGGTCATTACGACGGTCATAGTAGGTTACTATGATCTCGCCCGTATTGGCATCCACCCGCATGTGAGGCGCCCACTGGTCGAGGCCGTTTCCAGCGGGATCCTGATTGATCCGTGTGGCGACCGACCAGGTGAGGCCGCCGTCAAAGCTGGCCGAGAAAAAGATGTCGGCATCGCCGGTAACCATGTCATCCCATGCGACGAACACGGCCCCCGGACATACCGGGTGAAGCTGGGTGGCGATGGTCACATGGTTGCAGGCGTCAATCCCCGGCGCAATTATCTGCGGAATCGGCGGGCCCGGAGCTACGGCCATAGGCCCGGCGCCGCCGGTGAGTGCTCCCCACGGCGCACCGAGTCCCGGGGCCGGGTTGGCGTCGACAAGCACGACTCCGGCCATGAGGTCTCGCATGGCGACATAGACTGCGCCCGGTCCGAGCAGCGGGTTGGGAGTATCAAGCACATCAAGCGCCCCGCGATGCGAACCCGGGGAGTTCGGATACACGGGTACCGGGCCGAACAGCGGAGTAAGGGGCGCAAAACCCGGATAGACCGGCGATGCACCGGGGCCAACCGTGTTGGTGGAGGTAGTCCAGAGCGTCCACACGTCACCGAGGTCATCATACGGATTGCCGTTGCCGTCGGCGTCGCCGCCGGTGGCGTCGGTGAACTCGGTCCAGAGAAGGTGGGTCTCGCCGGGGACGGGGGCCAGCGCGATGTCATCGGCTTCGACTACCGGAAAGTCGACCCATGTGACGCCGGGGACGTTAAAGGCGAAGGGCGCCCCGGGGACAAAGCCTGCACCGCCGCCCGGACTGATATTGGCCACGATTGCGTTTGCAACCGGCGCCCACGGCGGACCATTGCGCTGTGAAGAGACCATGAAGTACCCGCCTGCCGGTGGGATGGTTGCGGTGATCCAGGGATTCCACTCCTCCGTGAATCCCGGGTCAGGAGGCTTGATGCCATTGGTCCAGGTGCCGATGGCGCCGCCGGTCGGAGACCATGACCACCCTACCTGTGTGGGGGCGTTCGCTCCCGGGACCATAAACTCATTGAAGGTCGAGTAGACTTCGCCGTTGGCGAGTTCGCTAATGGCTACCGACGCATTGTTCTGATCCCGGCCGATGCCGAAGTTCGGATTGACATTGCTGTTCGGATACGGGGTGAACACGAAGATTGTATCCACCATGGCCGGGTGAACGCTGCAGTGGTAGGGGAACGGACCTGGACCATCGAGCGGAGTTATCACGATTTGGTAGGACATACCGGCAGTTCCCATCACTCCCGAGTCCCAGAATTTTCGCGACGTGAAGTCGGACGTAGTCGAGTGAACTCCCGCGACCAGCGTCCACTGCACCGTGTCGCCATAGGATACGGTGATGTTGGACGGCGTGAAGAAGAAGTTGCCGATGCTGATGTTGTGGATGGTCGCACCCGCCGGTTGCGACAAACAAAGGGAAAGCACCAGAACCACACCTAGTGCCCGTAAGCGTGGATTCATGAGATAGCCTCCTGACAGAAGTTTATGGATATGGTCGAATGACTGCTATACAATCCACACACGCATACGACGGAAGAGCCCCGATGGAAGACTGTGCAGTCAGCTTTCGTCGCTTCGAAATGCGTGTTAGAGAATCCGGGAGAGACACTTGCCTTCACCCCCAATAAGGGCCGTTTGACCCTTATTGTCAAGACAGAACTCGTCGCCTTTGGAAAAAGAGAGCCGGGGGGCCCATTATGGAGCCTCCCGGCTGAGTCATGAACGGCGATATACGTCTTTTATTCGCACGCGGGGGCGCACGCGGTCGGAGACGAACCGCCAAGGAATAAAAAGTTGACCAGGTAGATCAGGTCAGACAAATCAACATTACATGAGGTGTCGCCGTTTACGTTAGCGGCAGCCGCACACTGGGGCGCCGTACCTCCGAGGAACAGGAAATTCACGAGGTAAATCAGATCCGAGAGATCCACGGCGCCGCCGGTGTCGTTATTGATGTTTCCTGTTGAACCCAAACAGCAGGCGGCCGTGACATTCAGGGCCGGGGACCAGTCCGAGATCTCGCCGAATCGGTCATTGATGCGCACCCGAACCTGGTAGTCGCCGGCCAACTGGTAGGCATGTGACCGAGAGACGGTACCGGGTGCGAACGGTCCGGTCCAGCCGGTGGTGCCTCCGTCGCCGAAATCCCAATCGACCAGCAGGCTATCGTTGTCCGAGTCGGCGATCGTCGCCTGGAAGTTCTGCGCCGAGTTGAGCGGGCAGGCGGTCGGACCGGTCGGCGCGACCGGATCGTCGGGCGCGACATTCGCGGGCACACCGTTACCGATTTTGATTCGGACTTTCATTCGATAGTTGGCGATCCAATCGGTAGCGACGATCATATCCAGCGGAACGACGGATCTTGCACCGCACGCCTGCACGGCGGCGCGCATCGGGTCGGCGTTTGACGGACCGCCGACGACAACTTCATCGCCGCCGTCGAAGAAACAGGAGGGGTATCCCGCAAAATTGTAATCCAGATCCATGCGATCATAGGCCTTGGAGACCTTGTCGCAGATCATTGAAACGTAGTGCATATTGTACTTGTCGTGGAAAAACACTGAATCCAGCGCACGGCTGGCTTCCGGGCAACTCGGTCACCAGGTTGCCGATCCCTGCTCAATAAATACAGTGTGGGTGAAGCCGCCGTCAGTGGAGTTGCGGCCGACGGCGCCGGGCTCAGCGGCAGCGGCAGCATCGGCGTTGTGGGCGGTGAACCAGTACCCGTAGCCGGGATACGCATCGGCTGTGTATCCGGCGCTGTTGAACAGCGCGACGGTCGCCTGGATACTGTCTTCCTCAACCCCGGACCATCCGGCGGTCGTGGCGTTCCACTCCACGGTTCGTTTGTAGACGCCGTTATCGGGAACCACTATCGCTTCGACCAAACCCCAGTCGAGAAATCCAAAGCTGTAACGTTTCCCTTCGCTATCCCACCAGCGCGAGATCGGTTCCACGATGTAGACACGAATGGTGCCGGTGTAGTCGGCTCGCCCTACCTCATTAAATGAGGGGCTTTCGCCGGCAATGACCTGCTCGTAGACGCGTGCCTGGCGAACCACATTGAAGTCGCCGCCATAGGCGATCCCGGCAACCGCGAGGATCAGCGCGCACGCAACGTACCATCGGCTTTTTGTCAGTAGCTTCATGAAATGTCTCCCTGTGAAGCTGGTAAACGGACGTGTCGCTACTTTCTGCTATCGATCACATGGTCCGCCAAGGTCCGCGGACCAGACTATCGTCAACTACAGTCGGACGGTTACGCCGGTCGAAATCGAAAAATCTCGGTAGTCGTACACGTCAATCGATGAGGAGTTGTACGTGTGCGACAGGTGCAGCGACGGCTCGATGATATAGCCGCTGTGGGCTGCAATCGGCCACTGCACCTGGGCGAAGACGCGCCGCTGATCGTCGCGGCGCTCACGGGCGAACAATGTCGAGATAATGCGAACCATTCCCCCCATGAAGGGGTCAGGGCGCCACTCTCCTTCGACCGTCGTCAGGTAGTCTTTCGTCCAGTAACCGGCTCCGGCCGATACGATCAGGCGCGGTACAAGATACGTCTTGAGAGTGATGGAAACGGCGTTGCCTTCGTAACTCGACGCCCATGGCGAGAGAATGTTGGTCGAGTATCCGTACACGACGGCGCTGTCGGGCTGTTCGATGAATTCGCGGTAGGCATAGGTAACTGAGACGCCGGTGCGGGCGCCAACCGACCGAGACAGCCGTGGCGAGAAATACAGCGTGTTCAGATTACCTTCTTCGAGGACCTCGTACGAGCGGTCGGGCCGAATCCCTCCAGTACGGCGAGGAACATAATCAAGATTGCCGAGGGTCACACCGCCTTCGACATCGAGGGCAATCCGCCCCGGCAGCGCGGCGTTGATCCCCGCGAAGAAATCGCTGGTGACCCGGTCGCGGATGTCGTCGAGGCCATATGAGGTGGAGCTGTACGACACCCCCGTGCGAATGCGGGTCGCGCCATTCACGCGATAGGCGGCCGTCAGCATCGCGTCGTATTCACCGCTCGAGAACTCCGTCGAGGTGATGTCGGACATTTCCTCGCGATACTCGCGATCCCGATAGTGGCCGGTCAGATAGAGTTGGAACGGAGATTTCTCCGAGAGTGGCAGGAGCGTACCGCCAATTCCGTACATGATGTTTCCGAGGTCTCCGATCTGACCGTACATCGTGTGCTGGGCGATGAACTGGAGTTCAGCAAAAGACGCGGGGTGAAGTCCCACGTCGAGACTTGCAGTAGAGTAGGACGTTCCGCGGTCGGTGGAGTCTTTGATGAGGTTGCTGATGTTTCCGCCGGATAATCCGATCTCGATCTCCAGAGGCCCAAGTTCGGCCGAGCTGGTGCCACACATCACCAGTAACAGCGCAGCGAAGCATGCGACGAAGAGAACAGTACGCATCAGAAGCAGATCCCTCCAACGCATCGGCTGCCACCACCGCTGAGGTTGGTCCCCGGACCACTGTCGGCGTCAAAGGCACGATTAAGGTCAGACCGGCAGCTGTTGATGTCTCGAACGGCGAACTCCCGCAGTTTAAACCTCTGAAGGACGCTCAGGTGTTCTTCGACAACCGCCTGGGCGGTCAATCCAGCGAAAAACGACGCACCGGGATTATCGACCGCAATGATCTGGGGTGGTGGACGTTTTTCGGCGAGGTCGGGGATGCCATCGTTATCCGAGTCTTCGGCCATGTCATCAAATCCGTCGCCGTCGAGATCAACAAATACGGAGTCGGCGGCGAACGCCGGCATAGGAGGGGATAGCGACAGGAAGAGAAGTATCGGGCAAAGAGCCAGAAGTAGACGCATCACTGATTTCATACCCACAATCCCAACGCGCGGAGTACCGTACAATACTATAATGGACAAGTCAGCCTATGGTCTAAAGTATACCATACAAATTAAGTATTGCCAATGTTTTTTTGGATACATGGGGCGATTTGGCGACTATTTGGAGGGGGGAGCGTGGGGGGCGAGGTCGAAGATATGCCGGAGGTCGGACTCGAACCGACACGATGTTGCCATCGGGGGATTTTGAGTCCCCTGCGTCTACCAGTTTCACCACTCCGGCATTCAATCGGTAGGCTGACAATACTATAACAGGACGGGGGAGATGTCAATACTGATCTGCGGCGTAATCCTTCGACAGGCTGAGGGTGACGCGAGTGCTGCGCAGTGCGTATACTGCCGCGCTCAGAAATGCGTGCGCTCGTCGGTGGTGTCTTCGGGGATAAGGTCTTCGGCCCGCTGGCGAGGGACATACAGCCCTTTGGAGGGGTGCAGGTGGCAGGTCGAGGTTGGCTGGTTGTCCACGGTGAAGATTTCGTTGCGGACGTTCAAACACCGGTCGGTGGCCAGTTCGCCGGACTCAAGGCAGACGTCGAGATGGACGAGGCCCTCGGGCTCTTCGAAGTCCATTATCGGCAACGAGTCGTGAGCAGCCATCATAAACTCGGTCCAGACGGGCAGGCCGTTTTTGGCGCC
The DNA here is from genome assembly GCA_034003725.1 of Candidatus Zixiibacteriota bacterium. Lineage (NCBI taxonomy): Bacteria > Pseudomonadati > Candidatus Zixiibacteriota > Candidatus Zixiibacteriota bacterium. Next base: position 242,134 of record JAVEYB010000002.1, read on the forward strand.
ATCCTGGTTGCGACCGATCGACGTGCGGTCGTCGAATCCGACCCAGGCACCTGCGGTTATCTGCGGTGTGAAGCCAACAAACCAGTTGTCACAGAAGCTCTGTGAGGTGCCCGTCTTGCCGCCCGCAGGACGGGTGAAACCGCGCCACCGGGCGCCGCGCCCGGTACCGGATTCAAGGACCGATTCCATCATATCGACCATGATATAGGCAGTCTGGGCCGACAGGACTTCTTCCTTGCGGACGGCCGAATTGTCTTCGAGAACCCGGCCGTATCGATCGACGATCTTGTAGATGAAGCGGTAGGGGATATGTATCCCCTGGTTCGGGAATGTCGTGTATGCCGAGACCAGTTCAACGGGCCGGACGTCGCTGACGCCAAGTGCAAGCGACGGCACGGGATCAAGAGAGGTCGTGATACCCATCCGTTTGGCATAAAAGATCGGTTCTTCGGGGTTGATGCGAAGAAGGAGCCTGATCGCGACCAGGTTGCGTGACATCCTGATGCCGTCCCGGAGAGTGATCGGTCCCAGGAACTTGCCGTCGTAGTTGTGAGGGCGCCACTGTTTGGCTCCGGGGATGTCGAGAACGATGGGGTTGTCGTCGATAATTTCAGTCGTCCGAAAGCCGTTGTCGATGGCGGCCGTGTAAATGAAGGGCTTGAACGCCGAACCGGCCGGTCGGCCGGTGCCCTGCACGGCGCGATTGTACTTGGTGTCGGCCCAGGAGCGCCCGCCGATCAGGGCGAGGATGTCGCCGTTACTGTTATCGATCGCGACAAAGGCCCCCTGAATTTTCTTGTACGTCCGTATGGGGTCCCCGAACGCGTCAACCGTGTCCGGCAACGTCTCGGTGTACGCGGTGTTGGACATCGTGTACTGGCTCTCGATGCGCTGCTGGATTTCCGACAGCTTCTTCTCGAGCGCGACTTCGGCATCCTGCTGCAGACCGGCGTCGAGCGTGGTGTAGACTTTGAGTCCGCCCGAGTACAGAACGTCCTCGCCGTACTTTTCGAGAATGTGCTGCCGGATCCACTCGGTAAAGAATGGCGCCGTTCCGGCTTCCTCTTCGGGCGAGGAGATCACCAGCGGCTCATTCCTGAGCGAGTCGTAGACCGCTTTGGAGATTCCACCGTTGCTGTAGTAGGAGTGCAGAACCCGGTTTCGCGCCTTGAGCGCCTTGTCGGGATTGTTGAGGGGTGAATTGATGTTTGGCCCCTTGAGCAGTCCGATGACAATGGCGCAGTCATTGAGGTTCATTTCGGCCGGTCGTTTGTTGAAAAAGAGATTGGCCGCCGCCGCGATCCCGTACGCCCCCCGGCTGAAGTAATACTGGTTGAGATACATCTCGATGATCTCGTTTTTGGAATAGGTTCGCTCCAGTTTTACCGCGGTCAGGGCTTCCTTGATTTTTCTTTCGAGCGTCTGTTGACGGGTAAGAAACAGCATGCGTGACAGTTGCTGCGTGATGGTCGATGCGCCGGCTTCGATCTCCATCTTCAGGAGGTTATTGATCGCGACGATTGCGGCGCGGCGGATATTGATGCCCCAGTGATCATAAAACTCGCGGTCTTCGGTGGCGATCAACATGTCGATCAGCGGGCGGGGCATCTCGGACAGGGGCGTCAGGGCGCGGTTTTCGGAATAGAATTCTTTTAACAGCTCGCCATTGCGGCCGAAGATTTTGGTTTTGAGATTCGGTTCTATATTGTGGAGCTGCTCAAAGGACGGCAACTCGGACTGGTAAATGTGATATGTCCGGGCGCCCACGATGACGAAGAAGACGATAATCAGGGCAGCAAGGATGATCAGGGAGTTGCGAACCCTGCGGGGATCATACTTGCGGGGCGGTTTGTCTTTTCGAAAAATCGGCATGGCGCTTATTTACCCGGAAAAACCGGAACAAGTCAACTTAAAAGCGGCTGAAGGCTATCTCTCGTTGCTTTTTGACGCCTCCAGCGGTATTCTCAAGTTTTCGCCCGCGCGCGGGCGACGATGAACCTCCTAAGTTATATGCCGATAGTGACAAAAAGATGATGCGAGGGAAATGACCGTGGACCTGACGCTTGACAGCCGACAGCAGAAAGAATTCGATCGGCAGTGGGCCGAAATCAGTCGTGGAACTGTCGACACGCTTCCGGAAGAGGAATTCAAGAACAAGCTGAGGCGTTCGATAATCACGGGCACGCCGCTTCGCGTCAAACAAGGATTCGACCCCACCTCGCCCGACATTCATCTGGGACATACGGTGGGGTTGCGTAAACTCAAGCTGTTTCAGGATTTGGGGCATCAGGTCGTACTGATTGTTGGCGATTATACGGCGCTTGTCGGTGATCCCTCGGACCGCTCATCCACTCGTCCGCTGATCGGCTACGATGAGATTCAGAAAAATGCGGAAACCTATCAGGAGCAGTTTTTCCGGGTGGTGGACAAGTCCAGAACGGAAGTTCGCTATAATGGCGAGTGGTTCAAACAGATGAGCTTCCACGAGGTAATGCAGCTGGCGGGGAAGTTTACCGTAGCCCGGCTGCTCGAACGGGACGATTTCTCAAGGCGAATGGAGGCCGGTAATCCCATATCGGTTCACGAGTTGTTTTATCCGCTGATGCAGGCGTATGATTCGGTCGCGATCCGGGCAGATGTCGAGCTGGGTGCGACCGAACAGACGTTCAACCTGCTGGCCGGACGAACCATACAGGAGGCCTATGGGGTTGAGCCCCAGGTTATTCTTACCCTGCCGATCCTCGTGGGGCTGGACGGGGCGAAGAAGATGTCAAAGTCCCTGGGGAACTATATCGGGATCGAAGAGCCGCCGCGAGAGATATTCGGCAAAGCAATGTCTATTCCTGACAGGTTGATATACAGCTATTTCGAGCTTGCATGTGATGTTTCACTTGAAGAGCTGGCAGAGATTCGTTTGAGCCTCGATGATCCGTCGACGAATCCGATGGAAGTGAAAAAGCGCCTGGCGACACGACTGGTGGACATGTACCATCCAAAGGGCAGTGGCGCCGAGGCTCGTGCGGAATTCGAGAGGATCTTCTCCAAAGGACAGCTTCCGGACGAAATGCCTGAGATGACGGTACGGGAACTGCAGAAGCTCGGGTTTGATCCATCGTCTGTTTACCTTGTCGGGTTTCTGACGAAAGCTGGATTGAGCAAATCGAACGGGGAGGCCCGGAAGCTTATCGCGGGAGGAGGCGTTTCCATCGACGGCGTCCGGATATCCGACGAGAGTCATGAGTTTGCAGTTACCGGTACTCATGTTCTTAAAGTCGGCAAGCGACGGTTTCTCCGGCTTATCAATGAGTAGCCTGCAACTTTCGCGTTCCACGGGCATTACAGGGGTACAAGTATCTGTACGGTTTGGTCGATTGGATTGATATGACGCGCTGGTTTATATATTGCTCCGTCGTGGTGTTGCTGGCAGTGGCGGGCGGATGTTCCTCGGGCAAGCAAGCTGTGACGGCCGGCCAGGAACGGGCCGCAGCAGTCGGGCGAGATTCCGGGGAAGCGGTTGCGCTACCGGCGGATACAGGTCAGATAAGGCCCTACGAACCGATCAGCCCTCAGGCGTACTGGCTGTATGTGGAGGGGATTATTCGGGAGGAGGTCGGCCGTCTGGACAGCGCCGCGCTCTTCTATCGCTACGCGTGGCAGTATTTCCCGGAGTCGTACGAGATAGGCTATTCACTGGCACGGGTGCTTTATCGATTGGGAGAGCCGAAGCTGACTATCGATGTCGCCGACCGGACATTCCCGAAAACGGCGGAGTTGTGGGAGCTGGCGGCGGCCGCATACTACGAGCTGCGGAACAACGATTCCGTTATGATAGCGTATCACCATGTCGTGCAGCTCGATCCGAACAACGCCACGGCATTCAATTTTCTGGCGGGGACATATCGACTACGGGGGCAGCTCGATTCGGCGGCGTGGGCGTACAGCAACCTTGCGCGTCTGGTGCCCGAGAACTTTCGACCGCTCCAGGAACTTGGTCGGATCGAGCAGCAGCGGGGCCGTCCGGAGTCCGCACGCGAGGCGTATCTGCGCTCCGTGGCGCTTGATTCGAGCCGGGCAAATGTCCCGTCGATGGCAGGGCTCGGCGAGATTTATGGCGAACTCGGCCAACCCGATACGGCCCGCTATTACTACCTGAAGGCGCTCCAGGCCGACCCGTCAAACGAACTCGTGCATATGCTGCTGGTTTCGCACTATATCGAGCAGGATTCCCTTCCCGCAGCGCTCACCTATTCGGAACGGCTGGCGCAGCTTGCGCCGGACAATACGTATGCGAAGCGCCGGCTGGGATTGCTGTATCTCGATCTTGATTCGCTCGCGCAAGCCGACTCGGTGTTCACGGCGTTGATCGAGTCGGGGGATCGCACCTGGTTCAACTATTCCTATCTTGGCGAGATCGATTTGCGCGATGAGCAATATGCCTCGGCGGTCGAGAACTTCACGAATGCCGCGGAACGCAACGACACGATTCCCGGCATCTGGCTCAACCTGGGGTTGGCGTACCGGAAGCTCGATCGGACCGACGATGCGGTGGTGACCTATCGGCGCGGACTCGAGTCGATCAAAGACCCCAAAGCCAGGTCCGCGCTTTTCTTTGCGCTCGCGGTAGCCTACGAGCAGTCCAATCAGGTTGACCCTGCTACCGCGGCGTTTGAAGCGTTACTGAAAGTTGACCCCGATAACGCACAGGCGTTGAATTACCTTGGGTACATGCTTGCCGACCGCAGCCTTCGCCTGGATTACGCCCGGGATCTTATTGCCAGGGCGGTCGCGCAGGAGCCGAGAAATGCCGCGTATCTGGACAGCTATGGGTGGGTGTATTATCGTCTGGGTGACTATGACCGGGCGGTCGAATACCTGAGCCAGGCGGTGACTCTGGGCAGTGATCCGATCATTTTCGATCATCTGGGCGACGCGTACCATGCGGCGGGTGATAGAGAATCTGCCCGGCAGTGGTGGCAGCGTGCGTTGGAGCTGCAGCCCGAAAACGAGGCGATAAGGGAGAAGCTGAGTCGTTGAAGCGGAGCGCCGGGAAGACGCGATACCTCGCGTTTGTGGTGGTGTCGCTGTATGCAGGGTGCGCGGAAGTCGGCGCGCCGCCGGGTGGACCGATCGATCAGACAGCCCCCATCATTCTGGAGACCACGCCATCAAACGGCGCGCGTGGAGTGCCTCCCGGCAATCGTGTTACGATCGTGTTTTCGGAGCGGATTGTCAGGCCCACAACCGGACAGCCGGTCTTTGTCTCGCCCCGTCCCGAAATCGCGCCTGACGTACAATGGAAGTCCGACCGGATCATTGTTACGCTGGCGGATAGTTTCAAAACAGATCAGACCTATCTCGTGTCGGTGGCGCCTACGGTGGGTGACCTTCGCGGTAACAAACTCGACAGCACGGTTACGATTGCGTTCACAACGGGACAACTGCTTGATTCGGGCCGGATCTCCGGTCACGTTCTCCAAAAGGACAAAGGAGTAGCCGCTGCCATGGTCGGGCTGTATCCGCGCAGCGTGCTCGCAGACACCGCGGCGCTGGATTCGCTGGTTCCCCGATATGCCGCCGTAACAAACGCCGAAGGGTACTTCTCGTTCAGCTATCTGTCTTCCGATTCGTTTCTACTGGTCGCATGGAAGGACCAGAACCGGGACGAGGCCCTCAATCCGGGCCGCGAGAATTACGCTGTACCGGACCGGCCGGTAGGGATCAGCGACCTCCAGCCGTTTCTGAGCGGTATCACCTTGCCCATGAATGAGAAAGTAGTACCACTGCCGTGGCGGGATACCACCAGGGCCGGCATCATTTCGTCGCTGTATACCGAGGACGGGCTCGTGCGAGTTCGTTTTGCCCAGCCGGAACCGTTGTCGCTGCTCACCGCGCAGCCGGGCAATGCGTTGCTGCTCCCGGTCGGTGACACGCTCCGTGCCATACCGGCGAACGGACTACTCGAGGCCGGAGAGAAGGAGGTCACCGCGCTCACGCTGTACTTCGGTCCGCTTGCGGCCGGCGCGTACAACCTTCGCGTGACCACGCGCGCCGATCGCCCGACGCTTGGGTTTGACAGTGTGCTGGTGGAAACACGCGAGGATCGTATTCCGCCGCGGGTCGAAACAACGACCCCGGAAGACCCGACCGTGTTTCTTCGTGATGCCGCCGTGAGCATGACGTTCACGGAGCCGCTCGATCGTAACAGGATCACCGACGAGACATTTACGCTGTGGCAGGACGACTCCATCCCGGTACCGGTGGGCTACGTGTGGCGGGATCCCTTTCGACTGCAGTTTACAGCGCAGCTCGCGGCCGGGCGGACCTATCGGCTCAACGCAACGGAATTTGACCTGGTTGATCTTGCGGGCAACCCGCTGGGGGACTCCCTGCTGGTTCACCGATTCGGGATATTCGATGATGACTCGCTGGGATCGATCGCCGGGACGATTCAAATCCTTCCCGAGCACCGGAAGTCCGATCCCGCGGTGCTTCGGTTCAACCTCGTCGGCCGTTCCGAATTTTACTCGATGACGAGCCGAACCGGCAGCTTCCGTATCGACCTTCCGGCGGGGAAATACCTGATTACGGCATTTCTCGACTCCAATCTTGACGGGGAACTGACCAACGGCGAGCTGGCGCCGTATCGGATGTCAGAGACGCGGATGTCGATGGCCGACACTATTGCGGTTCGCGCACGGTTCGAGACGGCGGGCGTGGAACTCACATTCGAGTGATCAGAGCAATCTGAACCGCCGGGCCGGTTTGGCCGGAACGGAGACCGGGAAGACATAAGAAAGGCGGGAACGATTCCCGCCTTCTTCACAGTCGATCAAATCGCTGCAAACTAATTTGCGCCGAGATTGCCCCAGACGGTGAGGGTGACGCGACGGTTTTTGGAGTGCGCATCTCTCTCGTCGGGCATGGCGGCCGGCTTGTCCTGGCCGTACGACACCGTGAACATGCGGTACAGCGAGATGCCAAAACGCTCGGCGAGGTGCTTTTTGGCGGCCATCGCCCGCATTTCACCAAGCACGAGGTTATAGCGGGCGGAACCGGTTCTGTCCGTGAATCCGGCTATTTCGATCACCGAGCCCGGATAGGCTTCCATCTTGGCGCCGGCTTCATCGAGAATGCCCGCAGCCACATCGTTGATGGCGTACTGGTCAAAATCGAAGTGGATGGTGCCTTCCCAGATGATTTGATAGTTTTCGAAACCCGATGCCTTGTTGATGGCCATGTCGGCTTTTTCTTCGAGCTGCGCCGCGAGGCTCTTCAGGCGATCGACTTCGGCAGCGTTGGCATCGGCCTTCTGAGCGACTTCGCTAATTCGGGAGCCGGTGCGCGCTTCAGACTGAGCGATCTGCTCGCTGACATAGTCCTTGTTCACACCGCAACCGACCGCCAGCAACATGAGGGCGAGCGAAAGGGCAATCAGTGTTTTCATGTGGTTCAGTCCTTCCTCCAGTTTCCGTATTGAACCTTCCGATTAATATGTTATGTTATCAACCGGCTGCGAGCAACGCAAGCTAAAAACGACTGTTCTATTGTCGCACTTGCGCTTACACCCGATTCGCGCGCGACTACTGTTTGATTCCTCCGGCTGTTATACCCGAAACCACCTGACGTTGCATCACAAAAAACAGCGCCATGACCGGTAAAACAGCGACGGTCGAACCGGCCATCAGGTGCTGCCAGTCAACCGCCTGGTGGCCCTGCATGAGTGCGAGGGCGACGGGGAGCGTGCGCAGCTCGTCACCGGACGTGAGAATGAAGGGGAATAGAAACGAGTTCCAATTGGTGATGAAGGCGAGCACCGCCAGCACGGCGATAACTGGTTTGCAGAGGGGCATCACGACGGAGAGCAGGATGCGCATCTCCGAGGCACCGTCCACCCGCGCAGCTTCCTCCATGGAGGGCGGAATCGATTCGATGTACTGCCTGGCGAGGAATATCCCGACGGGATTGACGAGGAACGGCAGGATCAACGCCCAGTAGGTGTCGTATATACCGCCCTTGAGGCAAATAAGGTACAGTGGGATTATGACAATGTGTACGGGGATCATCATGACGATGACGATGCTCATAAAGGTGAGTCGCGAGCTCAAAAACCGAAACCGTGCGAGCGCATAGCCAACCATCACGCAGAACAATACATTGCCGGCGGTGACGACTGCAGCCACGAAGAGCGAATTGAACAGGTAGCGGGCAAGGCTGCCTTCCGCAAAGAGATCGGCGAAGTTTTGGAGCGTCACGGCGCCGCTGAACAGGACTTCGCCGGAAATTGAGAGCGCCTTATCGAGCAATGCGACCCGGATCATCCACACGAGCGGCCCGACCATGACGACCAGCAGCGTGACGAGAACCGCGTAATGCAGCGCGGCGATGAGCGGCGGACGGCGAATCACCATACCGGCTCTTTTCTCCTCATCAACACGAACTGGAGTATGGAGAAGACCCCGATGATAAGAAACAACACATACGCTGCCGCGGAGGCATAACCAAACTTGAATTGTGTTTGCAGCCCCGTTTCGTATACGAAGTACACCACGGTAGACGTGTCGAATCTCCCCTTGGTCATGACAAAAATTTCCACGAAGACCTGAAATGATTTGATCGAATTGATGACGACGATGAACAGGGCAACCGGACGCAGCATGGGCAGCGTAATGGAGACAAACTGCCGCCAGGCCGAGGCGCCGGCAATCTCCGCAGCCTCATATAACTCATCAGGAATAGCTTTGAGCCCGGCCAGAAAGATGAGCATATAGTAACCGGCCGCCATCCATACATCCATGGCCATGATGGAATACAGCGCTGTCGACCGATCATAGAGAAAACCGTTGACCGGCGGTTCGAGCCCGGCCATCCGTGCCAGCATTGCGATATATCCGCCCCGCTCGAACAGATTCGTGAAGATGAGCGCCACAACGACCATTGAGGTCACCCAGGGCATGAAGTACGCAGAACGGAAGAAACCACGTCCCTTGAATTCTCTGTTGACGAGCAACGCCAGACAGAGCGAGACGATGGTCGAGACGGGGATAGTCCCCAGGACAAATATGAACGTGTTCTTGAGCGAAGAAATGAAATCAGCGTCGGAGAACAACGCTCGGTAGTTGTCCAGTCCGATAAATCGCGGCGGATGAGGACTCAACAACTGGTAGTCGGTGAAGCCCATCCACAGTGAATAGAGCAGGGGAAAAGCCCAGAAGACAGCAAAACTCACCGTCCAGGGAGACGCAAAAAGCGCGGCGGTGAGCGAACGTGATCTCATTGCTCGATTAGTTCGGTTATGCGCTTCTGAGCTTCCAACAGCGCAGTCGCCGGCAGGCCGCGACCGAACAAGGCGTCTTCCACGGCTCTCTCGATCTCGTCTTCGATATAGACCCAGTTCGGATCGACCGGGGGATTTTTGGCGAGCTGGATCTGCTTGATGAAGGTCAGCTTGTTGATGTCATTCTGGAAGTACGGATCGGCCTGAGCCTGTACGCTTGACGGGTTGGTCGATCTGTTAGCCTTGCAGAATCGCACCTGGTTGGCGGGGCTGGTTACAAATCGAACAAATGCCAATGCGTGGTCACGGTGTTCGGATTTTGCGTTGATGGCAAGAAATTCTCCGCCCATAAATGAGCGACCGGGATATCCCGGCCCGGGGAAGAGAGTGGTGACAAAATTGATTTTGCGCTTCTCCAGTTCAATCCGTTTGAGCAACCAGTCGCCGGAGAGGATGAATCCGATTTTGCCGTCGAGAAATGCGTCTTCGATTCCGCGCTGGTCCGCCACGTAGCCGTAGGCGTCATTGATCCATTTGTAGTCTTTGAGGGCATCGACCGCTTTCGTGGAGGAGACCACGCAGTACCTGCCGTCGTCGGTGAAGACCTGGCCACCATAGGTCCAGAAAAAGGGCAGAAACTTCTTGTAGAGACGATGTTTTTCGGCCGTATTCGAACCCCATCCGTAGATCCCATTCGGCCGGCCAACGGTATCGATTTTCGCAACCGCGCCGTAAAAGTGAGGGAGCGACACGGGCACCCATGTGGAATCGTACCCGGCCATGGTAAGCAGGTCCCGATTCGCGAACAGGACTCGCGTTCCCAGAATCCACGGCACGGCGTAGACTTTGCCATCATATGTGGACATTCCCCACCCCTGGAACCCGGATGAGTCTGTCGCGATATCTGCGGAAATGTCCGCAATCTGGCCGTTTGCCGCGAACTGAGCGATCCAGTCAGAGCCCAATTCGACAATGTCGGGTCCCCGTCCTGAGGCAAAGCCTATGACGATTTTTTCATGACCGTTCGCCCAGGTCAAATCGGTCACTTTGATATCTATTCCGGGATTCTGTCGTTCAAATTCCTGTACCATCGAATCGATAGTCGGCTTGATAGCCGGGTCGGTCCAGAATTGCCACCACTCGATTGTCGTATCGGCCGAGGCAGGGGCGCCCAGACAGGACAGTGCGAGCGCCATCGTCAAGCAGCAGAAGAGTCGAGATTTCATAGTCATCCGTATAGTCCAGGGTGCGTTTATAGCGTTATTCTCCAATAAAGTCCGGCGTGTGGAGTGCGTCAAACAAAAATCTTTTTGTTGCGTCCGTATGCAGCCCCTCATTGTCTTTTGACAATGCCGGCACTCTATTCACAGATCATTATACTCAGCGGCGGCGCCACGTGGTTCGACAAAACCACTCTGCCGGTGTTTATTGCCGCCGTGGTCGCGATCGGGATCGTCCTGTTCACGACCCTGCACCGTCGAAGCCGTGATACGTTCGCGATACGTAAAATTGCCGGTCTCGATGCGGTCGACGAGGCGATTGGCCGGGCGACCGAGATGGCACGGCCGGTTCTGTTTACGCCGGGCTGGGGGGGTGATATTCAGCGACCGACCACGATTGCCTCCATGAACATACTCAGTCACGTAGCGGCCAAAACCGCCCGGTACGATTGTCGGCTCGTGTATCCCACCCACGATCCAGTCTTGATGAGTGTGGCCCAGGAGGTCGCGCGGGAGAGCTACGTGCGCGAGGGTTACCCGGATCGCTTTGTAGAAGACGACATAACCTATGTCTCGTCTTCACAATTCGGCTACGCGGCGGCGGTCGAGGGCATGGTTGCAAGGCTGAAACCGGCATCGGTGTTTCTGCTGGGCACGTTTGAGGCGGAGTCGCTCATCATGGCGGAGACAGGGAACTCTGTCGGTGCGATCCAGATCGCCGGCACCGATTCGACCATTCAGTTGTCCTTCTTTATTGTTGCCTGCGATTATACGCTGATCGGGGAGGAGCTCTTTGCGGCGTCCGGGTATCTGTCGGGGGATCAATCGATTTTGGCCTCGGTTCGGGCGCAGGACATGATGAAGCTTCTGATTATCGTGCTACTGGTCCTGGCGGTCGCGTGGGCGACTCTGGATCCGGCGTCAACGTGGTGGCGGTTCTGATGCGCCGGCGCATTCCGCAGATCGTGTGCGGCTTATTCGGCCTGGTGACGTTTTTGTGTTACTTCTCCGACCACCCGGTCGCACGGGACATCTACCTGACCGTTACGCTTGATTACTGGCAGATCATTTTTGCGTTCAGTCTGATAGTGGGGGCGATATCCTATGTCCGGGTCAATCTTCGCGGCGTGGAGCGCGGGGTAGACCGTCCGTACCGCATCGTGTCGCTCGCGGGCGTATTCCTCATGCCGGTGCTTGCCGCCGTCTGGGGCATAAAGGGCGGGAGTCCCTTTATGTGGGTGTTCGAGAACGTGCAGGTGCCGATGCAGGCCACGGTGTTTTCACTTTTGGCGTTTTTCGTTGCTTCGGCGTCCTACCGCGGATTCCGCGCGCGATCGCTGCAGGCGGCAATCCTGCTCGGCGCGGCGTTATTGATGCTGGTCAGCAGGTCGGCGATCGGCGATCTTCTGTGGAGCCAAATACCCGAGGCGGCGGAGTGGGTGAGAAACACCCCGGCGATGTCGGCCCGCCGGGCGATATTGATTGGCATCGGGCTGGGTTCGCTGACGACGTCCGTTCGGGTGCTGGTCGGCATTGAACGCACCTGGCTGGGAGGTGACAAGTGAGCAGGCTGGAAGCGCGCCATTGGGTATTTCTCGGATTGTTTCTGGTGGTGCTTGTTTCCATGGTGCTGCAGGTGGATCTCGGCGTGACGGTGTCCGACGACTCCAGGCGCATGCACGATTATCTCGAATCGCTTCCGCCGGGTTCGACGCTCTTGATGTCGTTCGACCTGGAAGCCTCGTCGCTGCCGGAGATGCGTCCGCTGGCCCTGGCAATCATCCGCCACGCCGTTTCGCGCGGCCACCGAATAGTCGGTGTTGCGCTTCTTGCCGAAGGCACCGGTATCGGGTATCGCCTGCTCGAACAGGTTGGACGCGAGTACGGCAAAGTATACGGCGAGGATTACGTCTTCCTCGGTTTCAAACCGCAGTACATAGCGGCGATGCTGTCAATGGGTGAGTCTATCAAACAGACGTTCCCCGAGGACTATCTGGGGAGGCCCTATGATTCACTTCCGGTTCTTCGCAGGATTACGAACTACGCGCAGATCGACGGGGTGATTTCGCTCGCGGACGGGTCGTTGACCACGCACTGGATCGAATACGCGGGCAATCAGTATGGGGTTCGCGTGTCGGCCGCAGTCGCCGCGGCGATGGTGACCACATACGACCCGTACCTGGCATCGGGACAGCTTCATGCCATGATCGGCGGCCTCCGGGGCGCCGCGGAATACGAACAGCTCATTCATCGCGGGGGCAGCGGCCTGCGAGGAATGCTTGCGCAGACGACGTCTCACGTGTACGTCATCGTGATGATCCTGATCGGCAACGTGGCGTTTTTCCTCGGAATGCGCAAACGGAGGGCCGGGTGATGGATATCGGGACTATCGTTGCCGGACTTCTGACTCTGGCGATCCTGACCTTTTTGTATCGGGACAACCCGATTTACAAGATGGCAGAGTCCCTGTTGATCGGAATCGCCATCGGTTACATCCTCGTTATCACCTGGACAAATTCGCTGATGTCGCTGTTGTTCCGTCCCCTGTTGAATGAGGGAGCGGTCTGGCTGCTGATCCCGCTCGCATTAGGACTTATGATGTTCGGTCGCCTGCACCGACGCACCGCCCTGCTGTCGAGGATCCCGATCGGCGTGCTTATCGGCTCGGGCGCCGGCGTGGCCATTCCTGCCATGCTGGACGCCCGGACACTACGTCAGCTGTCCGCAACGGTGGGCCCGGTCATCACAACCGGCGGCGTGCCCGATGTCTCGATGCTCGTGGTCCTGATCGGGGTCATCAGTACCCTCATATACTTCTACTTCAGCCGGGAGCATGTGGGCTGGTGGGGTCGCACGGCCCGGCTCGGCACGTGGTTTCTGATGGTATTCTTCGGGACCACGTTCGGGTACACGGTCATGTCGCGGATGTCGACCTTCATCGGCCGCATGGAATTTGTGCTGTCTGACTTCCTTCGCGTGATAAACTGAGGTCGCGGGTACGGCGGCAATGACATGCCCACGGTGCAAATCGGCAATGGAGGTGCTGAAGCGCACCTACCACAAGCAGCGCAAGTGGATCTGTCCGAAGTGCGGTTATGTCCGGTTCCAGAAGGTCAGAAAGTGATTGAAACCGGCCCGTCTTTCCAGCTATACTGCAACTGATTGAATTCTGCTTCGTATGCCGAGTAATATCTCTGTGCGACGGGTATTAATCTCAGGGCATCCTGACACATGGATCAAATACGCGTAGGAACGTCGGGTTACAGCTTCGAGGACTGGCGGGGACCCTTTTATCCTCAGGAGATCGAAAAAGGGAAGATGCTTGACCATTATGTCAAACATTTTCCGACGGTTGAGATCAACTCGACTTACTACCGCATCCCGCATCCGGCGGTGATGGGGAAGATCGTCCAGAAGACGCCCGAGGGTTTTGATTTTATGGTTAAGGCTCCGCAGTCGTTCACGCACAAACGGACAGATTTCGAGAACGACATAACAGCGTACCAAGATTGCCTGAGGCCGATGGTCGAATCGGGCAAGCTGTCGGGCGTGCTGGCGCAGTTTCCTTTCGCATTTCGATACAGTCAACCGGCGCTCGATCATCTTGTGCGCTGTCGCGACGCGGTCGCGCCGAATCCGCTGTTTGTCGAGTTTCGCCACCGGAGCTGGGTGAATCGCGGTATGTACGACCGGCTACGGGCCGAGCAGATCGGCTACGTATGTGTCGATGAACCGGATCTCGCGGGGCTTCTGGCTCCGGACTGTTTTGCGACGACCGATACGGGGTACATCAGGCTGCACGGCCGAAACGCCGAGCACTGGTGGAAGGGAGGGCCGCTGCGATACGACTATTTGTACACGCCTGAGCAACTCGGGGAGTGGAAAATGAAGGTCCAGAAGCTGCTCGGGAAAGTGAAGCGCGTGTATGTGTATTTCAACAACTGCCACGACGGTCAGGCGGTTACAAATGCGGCGGAGTTCATGCAGATGATCGCGCAGGGTTAGGCCGCTTTTTTGTTGACCGTGGCGGGTCGAACGTGAAGATTAGCCATTCGTTGGAGGATAATATCGAATGTACCTGGTACTGGACAAAGTCCGCAAGGAGTTCGGAGACAAGGTTGCGGTCGACGATTTGTCGCTGGAGGTGCCTCGGGGCGCTATCTATGGGATTATCGGCCCAAACGGCGCCGGGAAGACCACGACAATCCGCATGATCATGAACATCATAGCCCCGGACTCAGGTCGGGTTCTGTTTGAGAACAAAGAGGCCGACAGCCGTTTTACGGATAGAGTCGGCTATCTCCCGGAGGAACGGGGGCTGTACAAGAAAATGCTCGTCAAGGACGTCATGATTTACATGGCGGAACTGAAGGGCAAGAAGGCATCAGATGTCACGCCGCACATCGACCGCTGGCTTTCACGCATGGAATTGCTCGATTACAAGGTACGTAAGGTCGAAGACCTCTCCAAGGGCATGGCGCAGAAACTCCAGTTTCTGACGACGATCCTCCATGATCCGGACGTTGTTATTCTCGACGAGTTGTTTTCCGGCCTCGATCCGATCAACATGGAACTGATGAAGGACGTACTGCTTGAGTTGAAACGATCGGGCAAGACGATCCTCTTTTCAACGCATGTCATGGAGCAGGCCGAAAAGCTGTGCGATTATATCTGTATGATTTCGTCGGGTAGGAAGGTCCTCGACGGCAAGATGGCTGACGTCAAATCGCGGTTCGGCAAAAACTCCATTCAGGTGGAGATTGACGGAGACGGGTCATTCGCACGTACGCTTCCGGGGGTAGCGTCGATGACCGAGTTCAGTAACTACATTGAGCTCCGGCTGAACCAGGGAACCGATCCCAGCCTGATCCTGAAGCAGATAGTCGACAAGGTCGCCGTTCGTCGTTTCGAGGTCATGGAGCCGTCATTGTACGACATTTTCATCGATACGGCGAAAGTCACCCGCACGAGACTGCTGGGGGAGGAGAAGGGGGCGGCAAATGTCTAAGTTCTGGGTCATTTTCAAGCGCGAGTATACGCAGGTCGTCAAAAAGAAGTCTTTCATCGTCGGCATATTTCTAACGCCGGCCATCATGGCGGCATTCATGCTGCTTCCCGGGCTGCTGGCGAGTTCCGAGCAGTCCGAAGCCGAGCCGATGGTCGTAGTCGATCAGAGCGGCCAGGGGATCGGACGGCGTTTTGCGGAGTCGCTGGATCATTACCGAATCGGCAAAGACAGCCTGCCGGCCTACCGGTTCGTCCACATCTTCGAGGTGCCGGCCGCGGAGCAGGATCGCTACCGGCAGTTGATCGACTCTTTGTCGACCGCGATTCAGGACAAAGACGTCAAGTATGTCCTGGCGGTTCGTCCCGATCCACAGATCTCCGACAGCAATCTTACGCTTATCACGAACTCGGACGACTTCCAGGCCATCAACCGGTTTGAGCGAACGCTGACGGATATTGTGTCGTCGATCCGACTGCAGGATTCCGACGTCAATCTGCCGGTCGATTCCGTTCTCAAGCTAACCCACCGGATTAACCTTCCCATCCGAGATACGCAGGGAGAGTCTATTCCGTTCGAGGTGAAGTACTTCTCGGCTCTGATCTTCGTCATGCTGATCTATGCGATGATCGTTTCGTACGGCAGTATCCTCATGCGATCCGTTATCGAGGAAAAGAGCAGCCGAATCATGGAGGTGCTGGTTTCATCGGTCAGTCCCTTCCAGTTGATGCTCGGAAAAGTGCTGGGGCTCGGCGCTGCAGCGTTGACAACGGTGCTGGTGTGGGTGGCCCTGGGGGCGGCGGTGATGGCCGCGAGCGGCTCGGCGACACTTTCGATCAGTGACGCGATCGGGAGGATGGTCTTTAATCCCGTGATCGTGGTGTTTTTCGTGCTATTCATGATTTCCGGTTACCTGTTGTATTCCACGATCTTCGCTTTGATCGGGTCGATCCTCAATTCCGAAAAGGAATCACAGAATTATATATTTCCGATCGTCATGTTTTTGATTCTGCCGGTCATCCTGGGTATCGGCGTGGTGCGTGACCCGTATGTCACCTGGGCGCAGGTGCTGTCATACATCCCGCTTTTTGCGCCGACAATGATGATAATGAGGATCATGTTCATAGCGCCGACGCAGACGGACTATTCGTTGTTCTCGGGAATCGTGGCGGAATCAACGATATCATTTTTGTTGGTGGTCGCCGCTACAGTCGGTATGATCTGGCTGACGGGTCGGATTTTCAGGATTGGAATTCTGATGTACGGCAAGCGTCCAACTCTGCCGGAATTGGTACGGTGGGTCGGTCACAAATAGGCGGACAGGGAAGTTACCGAAGCGATGATTCGACGAGCGAGTTTGCCCAAAGTGTTGCTGTTGCTGGCTGCGTTCGTGTTTTTCTCGGCCAACACGGTGTACTTCGTGGAAGGCGGGGACAAGCCAGGGCTTCGGGCGCACTTTCAGGACCAGCGGCCGGTTTACCAGTTTGACTTCGATCATATTCGGACCAATGCCCCGTACCTGAATGCCAAAGCCGCAATCGCGGTCAATTATGCCAACGGCGAAGTTTTGTGTGCGAGAAGCGCTGATGAGCCGCGGCCGATAGCGTCGATTTCGAAGCTGGTTGCAGCCATGGTGCTCATCGATAAGGGCGTCAATTGGGACACTACGGAGACGATTACCAAAGAGGACGCGTACCGTTCATCCAAATCGCGGCTCCGGGTGGGGTATACGCTGACGCTGAGGGATCTTCTGTACGCAGCGCTTCTGAACTCCGATAATCGCGCCACCAGAGCGCTGGCCCGCGCATGCTGCGGCTCAATTGAAGCGTTTGCTCAGGAGATGAATCGTAAAGCCTTGAGCCTCGGCCTCAAACACACGTCATTTGTGGAACCGACCGGCCTGAGCGATGAGAATGTTTCCACCGCCCACGAGGTCGCCAAGATACTGCACTATGCCCGTGATTATGAGATGATCGCGAAGATTACGTCCCAGCGACGGAGCCAGACGGTACGGGTTGTCAATAAATCCGGCCGTGCTCTTCAGATGGCCAACACGAACCTCATGATTCACTCGCCTTATAAAGTACTGTCGGGAAAAACCGGTTATATTCGTGCCGCCGACTACTGCCTGACCACCATGCTGAAAGATGGCGACGGTGACGTACTCACGTTAGTGGTCCTGGGCGTACCCGGCGACCGGCTCCGGTTCAAGCAGGCTCGAAAACTTGCCGATTGGGCGTTTGCCGAAATCGAACGATCTGAGTCGGCGCCAATCGCCGACCGCTGATCCTCGGCGCAGTCACCCCCAGCCGATTTCCGTACAATCGCGCAGTCCGGTGGGGAAGAAGCTCCATGGCCGCCCGACCGCAGACTTCCCGGACTTTAGAGAACTCCAGTGTCGACATGGTCGGCAGTTCTTGTGTAGTATTTGGCTTGTCTAGTGGCCGCCAATAGATTCCTCGGCTGGTTGAGACAGAGCCGTTTGTTACGACAGGGTATACAGAAGAGTGTGGTTCGTCGGAGTGTGGGATATGCGGCCCCCTGAGAATGTCCTATAATATATATTATGTTAATATCCCGTCCGTTATATACCGCCTGATACGACCGATACCTGACAATTTCCGATTAATCCGCCTTTATCCCTTTACGACCACATTCAGCAGCCGGCCCGGGACATAGATCTTCTTGATGATGTGCTTGCCTTCAAGGTGTGCCTTGACCCGATCGCTGGCCAACGCCACGCGCTCGACTTCTTCCTGGTTCACGTCGGCGGATACACTTATAGAGTCGCGAAGCTTGCCATTCACCTGAACAGCGATTTCGATCAGGTCTCCGATTATGGCCTCGGGATCCCAGCCAGGCCAGCCCGATTTGAATACGGATTCGTTCATTCCGGTTCGGGACCAGAGCTCCTCGGCGGTGTGCGGCGCAAGTGGCGCGATCAACTGGATACATTTGAGGATGATCGTGTCGTTTAGGTGATCGTCGGAAATTCGAGCACAATCGAAATCCCGTGTCAGCTCCATGAGGGCCGCGATCGCGGTATTAAACTGGAGACGTTCGAATGACTCCGAGCACTTTTTGACGGTCTGGTTGAGCTTGACGTAGACGGCCCGGTCATTTGCCACCATGTCGCCAATCTTAAAGTGTTGCTTTAAGTCAGGGTTGGTCCCCCGATACATATCCGCCAGCGGAACAAGACGATTTAACAGGAACTTCTCCACGCCGGTGATGCCCTCGTCCGACCACATGACTTCTTTCTCGGATGGTGCGGTGAAAAACATCGCGAGACGGGTCACATCAATTCCGCGCTCTTCCATTACGGTGATGGGCGAGACCACGTTGCCTTTGGATTTGGACATCACTTCACCCCGGGCGTCCATTACCATCCCGTGGTTGAACAGCCGGGTAGCGGGTTCGTCGAACGTGAGCCAGCCGATGTCGCGCAGGAACTTGGTAAAGAATCGGAAATAAATCAGATGGCCGGTTGCATGCGTGACGCCGCCTACGTACAGGTCAATAGGCATCCAGGCCTCGGCCTTGGTTGGACTGAACGGCTCAGTATCGTTGTGCGGGTCTATGTACCGCAGGAAATACCAGGATGAACAGACAAACGTATCCATGGTGTCCGGGTCGCGCTCGGCTTTTCCGCCGCACGCCGGGCAGGTCACATTCATAAACTCCGGGACATCAGCCAGGGGCGATCGTCCCTTGGGCATGTAGTTATCTACTTTCGGCAGTGTAACCGGTAACTGCTCGTCCGGTACGGCAACGGGTCCGCATGCCGGGCAGTGTATGATCGGAATCGGGCATCCCCAGTAGCGCTGGCGGGAGATGGACCAATCCTTCAACTTGTAGTTCGTAACCTTGCGGCCCAGGCCATGTTGCTCGGCGTAATCCGAGACGGCCGCAATAGCCTCTGCGCCGACCAGACCGTCGAACCGATCCGAATTCACCATAATGCCGAAGTCCGTGAAGGCGTCAGCCATCTCATTGCTATGCAATGCAGTGTCTTTGTCCGGATGAATCACAACTTTAATCGGCAAGTCGTATTTTCGGGCGAACGCAAAGTCGCGTGTATCATGCGCAGGGACGGCCATAACCGCACCCGTACCGTATCCTGCCAGCACGTAATCAGCTACCCAGAGTTGGACGCGGTCTTTGGTGAAGGGATTGACCGCGTACTTCCCGGTGAACACGCCGTCCTTGTCGCCGGTTGTCGACGCCCGATCGATTTCCGAACGTGCGAGCGCCGTCTGGCGATACTCGGAAACGATGGCGGCATGTTTGTTATCGAGATTGAGCCGATCGATCAGTTCGGACTCCGGTGCGATGGCCATGTACGTTACGCCGTAGATAGTGTCGGGGCGGGTGGTGAAGATCGGGAGCTTCTCCCCTGTTTCCTCGATAACGAAGTCCACCTCGAGGCCATGGGACCTTCCGATCCACTCGCGCTGCATCGTTTTGACGTTTTCCGGCCATTCGGGCAGTTTGTCCAGGTCATCGATCAGCTGGTCCGCGTAGTCGGTGATCTTGAAGTACCATCCGACCAGCTCCTTTTTCTCGACTTTCGCGCCCGAGCGCTCCGCATAGCCGTTTTTCACCTGCTCGTTGGCGAGCACGGTCTTGTCCACGGGATCCCAGTTGACCCAGCTTCTCTTGCGCACGGCAAGTCCGCGCTTGAACATCTGGATAAACATCCACTGAGTCCACTTGTAGTAGTCGGGAAGGCAGGAGGCGACTTCGCGGCTCCAATCGAAAGAGATCCCCACCTTCTGGAGCGTGCGTTTAGAGACCTCGATATTCGACAGGGTCCACTTCTCCGGATGGATACCGCGCTGGATGGCAGCCCGTTCGGCGGGCAGACCAAACGCATCCCATCCGAACGGATGCAGCACGTCCTTGCCGAGCATCATTTGTTGTCGCGCGACGGCATCGCCGATGATGTAATTGCGGAAGTGTCCCATGTGGATATCGCCCGACGGGTAGGCGAACATCACAAGCATGTAGAACTTATTGTTTTTGTCCGGGATGTCAGCGGTGCGATACAGATCGGATTCGGCCCATATCTGCTGCCATTTGTTTTCAATCTGTTTGAAGTCGTAGCGTTGCTTTTTCTCGGCCGAGGCCATATGGGACTCCCAGTGCCCGCTCGTGTATATACCAACAATTGGCGCACATAATAACAAAATCGGAAAGTCGAGGCAAGGGTTTACCCCGGCATCCGGATCGCATTCAGATGCCGCGCAGACGGTTGAGCAGGACCGTGCCGCCCGAGAGGGCATGTGCCGCTGCCGCCTCAATCCGTTCCATGCGGCAATCTCTCATGCGGCGCACAACGGCGTTGATGGTGTCAAATCCGTACACGGCAACCCGTCCGAGGGCAAGGGGCGGGTCAACAGCGCTCGGATGCTTCATTGTGTACGCGGCCGTGTATCCTTCGGTTCGGGCAGCATCTCTTACGCGCTCGTCGTGCCGGCCGAATGGGTATGAAAGGAGGGTCACCCTCTCCCCTGTTAAGTCCTCGAGTCGCCTCCGTGAAGACCTCAACTCCTCGCGCAGACAGCCGTCCGGGAGACCGATCAATTCCCTGTGGCTGTGGCCGTGTGAGCCAAACATGACGCCACATTTATGTAATGCCGTGATTTGATGCTCGGTGAGGTGCGGTACCGAGTGGACCACATGACTATAATCCCATCGATTTGGGCGTCCGATCCATCCGGTCGGCACAAATACAACCGGTCGGAAGCCGAACCGCTCCATTAACGAAGGCACGATGTCGGCGAGATGCGCATACCCGTCGTCAAAGGTCACTCGAACGGATCGGGAGCATTGTACGGATTCGTTTGCAAGAGAAAACTCCTGGTCCGCGAGGCGGCTCAGGAGCTTGTGCATTCGCCTGGGGTCATAGTTGGTGACGCCGTAGCTGAATCGAGGCATCACCTTGTGGAATGCGAGGACGATCGGCCCGTTTTCAGACAACATCCTTCAAAACGTCTTTTTTGACCGGACCGAGCACGGTAACGGCCATGTTACCATTGTCGAAGACCCTGTCAGCAACGCGGAGGATGTCCGATGATGTTACTTCGTCGATCGCTTTCAGCGTATCCCTTATTGAAACGTATCGACCGCACATCAGTTCAAGTCGCGCGATCCGGCTCATCCGGTTATAGGTCGACTCCATGCCGAGGATGATCTGTCCCTTCAGTTGCGCCTTGACCTGATCGAGCCTCATTTTGGAGAGGCGGTTCCGACGCACTTTGGCGACCTCGCGACGAATAATCTCCATGGCTTTGCTCAGGTACCGTCCGTCGGTAGCGAGGTACGTCCCCAGTATGCCGGAGTCTCGATAGAAGTCGTGGAATGTGTAGACGGAGTACGCGAGTCCGCGTTCTTCCCGGATTTTCTGAAACAACACTGACGACATTCCGCCACCGAGGTGAGTGGCCAGCGCCGTTATCGGCATGCGATCCAGAGAACCGTACGGCACGCCGGTATAGCCGATGCAGACGTGCGTCTGCGAGCCCTTGTCACGGATCACATCGACCTGTCGCTGCGCGGCCCGCCTGGCGTCGGGTGCCTTCGGAGACTCACCGGGGACGAACGAGAACTTCTCCCGGGCGAGGTTGACGAGTTTTCGGTGCGACACGGCGCCGCTGGCGGCGAGTACGACGGAGCCAGCCTGGTAATTGCGTCGGTAGTAATCCAGCATTCGACGGCGGGACATGCTTCCGATGGTTGTTTCACTTCCCATGATCGGGTTGCCCAGCGGGTGCGCGCCCCAGTAGGTGCGGGCAAACTCGTCGAAGAGCTTGTCGACCGGGTTGTCGAGCGACTCCTTGATTTCCTCGATGATAACCGTCTTCTCGCGCGACAGATTGTGCGCGGTCATGCTGGGATTGCAGGCTATGTCGGCAAGGACATCGACGGCTTCCGGCAGGTATTCGTCAAGCACGCGGGCGGTATAGCACGTTTGCTCGCGCGACGTCCATCCGTTCAAACTTCCGCCGAGCGATTCGAGCGACGAGGCAATCTGACGCGCGGAGCGGCGTCGCGTCCCCTTGAACACCATATGTTCAATCAGGTGCGAGACGCCGTTTTCGATGTCGGATTCATTTCGGGATCCGACGTCGATCCACACACCAAGTGAGACAGACCGAACGGCCGGCAGGGTCTCGGTGATCACCCGCAGGCCGTTCGCAAGGGTCGTCTTATGGAATGCGCTCTGCGTTGTTCGTCGGGTCGTCATTACCCTCTCGATACTGACGGCAGCCCTCAGCCGCGCCGGCTGGTGCTGGGCTGACTATTGCCCTGCAGCAGCGCCTTGCGCGACAGGCGGATTTTGCCGTCACGGTCGATATTGATAACCTTGACTTCCATGCGGTCACCGACCCGGCAGATGTCTTCGACCTTGTTCACGCGTTGGGTGTCGAGTTCGGAGATATGCACCAGGCCATCGGTTCCGGGAAGGATTTCAACAAAAGCGCCGAAATCGGTGATACGGCGTACAATCCCGTTATACACCTTGTCGATTTCCGCTTCCTCGGTGAGCGCCTTGATTCGCGCAACGGCCGCCTGTCCGGCTTCGCCGTCGACGCTCGCGATCAGCACCGTTCCATCATCGTTAATATCGATCTTCGCGCCGGTTTCCTCGACAATCGCCCGGATGACTTTGCCGCCGGGGCCGATCACGTCGCCGATCTTGGCGGGGTTGATCTTTATGGTGATGATACGCGGCGCGAACTGCGACAGCTGCTCGCGATGCTTGGAAATCGTTGCGTTCATCCGGTCGAGGATGAACAGCCGGGCCCTGCGGGCTTTGTCCAGCGCCATGCGCATGGTGTCGATATCCAGACCGGTGATCTTGATATCCATCTGGATGGCGTTGACTCCTTCGCTGGTGCCGGCCACCTTGAAGTCCATGTCACCGAAGTGATCTTCATCGCCGAGGATGTCGGTCAGCACGACCGTTTTGGAGTCGGACTTGATCAATCCCATGGCGATACCGGCGACCGCAGTCTTGATCGGCACGCCCGCGTCCATGAGCGCGAGCGAACCTCCGCACACGGAGGCCATCGACGAAGACCCGTTAGACTCCATGATGTCCGAGACGACCCGCACCGTATACGGGAAGGCTTCCTCGTTGGGGATCACCGGGACAAGCGCCCGCTCGGCGAGGTTGCCGTGGCCGATTTCACGACGCGAGGTGCCGCGAATTGGCTTGGTCTCGCCGGTCGAGAAGGGCGGGAAGTTGTAGTGGAGCATGTAGCTCTTGGTAGACTCGCCTTCGAGTTCGTCCAGGCGCTGTTCATCATACTTGGTACCGAGCGTCGCCGCCACCAGCGCCTGCGTCTGACCACGGGTGAAAAGCGCAGAGCCATGGGCGCGCGGAAGCACGCCGACTTCACAGGTAATCTCGCGGATGTCGTCAGGACCGCGGCCGTCGATACGGCGCTCTTCAGTCAGGATCATGTTTCGCGCGGAGGCGCTGTCAAGATCGTGCAGCACGGTTTTGATATCGCTCTCGCACTCTTCGAATTCCTCGGCGAGGGCTTCCAGAACTTCGGCTTCGATTTCTTTCTTGCGCTTGCGGCGATCTTCCTTGGCGACGATTCGGTTGGCATCGTCGAATTTTGTGCCCACGAGTTCAGTCACGCGGTCGACCAGCGGTTTCTCGATGGCCACCGGCGTGTACTCGAACTGCTCCTTGCCGCACATGCGCTTGAGTTCTTCGATTTTTTCAACAATCAGCTTGATGTGATCGTGACCGAACATCAGCGCGCCGATCAGGTCTTCCTCGCTGACCTCCCGGCCGCCGCCCTCGACCATCGTGATCGCATCGGCCGAACCGGCCATGACGATAGTCAGGTCGCTCTCTTCGAGCTGGTCGACAGTGGGGAAAACGACATACTGCCCGTCGACGCGGCCGACCCGCAGCCCCGCGACCGTCTTGGAAATCGGGACGTCCGAAATCGCAATGGCGGCCGCCGTCCCGATCAGCGCGAGGACGTCGGTATCATTCTGCTGATCGTGTGAGATGACGAAGCTGATGCACTGTGTTTCCCCCCGGAAGTCATCCGGGAACAGGGGTCGAATGGGTCGGTCGATAATGCGAGCCGACAGGATTTCCTTTTCCGACGGGCGGCCTTCGCGCTTGAAAAATCCGCCCGGGATTTTACCGGCAGCGTACGATTTCTCGCGATACTCGACCGTCAACGGGAAGAAGTCGAATCCCGATTTCGGTTCGGTGTCGGCACAGACGGTGGAGATCACCATCGAGTCGGCGAGCCGAACCGTAACGGCTCCGTTCGCCTGCTTCGCCATTCTGCCGCTCTCGATGGTCAGGGTACGGCCACCGATTTCTAACTCTACTGTATACGCCATGCAATTGTTTCCTTACCGCCGCAAACCGAGTCTCGATATGACGTCGCGATAGCTCTCGATGTCGCGATCGGCCAGGTAGTCGAGAAGGCGTCGACGCTGCCCGACCAGCTTCAGCAAGCCGTGCCGGGAGTGAAAGTCCTTCGAGTGATCTTTAAGATGTTCGGTCAAATACGCGATCCGCTCCGTCAACAGCGCGATCTGCACCTCCGGCGAGCCGGTGTCTTTGTCGTGCAGCTTGTGCTTGTCGACGATGTCTGCCTTTTGCTCCTTTGTCAAAGGCATTTTCTCTCTCCTTCAGATAGTATGTTCAGTACGCGTTGTTTGTCGTTCTCAATCTGGCGCACCAGCGCCTCGGTCGAATCGTACTTCCGATTCTCGCGGACGTAGCGAGACGGGTACACGATAATCTCTTCGTCGTAGATGTCCCGGTCGAAGTCGAAAATATTCGCTTCGACCGTCACGCGCGCCGTGGGATTGAAGTGGTTCTGCCCGATAAACATCATCCCGCAATACGACTCGTTTCCCACTTCCACCCAACATGCATAGACTCCGTCGGTCGGCAGCAGTTTGCGATTGGAATAGCGAACGTTGGCGGTCGGGAAGCCGAGCTTGCGCCCCAGCCCGATCCCGCGTTCGACAGTACCGTAGATCGCGTATTCATGTCCCAGCAGGCGCACCGCTTCGCTGAACTGACCTTCGGCCAGCGCGCGACGTATGCGCGAGGAAGAAACCGCTTCGCCGCCGACGATAACCGGCTGTACGACATCGACCTCAAAGCCGTATTGCCCGCCCAGCGTGCGCAGCAGGTCAATCGTCCCGGTGCGATTCCGTCCGAACTGGTGATCGTAGCCGACGATCACCTGCCTGACGCCGACCGTATCCACCAGCACGCGTTTGACAAATTCCTCTGCCGACCAACTCCTCAGCTCGTCGTTGAATTCCAGCACCAGCACTCGACCATCGAGAAAATCCGGTATGAACTTGATCTTCTCCTCTATGGTCGTCAGAAGCATCGGCGGGTCGTGCGGTGTCACAACGACTCTCGGATGCGGATGAAAGGTGACGAGCACCGGCTCGAGTGCGCGCCGCATAGCGCAATCACGCACCCGGCAGAGTATCTCCTGGTGGCCCCGATGAATGCCATCGAAGGTTCCCAATGTGGCCACCGCCCCGTTTTCGTTCGTGCGGGAGTAATTGTGTAATCCGCGAATGAAGCTGGTGGTCAATTCAATACTCTGTCGTACCTAAAAAGTTCTGCATCCGCCGGGCCGTCGCACGCGTCCGAATCGACCTGCGCGCGACCAACCGCGAGACATGTCCCGGCCCGATCTTTCAGGACGACCGTTTCTCCGGCCGCAAACCGGCCGTCGAACCGAACCACGTCGCCATACCGCACGGGCGGACCCTGGACCACGCGTCCGGCAAGTTCGTCCGAAATCTCGATCGCCGCAAACGGCAACACCCGTTCCAGCGGCAGTAAGTGCTTTTCTAACTCGCGGTTAGAGTGCAATTGATTAATATCATTCAAAGTCAAAGACTCGTCAAGAGAGAATACACCAACCCGGGTTCTTTTCAGTGCCGACAGGTACGCTCCACACCCCAGCCGTTGCCCCAGTTCGTCGGCCAGGCTCCTGACGTATGTCCCCTTGCTGCAACGCATTACAATGCTCAAATCGGGCGGTTCCCAGGCGAGCAGATCCAGCCCGTCGATAATCACCGTTCGTACGGGCAGTTCGGCGACGGCCCTGCCCTTCCGGGCCTCTTTATAGAGCGGCCGACCGTCGATTTTGACCGCAGAAAAGGGAGGAACGGTCTGCTGTACCGTCCCGACAAACGTATCAAGTGTCGCCCTGAGAAGACCAGTATCGATCCCCGACACATCGGCGGGTACGGCCGCGTCATCGACGCCTTCCGCATCATAGGTTCGCGAAGAGAGGCCGAGGCGGATGACGGCTTCATACGTTTTGTCCATATCGTTCAGGTAGCGGGAAACTTTTGTTGCACGGCCCAGACAAATCACGAGCAGCCCTTCGGCCAGCGGATCCAGTGTCCCGGTATGTCCGCCGCCCTTCTGATCGATTGCCCGCCGCACGGCGTAGATCGCGTCGTGGCTGCTCATGCCGACCGGTTTGTGCAACAGCAGAATCCCGTGGTACCGCTCACCGGCCATGGATCGCCTTCTTCAGCAACTGCAGCAGCATCTCTCTGGCGCGGGAAACGGGCTGGTTTATGGTACATCCCGCCGCGGCGAAGTGTCCGCCGCCGCCGAACTGCGAGGCAATTTCAGCGACGTTGATCCCGTCCTTGGACCGCAGCGATACTTTTGTCACGCCCCCGTCTACTTCTTTTAGCAGCGCCCCGGCGAGCACGCCGTGACTGTACAGCGTGTAGTCGACCAGCCCTTCCGTCTGTGAGACGTCCGCGCCGGACTCTTTCAGCATCTCCTGTGTGAGATACAGAAGACAGACACGCTGGTCGAAGTGAAATTCGATACTGTTCAAGACACGTCCCGTGAGAATCATGGTCGAGGGCTTCATGTCGAAGTAGACGCGATCCGTGATGCGTCTTGGATCGGCGCCAAGCGCGATAAGCGCGCCGCCGATTTCCATCGTGCGCCGTGTCGTCGCCGGATACCGAAAACGCCCCGTGTCCGTAAGAATGGCCGTATACAGCGACGTCGCCATGCTGGGCGAGATACTCGCGTCAACGGCGTGAAGATACTCGTAGACCATCTCGCCAACCGACGACATGTCTGTTTCGATCCAATTGACAACACCTAACGGCAGGGCGTCCGGGTGGTGATCGATATTCACTATGGTCACTGACGAGTTCAGCAGCCGCCGCGGCTTACCGACCCGTTCGAGTGTCGGGCACTCAAGTATAACGGCGGTGTCGATCGGCGGATCGACCGACAGGGAATCGGTGGGTACGATGGTCTCCACCGACGGAAGGAACTGGTATTTCTCCGGAATGTCCGAATCCCGCAGCAAAACGACCTGTTTGCCGATGGTCCGGAGGTACTCGCCAAACGCGAGCTGGGAGCCGAGCGCGTCGCCGTCCGGATCGAGGTGAGAAACGACCATTACGATCTTTGCGGAGTCGAGCTGCGCTTTGATGCGCCCGATTGTCTCTGATCGCCGCTCAGTCAGATTCGTCGTCTTTTCGTTCACGCTTGATTTCATTAAGAAGCTGTTCGATGCGGATGCTGCCCTCGATGGACTTGTCGAACACAAACCGGAGTTCCGGGACGTGGCGGATACGCAGTTGTCGTCCTATTCTTGCACGGATGTGCGGACTTTCCTGCTGGAGATACGCCGCCAGCTGTTCGCGTTCGGCCTCGCTGCCGAAGCAGGAGTAGAACACCTTGGCATAGCGGAGGTCGTCGGTCAGTTCCACGCGGGTGAAGGTCAGCATACCGGAAATGGGGGGCTGCATGTCCGTCTCGAACAGGTGAGATATATCCCGCAACATCTGGCCGCTGAGACGGTCGGAACGTTTATACTGACGCATCGCCGTACCGTACCGGGTCAGCTCTGAAGCGTGCGCGCCGTTTCGACCAGCTCATACGCCTCGATCACGTCGCCGAGTTTGACATCCTGGAAGTTCTCGATACCGATACCGCACTCGTAGCCTTCCTTGACCTCGCGAGCGTCATCCTTGAAGCGCCGGAGCGAACCGATCGATCCGCTGTACACGATCTTGCCGTCGCGCACCAGCTTGATTCTGTCTTTGCGGTTGATGCGGCCTTCCTTCACGTAGCAGCCCGCGATCAGCCCCACCTTGGGGACACGAAACGTGTTACGCACCTCGGCAGATCCGACCAGATTCTCGGATACTGTCGGCGACAACAGGCCTTCCAGCGCCTTGCGAATATCGCTTTCCGCTTCATAGATGATCGAGTAT
Source organism: Candidatus Zixiibacteriota bacterium (assembly GCA_034003725.1). NCBI lineage: Bacteria > Pseudomonadati > Candidatus Zixiibacteriota > Candidatus Zixiibacteriota bacterium. The sequence goes on from JAVEYB010000002.1 coordinate 270,920, forward strand.
TGCCGGATATCAACTTTCTCGGTCCTTGCAAGTTCGCGTGCGCGCGTATCCGGAGCGACCTGGAATCCGATAATGACGGCGTCCGACGCTGCCGCCAGAAGAACATCGGACTCCGTAACGGCCCCTACCCCGCTTCGTATGATATGAGTCTTCACTTCGTCGGTGGCGATCTTCCCAAGCGTGTCCGACAACACTTCCACCGAGCCGTCGACATCGCCCTTGATGATAAGCCGGAGTTCCCTGATCTGTCCTTCGCGAATCTGGTCGAAGACTTTCTCGAGGGTAACGGCACCCTGCGGCCTGCGGTGTTCGTATTCGCGCTTGATCTGGCTGCGTCGCAGGGTGATTTCGCGCGCCTCCTGATCGTCATGCACGACGAGGAAGCTGTCCCCTGCCTGAGGGACGCCGGAGAGACCCGTAATCTGTGCGGGAGTCGACGGTCCGATTATCTCCATCTTCTCCTCGCGGTCATTGACCATCGTCCGGATGCGGCCGGAGTACATGCCCGCGACGATAGGATCTCCGATAGCGCACGTTCCGCGCTGGATGAGCACGGTGGCGACCGGACCGCGGCCACGCTCGAGTCGAGAGTCGACTATGACGCCCTGCCCGCGAATGCCGGGATCGGCCTTCAGCTCCAACAGCTCCGCCTGCAGCAACACCATATCGAGCAGTCTGTCGATGCCCTGCCCCGATTTGGCGGAGACTTCGACCATTATCGTTTTGCCACCCCAGGACTCGTCCAGCAGATTATGCTGTGACAACTGGGTGCGCACGTTGTCCGGATTGGCGTTAGGCTTGTCGATTTTGTTGATGGCGACGATTATCGGGACGTTGGCAGCACGCGCGTGATCGATCGCTTCCAGCGTCTGCGGCATCACCGATTCGTCGGCCGCGACAACCAGGATGACGATATCCGTAATCTGCGTCCCGCGCGCCCGCATGGCGGTGAACGCCTCGTGACCGGGCGTATCAAGGAAAACGATGCGCTGGTCATTGTGGTGCACTTCGTACGCCCCGATATGCTGCGTGATCGCGCCGGCTTCACCGGCGACTACGTTGGTGTGCCTGATGTAGTCGAGCAGCGATGTCTTGCCGTGGTCGACATGCCCCATGACGGTGACGACCGGGGCGCGCAATTCGAGTTGATCTTCATGTTCGTCTTCGCGGGCCTCGTCGCCGATGTCGCCGACCTCGCGTGTCTCGAAACCGAACTCGCTGGCCACCATCTGTATCGTGTCCATGTCGAGGCGCTGATTGATTGTGGCCATGGCGCCCATGCCCATGAGTTTGCCGATAACGTCTACCGGCTTTACGTCCATCAGTTTTGCCAACTCGGCAACCGACATGTACTCGTTGATCTCGATGACGTTGCTGTCGTGGTTGTCGGCCTCGTCGAATTCCGATCCGCCGCGACGGTATTTCCGGCGGGCCTTGCCGCCGCTGATGCCGGCCATTGTAGCTTTAAACGCACGCGCGACCTCGGCCTTGTCGACTTCTCGACGCCCCTTTTTGCGGCGACGTTCTTTTTTCTTTTTCTTTTTCTCAATCCGCCGGAGCACACTTGACAGCTTGTCGGTCGAGTCCTTGACCTTGATACCGCCGCTGCTGGTCACCACGGACGCATCGGAAACCGGGCCCTGGCCCTGGACGGCAGGCACTTTCGCCTTGGCCTGGATCTTCTGCTTCATGTCCTTTTTGGCTTCCTGTTTTTCGACGGCGAACTTTTTCTCCACCGCCTCGACCATCTCAGGGGTCGCCACGGACATGTGCGACTTGGGCTCAAACTTCAACTCTTCGAGAATCGTGAGCATAGCGTTCGAGGAAATCTTGTATTCCTTTGCCAGCTCGTAGATGCGTTTAGATTTGCCTGGCACGTGTAACCTCCTCGAATGGTCGCCTGTGTGGTGTATACGCCGGTTCGTGACTGCGGTTCACTCAGGCAGACTCCTTGTCGTCCTCTGGTTCATCCGTTGACTCTTCGTCATCCTCGTCATCCTCATTACCGGCGGCGGCTTCCGGAACATCATCTTCTTCCGTGACATATTCGTCATCCGACGTAAACACATCGTCTACCTTCAGCGGCTGTTCATCGTCGGACGGTTCCTCGGTGGCTTTTTCGGCCGCCCGTGCCGCATCATACTCAGCCTCGAGTTTGCGGACGTACTCCTTGGCCCGCTCAATCAGCGTCTCAGCGGTCTTCTGGCCAAGCCCTTCGATCTTGGTAAGCGTCTCAGCCGAGGCTTCAGCCAGCCGCTGTACGGAACTGATATCCGCCTCAACAAGGCGATTGCGGATCTTCTCGCCCACGCCCTCCAATTGACCGACCGGCACCAGCATCTCGGCCTCGCGGCGCTTGGCCTCGCTGTACTCCGTTTCGGACATGATATTGACTTTCCATCCGGTGAGCTTCGAGGCCAGACGCGCATTTTGACCGTTGCGGCCGATCGCAAGAGAGAGTTTTTCGTCTTCGACCGCCACGGTCATTTTCTGCTCCAACTCGAACATGTCGATATTGGTGACCTTGGCGGGGGCCAGCGCGCGCGTTACGAATAGCTCCGGATTGGAGGCCCACGGTACGATGTCGATTCGTTCGTTATTCAATTCGCGCACGATACTCTGCACGCGGACGCCCTTGATGCCCACACAGGCGCCCACCGGGTCGATGCGCTCGTCGGACGAATACACCGCCACCTTGGCCCGTTCGCCGGGTTCGCGGGCGATCGCCTTTATCTCGATCACGCGCTCATAGATTTCAGGAACCTCCAGCGCGAATAGCGCGCGAAGGAACTCGTCATTGACGCGCGAGAGCAGAATCACCGGACCTCGGGGCGACTGCTGGACATCCAGAATGTACGCTCTGACCCGGTCTCCCTGGCGGAATTTCTCACGGGGGATTTGCTCCCTGACCGGCAGAATGCCCTCGCCCCTGCCGAGATTCACGATGACATTTCCCTTGTCGATCTGCTGCACGATGCCCGACACGAGGGTACCGACCTTGGAGATGAATTCGCCGTAAATGCGTTCATGCTCGACATCGCGGATCTTCTGAATCAGGATCTGCTTGGCCGAAGCGATCGCGTTGCGGCCGAACTCGAACTCGTAGTCGAGGTAGATGTCGATTTCGTCGCCGATTTCCGCGGTCGAGTCTATTTCGCGGGCGTCATCGAGTTTAATTTCGATCGTCGGATCGGATACCGAGTCCACCACTTTCTTCGTGGCGATCATGAACAACTCGTTCGACTTCTTTTCGTACTTAAACGAGATGTTGTCGGTGTACTCGTATTTCTTTTTGGCGGCGGCCAGCAGACTCGCTTCCAGCGTTTCCACGACGGCGTCAAAATCGATGTTCTTTTCCCGCGCGATCAGCGTCATCGCATCCAAAATGTCGAATGCCATCCAAGCACTCCCTCGTCAAAAGACAATGGTCGCCTTCTTGATCTCCGCAAGCGGAACCGACAGCGTTTCGGTTCCATCCGAAAACGTGACCGTGCCGTCACCGGCGGAGACAATCTCGGCCGTTACTTTTTTGCGCGCCGGGTCAGCGAACAGCACTCTAACGGTCTCCCCGACCCGGAAGCGGAAGTCCCGCTCCGTCGTCAGGGGGCGATCGAGCCCCGGCGAGGATACCTCGAGCGTGTACCCGTTTTCAAACCAGTCGGTATTGTCGATCAGGTCACCGACCGCCCGCGAGAGGCGGGCGCACCGGTCCAGATCCACACCATCGCTGCCGTACACGAACAGCTTCAGCGTCACGCTGCTTTTGTACCGCGACAGCACGATGTCAGCCAGTTCACAGCGTTCCGCGGCGAGCGGCGCCGTGACCAGATCCGCTATCCGGTCTTTCAATTCCTGATCGCGATTCATCGACCTCAATACGCCACGCCGGGTCCATGCCCGGCGTAACCTGCAATTATAAACGCTATCTTATTCGGGCGCAACCTATTTATGTTTCAGTTCAGCTTCCCGGCCAGGTCTCTGACAGCCTGCACGATGTCCGAAAGCGGAACCAGAGCCACGTCCGAGCCGCTGCGCGCTTTCATCTCTACCTTGTTATCCTTCAGAGACTTATCGCCGATCGTGATTCTAATCGGGATACCGATCAGATCCGCATCGTTGAACTTCACTCCCGGTCGTTCATCCCGATCATCCCATAACACGTCAATTCCCGCATCGTTCAACTGATCATAGACTTTTTGGGCGGCGGCGACGTGGTTTTCGTTGTCCATGCTGATAGGAATGACCTCAACCAGGTACGGCGCGATGCTCTTGGGCCAGATAATACCTCGTTCGTCGTAATATTTCTCGAGTGCGGCCTGCGGCGTACGGGTTATCCCGATGCCGTAGGAACCCATGATGCAGGGACGTTCTTTGCCCTCCGCATCGAGGAAGGTCGCGCCCAGCGTCTCTGAGTACTTGGTACCGAGCATAAACGTGTTGCCGACTTCGATACCGCTTTTGGCGATGAGTTTCGAGTCGTGGTAGGGGGCCAGATCCCCTTCGCGGGCTTCGGTTATGTCGGCGAGGGTCGATGCCGCGAAGTCCCGGTCGAGATTGACGTTGATGAGGTGTCGTTCGTTTTGATTGGCACCCACGACGAAATTGCGGAGGTTGGCAACCAGCCGATCGACGATTATCGGGACGTTTTTAAGTCCGACCGGCCCGGCAAACCCCACCGGAGCGCCGGTGGCTGATTCGATTTCTGCCGGCGACGCCATAACAAGCTCGTTCGCCTTTATCGCGTTCTTGAGTTTGACCTCGCTCAGCTCCCGGTCTCCCCTTACCAGGGCGGCGACAGGCTTACCATCGGCCATGTAAATGAGCGTTTTGACGAGTCTGGTCGGTCGTATCCGGAGGAAGGCGCTCACTTCCTCGATGGTGGCGGCTCCCGGCGTATCGACCGCCTCCACCGTCTTCAAGTCCGGCTCGACCTCGATAATGGCGGTATCTCGGAACTCGGCTTTTTCGACATTGGCTGCATACTTGCCGTCTTCGCTGACGATAATCGTTTCCTCGCCGGCGTCCGTATCTACGAGCAGCATAAATTCATGGGCCGCTTTGCCGCCCATTACGCCCGTATCCGATTCGACTTTGATGACATCCAGGCCTGCCCGCCGGAATACCGCGAAGTAGGCGTCCACCATCTTCTGATACGTGACGGCAAACGAGTCCTCGTCGGCATCGAACGTGTAGGCATCCTTCATAATGAACTCACGCCCGCGCATGAGACCGAAGCGGGGGCGGATTTCATCACGGAATTTTACCTGTATCTGGTACAGGTTGAGCGGAAGCTGGCGGTACGAGCGCACTTCGCCGGCGATCAGGTTTGTGACCGTTTCCTCGTGCGTTCCACACAGCACCATGTCCTGATCGTGGCGGTCCTTGAGCCGCATCTGCTCCTTACCGACGGTGTCATACCGGCCGGATTTTTGCCACAGCGACGCCGGGCACAGCACGGACATCGTGATTTCCAGCCCGCCGGCGCGGTTCATCTCTTCACGGACGATGGTGGAGAACTTCTCGATGACACGCTGCATCAACGGCAGATACAGATAGATACCGGCGCCGAGTTTTCGGATGTAGCCACCGCGCAGCAACAGCTGATGAGATACCAGCTCGGCATCGGATTGCGCTTCGCGCAGCGTCGGGATGTATGTCCTGGTCCAGCGCATGCTGTTTATCCTTGTCTGACAATATGTTACTTCTATCCGCGAGTCGGCGCCCGAAATTGCCATGTCGCGGAGAATTTTTAAAATACCTAATCATTATCTCAAAGCAACGGAAAAGTTTACGCTGGAACTGAGCATGCTCGCCGATACCCGCTGCATTTTGTAGTTGCGGATCACACCCACGCCGTATAAACTGTAGCGCCTGAGCGTTACAGCTCGGCACTTCTGAATGCCCCCGTGGTGTAACGGATAACGCGTCGGCCTCCGGAGCCGGAAATTCAGGTTCGATTCCTGACGGGGGTATTTTCTATTGCCAGTTATCACCCCGACATCGATGTCAATCAGGCCCGGAGATCAAAAGGGCCGGCGGCATTGCTGCCGTCGGCCCCTGGTCAATGAAGGGATACTAAGATACAGTGAGGATTTCTTATCGTTTGTCGGACAGCGTAATCGTCACACCCCAGTTCATGGGGTCCCGGGGCGGCGCCGAATTCCAATTGTTGAACGAGTGCGAGTCATCAGTGACGTAGATAACTTCGTATTCGCCTTTCGGCAATAGAACCGTGTCGTCCACTCTGCGGTTTTTGCTGGCGCCGCCGGCGTGGTCGGTCTTTCGCCAGGTCATTTCCCATACGTCCCGGCCGGTACTGCTGTCGATGATATACGCGTAGTCATACATGCGACCGCCCGTCCCTTCACCGACAGCATAGATATGCACCCAGGAATCTTTCTTTAGCGTGAAGCGCTGCCGGAGCCGTTCCCCGTCACGGACACGGGTCAGGCGGGCCAGCACATTACTTTGCTCGCTCACTTCGTCGGCAGTCACCAGCGTAATGGCCGACGCGGTTCCCTCGCGAGACGGATACAACGCCAACCCGTAGCTGCGGGCGTCATACGGCGCTGAGGCGTTCCAGTCGTCAAATGCATGCGAGTCATCGGTCGAATAGAACGCGTAATATAGACCGGGCTCGAGGGTAATGGTGCCGTCGAACATCCGGTTTTTCTCCGCACCCCCGGCATGCGTGGTGTTCCGATAGTCCATTTCCCAGACGACGCGCCCGGTTCCCGCCTCCTGGATCGCACCATAATCCACGAACTGTTTGTCGCTGCCGCACTCACCGATGGCATACACGTGGACATCGGTGGTTTTGCTGACGCGGAACGGCTGCTCCATGAAGTCGTTATCGCGTGCCCGGGTGAAGTCGATAATGGGTTTCTGCGACTCCGGGAGGTCGATTACCGCGAATGATGCCCGATCGGAATTGCGGCCCGGCAGCAGAGTCACGCCCCAGTTGATAGGATCGTACGGGGGCGCAGTATTGAACTCTTCGTATGAATGGGAATCGTCGGTCACGGCATACAGCGTGTATTCGCCTTTGGGTAGTGAGATCTCATCGTCGTAAACCTGGTTTTTCCTGCCGCCTCCGGCGTAGTCGGCATCCCATCGGGAGATTTCCCATACCCGTTCCCGGGTGCTATTGTTGATAATCCAGGCCTGATCAACCGGCTCGCGGTATCCGCTCGGGAACTCAATGAGGGCATAGATGCGGATGTTCATGTCCCGATTGAGACGGAAAGCGGTTTGAAGGTATTCGGAGTCCCTCAGTTTTGTGTGCCGGATTAAGGCGTCGGGGAAGCCGCCATCGGGCGTAAACGACTTGACCTGACCGGCCGACAGACCGTCGGCAGAGATCGTGACGTGACATTCGCGCAGTTCCTCGATGTCCTCTTCGTCCCACTCGCCTGAGAAAATCTCCGTAAACAGGTTTTTGAGGTTTATCGAGTTGTCGCCCCAGTTCCAGTGTCGACCTGCGTACATGTATAGCTCGTACTTGCCCGCCTGCAGTGATTCAGTTTCGTTAACCTGACGAAGCTGCCGGCTGCCGCGCACCCGGTCAGTAGCGCCGGGCTGCATAATCCACACGAGCTCCCGCGTATCAGTGTTCAAAATCCACGCGTACACGCTCAACTGATCAGCATCGCGCGGGCGCATTCCAACGGCGTCGATGGTCACCGAAGCGTCTTTGGTCAACTCAAACCCGGTGGCTCCCAGGTCTCCGGGTTGGAGCTTGTCGAGACGGGCGATTTCGACCGCCTCAGACGATACCGCGGCACACACCGCAATGACGAATATGATCAGCCCGAGTCTGTTTATGTTGCGCACTCAGGGTCTCCTTCTTTGGTCCATGCTCCCAGATGGAATTCAGACTTTCATTCCCTGTCAATACGTACGGAGCCGGCATAAGTTTCGCCGGCGCTGTGTCTTACGGCGACGTCCCGGAGCCTCCCAAGGGGCCGCGATCTGTTTGCGTTGGTTACCAATCGGTTACGCCACAACCCGCAAGTGAAACATCAATTCGATGATAAACTACTGGAAGAATGAACGAACAAGTGTGGCGACTGCGAAGACCTTTCGGGGATCCCCCGTATCCGAAACAAAGTCTTTGAAGCGCCGCTGCAAAAGCGGGCTGCTTTGAATGCGCCAGGACACGAAATCGTTGAGCCACGGGCGTGACAGCCACTTCTCCGCGAAGAAGTATCCTCGGTATCTGGGGCGGAGTTCTTCGGCGACACGCCTCGGATAGGCTTCAAGTTGAGAAAAGTCCCTGGAGCTGAGCGCCCGTGTGATGGCGTCAGCCGCCAATTCGCCGGTCTCCATGGCCTTCCCGATACCCTCGCCGGTGAACGGAAAGGTCGCCCCGGCGGTTTCACCGACCGCCACAAATCGACTCGTGGCGTCGATCAGGCGTGCACCTTGAAGTCCGCAGCGAAGTGCGGCCCCACCGAGTCTGGATACCTCCTCGGATTGCTCCATCAACCGCCGGCTCTCGGGAAACTCTTTCAGAAACGTCTCCAGCACGCGCTTGAGGCTGCCGTACGACTCTCCCTTCTCGAATTGGCATCCGCATCCGACATTGTATTCTCCGTCGCCGAGCGGTATGATCCAGGCATACCCGGGGATCAGCGAGCGGTCGTAGGAGAGGATCATCCTGTCGATGGGATATCGGGACCGTACGTAGCGGCGGACGGCGACTGCGCTGGGTTCCTCACGGGCAACCAGGCCTGTGCGGCCGGCCAGTCGGACTTGTGCGCCGGTGGCGACGACCGCAAGTCTCGAACGGATGACGCGATCGCACCCGGTGACGTGCAGGCAGACTATTCCCTCGCGATCTACGGAGGCTTCGTTGATTTCCGCATGACCGAACAGCACTCCGCGCCGTGCCGCGGCGAAGGCCAGTACAGCGTCGAATGTCCTTCTCTTAATAGTCCAGTACGTCCCGGGAACATCGAAGTGATATCGCCTCGGGCTGTAAATTGTCGCGACCGGCGGCTGGTGACCCCGGCGAGTTATTTCGTCCAACAGATCGGCGCGGCGGAGGGCATCAATGGCATCAAAGAGAAGACAATCCCCGCAGACTTTTTCTCGGGGAAAGCGATCGCGGTCGACGAGAAGCACTTCGAGCCCGGCGGCAGCGAGGTGGATGGAGGTAATGGATCCTGCCGGGCCGGCGCCAACCACGACAACATCGAACACTCGATCGGGCAGTCGATCGAGGGGACGTTGCAGCGTTTCGGCGGCGGCCTGTGTATCCGTTTCTTTGTGCATAAGCCCTGGATTTCGAGCACTAAAAAGACGTCAGGCACAACGGCGGAGTCTCAGTCGCAAACAGGCGCGTGACATCGGCAACTCGTGCAGGTTTGTCGATCGTCGCGATACCGTATTCACACAGCTTATCAAAAGTCACCGCGCCCATTACCATGGACGAGAATTCCGCTATCGGGAGGTTTATCTCAACCGTCGGTGAATCGACGGCTACCAATTCAGCACGTCCACCCCGAAACGCTACAACCCGTCGACCGTCATTCTCCGGAAGGAAGGTGTCTCGCAGCATAATACCGACTGAGATCTCGGACCCGGGAAATGCCACGGGTTGGAGTTGTCCGCACAGTCGATCGAAGTCAATCACGCGAAACATGATACCGACACCTGCGGTGTTGGTCTGGTGAAACACCGGCTGCTCCAAAACATCGCTGTTGTCACGGGGGTCCTGACAGAGATAATGAAAGGCGTCATCCGGTGATGCGATCAGCACGTGGCGCACCTGATCGAATTGGCTGTGAAGAAATCCCAACATTCCGCTCAAGGCGCGGGGAGTCAGGTACAACAGGTGGTGTACTCTCAGGTCATACTTAATGAAGTTGCCGGGGTCAAAGTTCGTAAAGGCCAGCACGGCGTAGCCTTCGAGGACACCGTCGAATTCATAGCCCAGGACTTTGTGCATGCGCTCCGGCCGAAAGGTCTTGAAAAACGTATGTTCGTTTTCCTCGGCCATGCCGTGCCGTTCGGCGGCGATCGCATTGTGGCAGCCCAGCAACTGCGGGATATCGTTGGCGTTCAGGAATCGACATCGGAATCGCTCTTCAGATGGAGGTAGCTGTTGCGCTGTCACGCGATACCGGTACATTTTGGCTCCGTAGCCAAATCCCATCTGGTGATAGAAGTCCGGTCGAAAGGGCCATAACAGGGCCAGCGAGGCTTCTCGCGAGCGGTACTGTCGCAGATAGTATTCCATCATTGCTTTGGCGACACCGCGTTTCTTGTGGGTCAGGTCAACCGCCACGCCGCCGACTCCTCCCCCGCTTATCAAAGTGCCCCTCACGTTGATGCGAAAATCGTGCAATCGCATAAACCCGACCAGTCGCCGGTCATCATAACAGCCGCAGTACGACACACGCGGATCCAGCAGTTCGTCCCGCATATACTGCCGCACGCGTTCGAGGCCCGCACTGCCATCCCGGGCGATACCTGGGTAAGCGTTAGTCATCAATGTGACGGCATCGTCAAACGATGCCTCGTCCAGTGGTCTGATCGAGTACATCAACTGACACCCCGTAGACGTGAAAACAACCTGGAGAGATACCGGTGAACGGCGTGTATACCGCCAACCGGCTCCGCGTACATGAGGATGCACTTGCCGGTGACAACATCGAGCCCCGCGGCCTTTGCCAGCGCGGCGGCCTCGGTGAAATCTGCACCCTGCTGAAACCAGATCCGGCGCACCCCGGTCCGAACAGCTTCGTCGACTAAACCGCCGACCCGCTCCGGTTTCACCACGACAATGACCGATTCAGGAGGATCCGGGATTACAGATAGGGACAGAAAGGCACGTTTCCCCTCAATCGGAACGTCACTCATGGAGACGGGGACAGCGTCGTACCCCCTCCGAAGCAATTCCCGAAAAACCGTATTACCGAACTTCCATCGGGTCCGGGATACTCCTACGACAGCGACACGTTGCGGCGTCGAAAAAGCGACAATGGCGGGGTCGGGTTTCACAGGCTAAGATTTCCTCTGGACATCATAATAGAGACGAACGGACTCCATGTGCAACCGCTTTTGGTTGCTCCGCGGGATCGTGGTGAGCTGTCACAGCGTTTGCATAGGTTTGCACGGGGAAACTTGACCGGAATCCGGGCCTCGTAGCTATATAACTTTATAACAATGACTTGCAGGCGTCTCCCGTCATCCTGATTTTCGGCATGCCATTTACAGGAGGTACGGTTGAAAGGGAAAACCGATGGAGCAACAACTGGTCGACATATTCGGGCAGACGGCGTACCTGGTTCTGATCGGCACCACCGCCGCGGCGATGTTCTTTGCGATGACGGCCGTTCGCGAGCTCCAGTCGCACAACGTCGATGGTGTGCTATTCCTCGCTCTGGCAGTGTTCTTCGCTATAGCGCACGTCGTATACCTGAACACCTTGCCGAGCCAGAGTCCACTGAAGGTCACCACTACGCCTGACGATCTGTGGCGCTGGGTCAATCTCTACTTCGCCCCCTCTCTGATTGTTTTGTTCCTGCTTTTCGGCGTCTACCGGATGATCGCCGATTCGACCCCGACCGGACTTGTGAAGGTCTTTTTCGGATTGACCCTGTTATGCTACATGTATATGGTGGGTCTACACTGGCCGGCCGACGTCAAGGGCATCATCGCACTCGTCTACACGGGCGCCTGGTTCGACATGGGCTTACGTACGGCGGTGTAAAGCCGGAATGCCTATACATGAGGATCGAGCGGCTCGTCCGCGCGTCCGGAAAACTCCCTCGTATTTGCGACTATCGCGGCGCCTACAGCATCTCCCCACACATTGACAGTGGTCCGACACCGGTCGAGAAACCAGTCGATGGCCCAGATGAAGCCGATTCCCTCCAGCGGAAGGTCCACCGCCGAGAGCACGAACACCATCATCACGGTACCTGCATGGGGTATCCCCGCCGCGCCGATTGACGCGAGGGTCGCTGTGAAGAAGATCACGACTTGCTGTCCGATCGTGAGATCGACTCCGTACACTTGAGCGATAAACAACGCCGCCACCGCTTCATACATCGCCGTCCCATCCATGTTGATGGTCGCCCCGAGCGGCAGGACAAAAGACGCGGCGCGGCTGTCTACCTTGTTACGGTCGACCACCTGTTCCATCGTCAGCGGGAGAGTTGCCGATGAAGACGCCGTCGTGAAGGCGGTGGCAAGCGCCTGGCCGATATTGGCGCCGTACGATAAGGCGTTTCGTTTTGCGAATACCCGGAGCAGCAGCGGCAGTGTGATTGCACCATGAATCATCAATCCGAGCAGCACAGTGAGTACGTACATCCCCAGCCGCGAGAGAAGGTCTGCGACCGAACCGCGCTCGCGCGCGACAATCTCCCCTATGATAGCCAGAACGCCAATCGGGGCAAACCATATGATAAGGGTGACCATCTTCATGATGGCCAGGTTGAGTGACTCGAAGAACTCGATAACCGGCTTGCCCTTCTCCCCCAGCGAACTCAGGACCGCTCCAAACAGGAGGGAGAAGAATATCAGTGGAAGGATGTCGCCGTCGGCAGCCGCTTTCACGATATTGGAGGGAATAAGACTGACAAGCACATCAAGCAGCGTTTTTCCCTGTCCTTTGGCCACGATCTCCGACACGTCCGTTCCCAATTGCTCGACGCCTACTCCCGGCTGGAGGAGATTCACCAAAATCAGGCCGGTGATCACCGCCAGTGCGGTCGTAGACAAGTAGTACAGGAAAGTGTATCCGGCGGTTCTGCCGAGCTTGCGCACGTCGCCGAGCGACGTGACGCCGACGATCATGGACGCAACGATCAGCGGTACAACTATCATCTTGAGGGCGTTCAGGAAGATCGTTCCGAGAAAACCGATAGAGCTGAAGAATTCCGGCAGGTAGTAACCACCCAGCGCTCCAAGGACGGCGGCGGCAATCATACCGGCCAGAACGATGTTGCCTGATTTTCGAGTCATCATAGGGAGAGCTGCCCTTTGTAGCTGAATCTCACGATGCAGTATATCTATGGGACGGTGCGCTCACAACGATAAAACTGCGCGCGGGTGCGATTGGGCTCGCGGATCAGGACTATTGCATTGACAGGCCCGGAAAGCGCGCATAGATTGATGTGAGCATTTCCTGTTCCCCTCACGGACGGTCGATAAACACTCAACATACCCACGGTCGCGGTCGATTATTGTTGATAACGATCAGGGAGACACACATGAAGAAACTGGTCGCGCTCTCGGGCGTCATAGTGCTGGCAGCGGGGATTTACTGGCTTCAGTACGACCGGCCGCGTTATATCACCGATGACTATCCAATCAAGGATCATCTCAGCCAGGGCGAGCGCCCCCCGAAGCCACCGGGTAAACGGCCCGGCGACTGGTTTCACGTCCAGCGAGCCTGGCCCCATGATACCCTATCAGTCGAGAAGCAATTGGTCGCAACCGAGTTCAGCCGCCAGGCGCTCGCCGCTTTCGCGCTCAAGGCCAGTGAGTCATCCGCCTGGCAGCAGGCAGGACCGACCAATATTCCGGGGCGCATTACGGCGATTGACGTCCATCCATCGGATCTCGCGACCGTATACGCAGGTTCAGCCGCGGGCGGCGTTTTCAAATCAACTGATTCAGGTGTGACCTGGTCGCCCATCTTCGACGATGTCGGCAGCCCGGCGATCGGCGCCATCGCTATCGATCCCAGTGATCCGGCGACTGTCTACGTCGGGACCGGTGAGGCCAACCAGGGGGCCGACAACTATCCGGGGACGGGAATATACAAGTCAATCGATGCGGGGTTGACGTGGAGCCACCTCGGCCTGACCGAATCACGCCACATCGGCAGGATCATCGTGGATCCATCCAATTCGCAGCGCATCTTCGTGGCCGCTGGCGGGCGACATTTCGGCGACGGGAACCCCGTTCGTGGCGTGTATCGCTCCGACGATGGTGGCGCCACCTGGCTACAGAAACTCTATATTTCCGATATCACGTCGTGTATAGACATCGTCTATAATCACAACGACGGCACGGTGCTGGCCGCCATGTGGGACAAAGTGCGGTATATCGATCAGCCTACGATTCTCGGCGGGCCGAATACGGGTGTCTATCGATCCTCCAATTTCGGAGACACTTGGGCGCCGGCGGGAGGCGGCATCCCGGGGCCCTCGGATACGCTTGGACGTATCGGACTGACGATGGCTCAGGCTTCAAACGTCGTGTACGCCATGTTTTCGAATCGAAGCGGCGAGTTTGTCAGCCTGTGGAAAAGCGTCAACAACGGGGCCACCTGGACGCGAGTGAATGACGGCGACCTGCTTGCCGCACCGTTGAACGCTTCGTGGGCAGGTGGCTGGTATTTCGGGCAGGTACGGGTGGCGCCGTCGGATCCAGATCTTGTATTTGCCACCGGACTTGACATCTGGCGCAGCAACGACGGAGGGGCCACGTGGTTCTGGACCTCCGGCAACATTCACGTGGATCAGCACGCCGTGTGGATCGATCCGAACAATCCAAACCGCGTATACTCCGGCGGTGATGGCGGCGTCAATTATTCGACCTCGGCCGGTAACAGCTGGGCGGTTCGACTCAATCAGCCGAGCACGCAGTTTTACGCCATCGAGATCGACCCAAGTGATCCCAACCGTCTCTACGGCGGAACGCAGGACAACGGTACGCTGCGCACGCTTACCGGCAACATAGATGATTGGACCGGGATTCTGGGCGGCGACGGATTCTACGTCATCGTCGATCCGACCGACCCGGACGTGATTTACGCCGAAGCCCAGAACGGATACCTGTATAAGTCCACCGATGGTGGTTTCAACTGGGGCTGGGCGCTTTCGTCCATCAATTACAACAATTACCGGCACAACTGGAGTACGCCGATCGCCATGGATCCGAATGACAACCTCGTGATCTACTACGGCACCAACCATTTGTTGCGCAGCATTGACGGCGCCGGCACGTTTGTCGAGATCAGCGGCGATCTGACAAACGGTCCGCATCCGCGCGGCAACTTCGGAACCATTACAACGATTGCCGTCGCGCCGTCCAACAGCAGTGTCGTGTACGTGGGAACGGATGACGGCAACGTCTGGGTGAGTCAGAATGTCGGCGCAGGCAATACGTGGACCAGACTCGATGCCAGTCTGCCAGACCGCTGGGTGACACGGGTGAATGTTGATCCGCACCACGCGAACATCGCCTACGTCACCTTTTCCGGTTTCTGGGACGGGGAACCGCAGCCGCACATATTCCGGACCGAGAACTATGGTGCGAATTGGACCGACATCGGTACGGGGCTTCCTGACTCTCCTATCAATGACGTTATCCCTGATCCGGAAGACTCATTGACGCTCTTCATCGGTACCGACTACGGAGTGTTTACGACAATCAACCTAGGTGCGAGCTGGGCGCCGCTCGGTACCGGGCTTCCGGTAATTCCGGTTCACGATCTGGCCTTTGACCCCGGTACTCGGCTGCTGGCGGCAGGTACCCATGGCAGGTCGATGTTCACCATCGATCTGGGCGGATGCTGCACGGGACAATCGGGTAACGTCAACGATAATATCGCCGGTACAGTAGATCTCTCCGACCTCATCTACCTGGTCAACGCGCTTTTCCAGGGCGGACCACTGCCACCGTGCAGTGCAGCAGCCAATGTCAACGGGGACTCGAACTGTGATATCGATTTGTCCGACCTGGTCTTCCTCGTAAACTACCTGTTTATGGGAGGCCCGGCTCCGATGCCGTGCATTGCGGGCTGCTAAGCCGATTTGCAGAGAGATTGGCAGGAGTCATTGTACGCGAGTGGTCGGCGGTCGCAGTCGGCCACTCTTTCTTGTTATTGCAGGATGGTCGCTCGGGGCTCTCCGTCGGTGAACGGCGTCAGTTCGGCAAGTCGCCGATCACCCAACTGAGATTCCATACTGCCTCAGGTTGCACTGAGCTGCCGCCGAACCTGACGGCCCGGCGGCTCTTTGAATCTACTATTTCGCCATGGTCAGGTCCTGCCGGTCGAGCTTGAGTTTCTCGAAGCTGTCGGCGGAGATGACATAGTACCAGTCAGCGAACCGGTTGTTCAGGTCTTCGGAGAGCCTGCGCCCTCGCTCCACCCGGCTTTTCCACCGGTCATGTTCGGTCGATAGCTCTTTGTTGCGACGATCATCGTCACTCAGCAGCGAGTCGGGTTTGGTGCGGAACTCTTCGTTGGCCGGCCGGGGCGGCTCGTCGAACGCCTTTGTATCGAAAGTGGTCGTTACAAAAAGATAGCGGCTCTCCTGCCCGTTCCCGGACGACTCCTCTGCGCCGTCCACACCGGCCGAAAGCGCGTCACCGGCGCCGAACAGGACTTCCCCGAACCGGAGCGTGTACGCTACACCGTCGTCGGTGAGCACCTTGAGCTCTCCCTCGTTTGAAAGTAACTGGCCATCCTGTCCGAGATAAAACCCCTTGCTCTGCAAAGACAGCACGTCGGCTTGTGAGATCGGCTCAGACGAAGAGGCCGTCAACGAACGAGACAGCCCTACCGGTTTGGGGCGCACCCCGACAATTGCGAGGCTGTCGAGCGCACCGAGCAGTCGATCGACGGCGATCGTATCGAGCGCGCGGCCGCTTGCGAGGTTATTGATTTTCCAGGCGCCGATATCGGTCCGCTCCAGCGTGATACGATCTCGTTCCTCCACTCGCCGGGTCCGCTCATTAATCGAATAGTCATTGATCTCAACGCGGTTGACTTTGCCCCGCGTGACTTCCAGTAGATCGGTCTTAATCCAATCGCTGAAGCGGCCGCTCAAGTCGACATCGGCACGAACGGCATACACCCGTTTCTGGTCCGGCTGCCGCACGAACTTCATTCCGGCCCGTCCGGGAACATCGCGACCGAAAATGAGATCGGCGAGGACCACGTCGTTCTGCCCGCGCACCGTGACGCGGGTTCCCCGGCCGTTGATCGACGGGCTGCTCTCATCGAGCGGATCTATCACCCCCAGCGTATCAAAATCGGCCGGCGAGTCGGTGCGGAAGTCGTCTTTCTTGAGTTCGATTATCCCCGCCGCGGTCCTGGCAAGCCGGTCGCGCGCGTCGGCCGGATAGTCGTGGTGGGATGGAATGGTCCATCGTCCATCCTTGAAATGCACTTTGAAAGGCCGCGCCGTGCCGGTTTCCTTGTCGAAGCTCACAATCTCAAGGCTCTGGGCCGCGTTCGGATCCGTGAAGTCGGCGAAGAATGGCTCGCCCTGATCCATGAAGGCCTCGGGAGTAATGCGTGACGGCGATGCGATCCAGGCTATAACAGCCAACACGACCGCTACCGCAGCGTAGATGACGGTTTTCCGGGTCTGGTCCATTGCCTAACTCCTCATCCTTCGCGCCGTCCGCGCTCCTTCAATCTCCCGGCGGCGACGGCGAATGAAGATCACCGTTCCGAGTACCAGCGCGGGAATCGGCGGCAGCAGGACCGCGAGTGTCTTTATCCTGCTTTGGATGGCGCGAATCGATGCTTCCATCTGCTCTTTGCTGGCTAATACTTGCGCCTCTTTAGTCGCTTCGATGCCGGCTTTGACCGTCTCGAATCTGCGGTTTTCCACTTCCTGCAGGTTTCGCATCATGATTTGCTTGGTCTGGTCATCGAGATCCGAACGCGTCTGAACTTCAGCAACCCGCTCGTTGAGTCGCTGCTGCGCCTCATTAAGGGCCTGCTGGGCCTCTCGTTCGGCCTGTTGTTCTTCATCCAGACGGCGCTGGACAAACCCACGCGTTTGGTCTTCGACCGCGGTCAAAGTACGATGCACCACTCGTTTCTTGCGCAATTCGATATAGGATGAATCCCCGACGAGTACGTCCATGCAGTTCAGCACAAAGGGGATGTTGTCGAAATTGAGCGCCGCAATGCCCTGTTGACGCAACATGAAAAACTGCTCGCCGATCAGGTCGGTATCGGCGATCACGATCGCATTGACTTTTTTGGGTGATGATGCCCCAGTTGTGTCGGACGACGGGAGTGTCCCACGGATCTGCGCAGCCAGGATGTACGATTCTCCGGCTGCCGTGCGCCGGACGTTTCGATTGAGCTGCATCCCGAAAAAGCCCCGCTGCACGAGCTGAGTGAAGTGTGATTTGCCGGAAATCCTCCCCGAACGGAGCAGCGGCGTAAACTCGAGCGGCGAGTCGATGGCATTGAACAAATACCCAGGAAATATCAGCACTACCTCCTGAAGTCCTGACGTCGCGGCGGTTTGCGTACTGAACGCTTCGCCGCTCTGATTGCCCTCGCCGACGAATACAATCTCCGGCTGGGCCTGGGACAGTTCCGGGTGCGGATTGTAATTGTCCCAGACGATTTCCGCCGGGTTCCACTTGACGCCAATCGTCGTGAGGAGGCTGTCCACATCGCCTTTCGGCTCCGGCGGCGGTCCTTGATTTTGCTGGAACGGGTTTCTCTGGGCATCCGCAGGCAGGACAGGTGACATCGCGATATCGGACATCGGCATCGGGTCCACCAACAACAGCACCGGGTGACCTTCCAGAGTGTACGCCAGCAGGTTGTCCATTTGCTTTTGAGACAGCGAGGACGGCAGGATCACCAGGAGTCCATCGAGCTGTTCGGTAATCGGCGCATCGGCTGAAATCTGCACGACCTCGTATTGCTTGCGAAGTTCTTCGACGATCGACCATGCCGGTTTGTTCTGCATGGTCTGGAAGTCGAAGCCGCCGAAGACATCGACACCGGTGCGAAGGACGCCGACTTTCTTCCGTGCGGTCTGCGCGACGGTGCGAATGGAGCGAGTGAGTTCGTATTCTACCGGCAGACCACGGTCGAAGAACGGGATTACCTCCTCGCCTGCGCCGCTGGTGAAAGCTATCCCGGCAAACACCATCTGTGTGCTTGTGCGGCTGCCGACGTCGACAACCATGTCTCTCGGCACGATACCGAACTTTTCCCGGGCGTCGCGAGCGGCATCGGAATACGGCTCCGTATCATGTATAAGGACCTGCACCCTGCCCGCGCCGATCGCGCCGATCTCCTGCAGCATTGCAAGCAGGTTTGCCCGCGTTTCGACGTACGCCTGGGGCACGTCGGGCGAAATGAATGCCTGGATCAGGACCGGCCGGTCACCGGGTATCTCGTCGAGCAACTCCTCCGTCTGATCGGACAGCGAGTGCAGTCCCTCCGCTGTTACATCCAGGCGAGGACTGATCCGGTCGAGGATCACGTTGATGCTCACGACCGCCACGACGACAGCAATCGCTCGAATCAACTGGTGTCGCCAGTAACCGGCACCGCCGTTCTGCTGGGGCCAGTGGCGGCGACCCAACAGCAATACGTTGAAGTAGAGCATCACGCCGGCAAGCGATACGAAGTACAGGACGCTCGACAGGGAGATCACGCCCCGTGCGAAGTCGCCGAAGTAGTCGAAGATGCCCATTGGCGCCAGCCGCTGCTGCAACCACTCGTTGACGACCCACTGGCGGGAGGTGACGAAAATGAGAAATGAACACAGCGCCGCGCCGAGCACGAAGGCGACGGTCGAGTTTCGCGTCAGCAACGACGCCACCATACCGACCGCGATCAAAGCGCAGCCCAGCAGCCAGTATCCGACGTAGTTGCCCACCATCAAACCGAGATCCGGCGACCCCAGCCATCCCAGAACAAACACATGGCTTGCCGACAGCAATAACGATCCGGTATACACGCCGACCACCGCGAGATACTTTCCGAGAACGACTTCAAGATCGGTTCCCGGAAGAGTCAAGAGCAGTTCGTCGGTGCCCCGTTTGCGTTCTTCGGCCCAGACGCCCATGGTGAGCGCGGGTATGAAAAACAGGAGAATATACGGGAAGTAGCTGTTGAGCTGGTCGAGGTTGGCCAGGTTGTTGGCAAAGAATCGTTCCTGCCAGAATGCCGCTGCGGCGCTGAGGAAGATAAACAGGGTGAGAAAGACATACCCGGTCGGGCTGCTGAACCAACTGCGGAAATCGCGCCTGGCGACGGCGAGAACGAACTGGCGATTGATACTCATGCCGCACCCCCCTCTTCCGCGACGCTTCCCGGGGCCCGGCCGTAATCGGTCATGCGATAGAAGGTCTCTTCGAGCGAGCCGGATGATCTCAACTGGTCCGGGCTGCCGTCGAACTTCAGTCGTCCGTTGTGTACCAGCAGCACTCTGTCCGCGACCGCATCGACCTCCTGCAGGATGTGCGTCGAGATCAGAATCGTTTTGTCCCGTCCGAGCTCGCGAATATCGCGCCGGAAATCGCGGATCTGGTTGGGGTCAAGCCCCGCGGTCGGCTCATCCATAATCAGCACGGCCGGGTCGTGCAGCAGGGCCTGGGCAAGCCCCGCCCGCTGTCGGTATCCGCGGGAGAGCTTGCCAATCGGTTTGTCGAAGACCAGATCAAGCGCGCACTGTCCAGCGACTTTTTGGATCCGGTCCTCGAGCGGCGCCCCGGTCAGCCCACGCGCCTCTCCGAAGAAGGCGAGCAACTCGCGCGGCGTCATGTCGTCGTACAACGGACCGTTCTCGGGCAAATAGCCGATAGTGCGGGCCGCGGCAAGACGGTCCGTCCGCACATCCCGCCCGGCTATCCGCACTGCCCCGCTGCTGGGGGCAAGATAGCCGGTCAGGATTTTCATGGTTGTGGTTTTGCCGGCGCCATTGGGGCCGAGAAAGGCGACTACCTGCCCGCGCGGAATCGAGAACGAAATATCCTCAATCGCGACAAAAGAGCCGTAGTACTTGCACAGCGATTGTGCCTCAATCATCACCTCGTAATCTTCGTGGCTCACAGCGTACCTCGAATGTTTGTTCGCCCCCGCAACCTTCCGGCCTCGGCGGCCTCTGTTTCTGCCATGATATTACGGTAAATGTGGAACGGGTCGAACATATGCCCGCAGGACTCGCTTGTCAAGCGGGTTGCCCGAACTCACGTACAGCAGATTATAGTGCTAATGGGCGCGAGGAGTTCCCGAGGCCGGCGCGGCAGAATCCGTGAGCCGCCGGACGAATACAATCGAGCAGCCGACCAGTATCAGAATCGCGCCCGCCCATACGAGGTTGATGAGCGGCTTGCGGGACACATCAAGAACCAGCCGTTCCGGCTCGCCGGACTCCAGCAGCCCCGGGACATCGAGTACGATTTCGCCGCGATCGACCTGCAACCCGGCGATCGTCACCAGAATCGTATCACCGCCGGCGGTCTGCAGCAGTCCCGGCTCATCGACGAGATGGTTGTGACCGGCATCGTCGATTCGCTGGATGACGGCCGGGGCGATGGTATCGATTCGCTCACCCTGCCTTACTTCAACCAGCGTGGTGGCGCGTAGCCCCATGGAGGCCTGCGCCGAGTGATCGGAAACGGAGAACCCCAAAAATGTGAATGTGAACTCGGCCACGGTCTTCGGTTCGTCTCTGGTGAGTGTCAGACCGGCGGCGCGACTAGCTTCGAGAATCTGCTCCGGCGCCATGTAGAGATCCTCGAGCGTCGTACGCACGATCGCGGGCTTCTTGAACAGCCCGTCCATACGACGAGAATAGTAGAGCTCCGGGCTGAGCTGCTGCGTACGCTGTTGATCGGTCATCGTCAGGATCAGACGATTGTGGGGTTCCATGACGTCGCCCTCCATCCCGCCGTAGGTGATGGAGACATCGAACGCCTGGCGCGCCTCGTTGAGCGGGATAATGACTTTCTCACTGGTGCTGAACGCCGATGACGCAAGGATCCCGATCAGCATTATCGTGAAGCCGGTGTGCGCAATATGTCCACCCGTACTCCGCCAGTTTCGAATGATTCTTGGCGCCACGATAACAAGGTTCGAGGCAACCCCCATCGCGGCCGTCGCGATAAAGAGGATGTAAAGGGGCTCCGTCACGCCGGTCAGGGCCATTGCAAGGACGGCGACAGCCAGCGCCGTGAGCGCCGGGATCAACTTGCCCGCGCCGACCGGCGCGGCAAGGTAGGTGGCGATGCCGCCAAGCACAATCGTGACAAGCACGGCCACGGTCAACCCCGCACCGAGTACCGCGTAGAAAAGGCCGAAACCCACCACGGCGCCGACCGCGAAACCGATACCGATCGATCGTGGCCGAGCCGGTATTGTCTCGGCAACGAAAGTCGAAAACGGCGAATACATCAGGATAAGCGAGAACAGGATGGCAAACGGAAGAGCGAAATTGTTGTACGTAGCGATTTCCGCCGCCCGTGGCTCCATGCCCACAAGCGAGGTGAGTACCGGCAGGGAGCTCCAGAAGAGTACCACCGCACCGGTCGCGAACAGCAACGACATGGCCGCAAACAGCGAAAACTCCCGGCCGTGCGGGTTGTAGTTCAGTGGGTGACTGGGAATGCCGCCCACACGCCAGAGAAACACGGTCACGGTCAGCACAAAAAAGAGGGCCATGAATCCGACCAGGTAGACATTAACTCCCAGGTCGACAAAACTGTGGACGGAGAAGTCCGACAACACGCCGCTGCGGGTGAGAAAGGTTCCGTAGACAACCAGCAGAAACAGCAGCGCCGCCATTAGCAGGTTGACCCGCCGCAGCGCACCCGTTCGCCGTTCAATAATGAGACCGTGCAGGAGAGCCAGCGAGATCATCCAGGGCACGAACGAGGAGTTTTCCACCGGGTCCCAGCCCCAGTATCCTCCCCACCCGAGCGTCTTATAAGCCCAGAACCCGCCCAGGATATTGCCCGCGCCGAGCATCACGGCCGTCAGCGCAACCCATGGGAAAGCCAGCCGCAACCAATCGGAAAAGTCGTTTCGCACGAGCGCCGCGATCGCCAGAGTAAACGGTATGGCCGCGAGCGCGTATCCCACAAACATAATCGGTGGATGCACGACCATCCACGGGTCACGGAGCAGGGGGTTGAGACCGGCCCCATCCGGCGCATAAAACGACAAATAGGCAAACGGCGAGAGCTTTGTCATGATCAATAGAAAGAAAAGATTGATCAGGCAATAGACAGCCATCGCCGGTCCAGCGTAGCGACCACCCCGCCGGATGATGACGTAACCGAACAACGCGAGCAACAACAACCAGAGCAGATACGTGCCTTCCTGGCCCCCCCAGAATGCGGACAGGACATATAAAAACGGCTGCGCTCGTTCCGAGTACTCGAAGACATATTTGAATGCGTAATTGTGAGAGAAAAACAGGTAGTACAAGAGGGCGCTTGCAAGGACGGCCGATGCAGTGAACACGTGATAGGATCGAATCGCCAGGGATTCCCAGGACTGTCGCCCCCGGCCGAGCAGCCAGAAGCTGATACCGCACACTATATTCATGGCCACACCGACCAAAATCAGCAAATCACCGATGGCCTGTAGCGACATTTCCAACTCCTTCACTGCTGCGGCCCTTGTGATCATCGTAACAAGCCGGCAGAGGTAACAGTATGTAACGGTCCGAAATGAAAGGCAAGTAAATAGATGTTGTATGTCCCCCCTGCGCATCGGAATGGCGATCGTTCAGGCATGACGTCGCACGATCGACACGCATCGGGGCGCGTCAACCATTTGACTTCGCGACATGCACACTCGATGCGAGTTGGCACCGCTGCCGGGCGGTGAGTCCGATCGGGGAGATAAAGAAAAAAGCAAGCTGCGGGCTCAGTTGACGAAACCGACCGTAGGCAGTATTATGTGCGGCATGTTCAAATGACCGCATATCCCGAGCATACGAGGAAAGGCAGCGTTATGATAAAGCGCATCGGCATAATCACCAGCGGTGGTGACTGTGGTGGCTTAAACGGCGTGGTGAAAGGCGCGGCGCAAATGGCAACGCGCAAAGACGTCCAGACACTCGCTATCCCGAACGGTTACGCCGGGTTATACAACCTGGTCGACATGGACACGCTGGTGGACCTGACCCCATCCCGGGTCGATACGTTCAGCATCGGACTCGCGGGCTCAGAGGCGGGTCACTCACGTGTCAAGATCTCGAAGATCGAAGACCCCGACAAGTACAACCGCATTCGTACGGGTCTTGCGAAATTCGACATCGGAGGACTGGTAATTTCCGGTGGCGACGATACCGGATCCGTGATCATTGACCTGGACAAAAACGGCATTCAGTGCGTCCACGCTCCGAAGACCATGGATCTCGATCTGCAGCCGTATTCAGTAGGGGGCGACTCAACCATCAACAGGATTGCGGAAATCTGCCGCGACCTCAAGACCACCGGCCGGAGTCATAACCGGATCATGGTGCTTGAAGTATTCGGACGATATGCCGGTCATACGGCATTCCGTGGCGGAGTCGCAGGCGAGGCCGATGCGATCCTGATTCCCGAACTCCCGGTGGACTTCGAGGAGCTCTACCGCCACCTCAAGAAGGTCTATATGAAGCGCGTCATCGAGAGCGACGTCAACGCGGGGACGTATACAATCGTCGTTGCCGAGGGGCTGAAGAACGCCTCGGGGAAGGAAATCTACGACGACTCGGTGCCACCGGACGCGTTTGGACACCGGAAACTCGCGGGTGCCGGCAAATATGTCGTACAGGAACTCAAGAAGATGCTGAAGGCCGACGATGAGATAAAGTCCTTCATGCACCGTCAGGGGATGTACGTCAAGGGGCACTACGAGATTCCCGAAGTCCGGTCGGTGACGCCCGGCCATATTGTGCGCTCAGGATTTACGTCGGCTTATGATGCCAACTTCGGCATGGAGGCAGGGGCAAGCGCCGTACTCCTTCTTTTGGACGGCCTCTCCGGCGTCACGGTAACCGGCTTCAGGAACGGCAAAATTCACTATATGAAGGTGTCCGACGCAATCAAGCAGCGCAATGTCGATCTCGATATGGTGAATCTGTACGAACAGCTTGGGTTTACGTTTGGACGGGTACGCCAGGAGTTCGCCCCGGGTCGAGTCGAAGTCACCGGGTTGATAGACCGCATTTATTGATTCGAGGTCGGAGTGCGCGGGCAGCCGTACTGACTGTCCGCGCGCTGTCCAATTCTTGCGCTTGTCAATTTGCCGCCGATCAGTATATTAAGTCGGTACGCCGCGTCGGCGGGGCACCAATGCTTTTGCAGCCTTAAAGTTACTGCTCTGCTTCAAAGTACTGCTTTGTGCTGCACGGAAGATCGTATGAGGTAAAAAGCCGGATGTCGCGTCTGCACCGTTACCAACGGTACGCCCTCGGAATGTGCCTGACTCTGGGCCTGCTCTGTCTGCTGCCCGGGCAGGAAGTTCAAGCGCAGGCCGAAGACCCTGGCGTTGCAGACACGGTTTCCGTGGACAGTCTCACGGTGGGGTTCGGAATCTCGTCGGTGGTGGGCATCCATCTCGCAAACGATGAGGCGCTGTCGGCAGTGGAAGTTACCATCAAGGCGTCAGACACGCTGGTCGCGATTGACTCCGCCTCCTTTCTAAACGGCCGACTGGCCGGCTATTTCGTAAAAGGCTGGGCGATCGATGACTCCAGCGGCGCCGTAACGTTTTACTGCTACCCTTCGGATGAACCGCTCCTGCAGCCCGGCACCGGACTTCTGGCGACTATTCACTTCTCTCATGAAATACTCCCGTTTTTCCCATACGACATTACGATCGACTCAGTTACCGTCGAGTTCGACCTGATTTACCGGACAACGGCACTTCGGGACAGTTTGGGAACGGTGTTTACGCCCCAATTCCGGTCCGGGATCCTACGTATCGTGGGCCAGAGTTGCTGCACGGGCTTCACCGGAAACATCAACGGTGACAGCGCAGGATCGGTGGATCTCTCCGACCTGATCTACCTGGTGAACTTTCTCTTCCTCGGGGGAGTCGAACCAATTTGCGGTGCCGCGTCCAACATCAACGGCGATGAGGGGTGTAGTATTGACCTGTCCGACCTGATTTATCTGGTCAATTTCCTCTTCCTGGGGGGGCCGAACCCTGCTGCCTGCCTGCCGTCCTGCGGCTGAGTCTGGATTCCGAAACAAGTAGACTGATCGGTGATTTTGCGGGCGGCGTGGTGACCGGGGATTCTTACCGGAAGCAAAAAGAGCCACCGCGCAGGCTCGAACTGCGGACCTGCTGATTACGAATCAGCTGCTCTACCAACTGAGCTACGGTGGCTATTCGTGATTGTACCGCGCAAACGTACGGCCGGCCTTCCACTCTGTCAAGGAAATATACATTCAATCGGCCTTTGTTTGGGGAGTTAGGGCGATTGCGCTGTGGTCACTTGCAGGAACACGGGTACGGCAACCAATCGTGAATTGCCCTCAACCTCTGCCCCGCCGATTCGGCTGACGCGCAGAACGAGCAGCTCTTCTTTCAGGCCAGAGCAACAACCGGTTATTCGGATTCCAGTTCCAAAAGGACATGAACTGACGCTTCAGTTTCGCATCTTTACAGCTGAGAAACGCTTCGGTTCCTTACGATCGCGCAGCTTCGATGGCGGTCGATGCGGTTAACGAGACGGCTTGACCGCCGAGGCCCAAACAACGGCGCGCACGGACCTGACTTGGTGTAAAGAAACAGCACCGCCAGTCGACCCGGCAGCGCCTTCAAAAATAGGAGGGAGAATTTGCAGCACTCACCAGCCCCTTGGCGTATTGACAAAGACCGCATATTCGCAGCCGACGACCGTCTTGTGTGCCAGGTCGCCGATGGCGACGGCGTACTGTGGAACAGAGACCTGGAAGATTTTCGAGGCTGCGGCGATTGCCACCTGATCCGATCGGCTCCGGAACTCCTGTTGGCCTTCTGGCAACTACTCGATGCGTACCGAAAGACGCCCAACTACGACTGGGAGTTCGCTGCGAGTATGGATGCACTAATAGACAAAGCCGTCGGTATCGGCCGGCTTCGTTGACTAACCTGATCACAGTGACGCGGGTCCACTACCCCAATCGACGCAGGAGCCCGACCACTTTGCCGGCGATTCGGAACTCTCCCGAACTCCTCTCCACGATGATCGGGGCGAAGGAATCGTTCGCCGGCTCGAGGACTACCCGGGTCTTTTGCGGCACGTAGCGCTTGACGGTCGCTTCGCCGTTTATCAGCGCCACGACGATTTCACCTTTCTGCGCCGTGTCTTGCTTTTTGACAACGACAACGTCGCCGTCGAGAATACCCGCGTCTTTCATCGAGTCGCCTTTGACTTTCAGCGAGAAAGAATCGCCCGACGGCAGGAACGTGAAGTCTACCGCGATTTCCCCTTCGATATTCTCGATCGCGTCAATCGGCGATCCCGCGGGAACCGAGCCTACCAGCGGAACCCGGCCCACCTGCCCTGCCAATGGCCTGGTCAGTTCCAGCCCGCGCGAGATAAACTCCTGCTTTTTCAGTAATCCCTTTTTCAGGAGGGCGCTTATGTGCGTGCGGACACCGTTCGTGGATCGAATACCAAACGCCTCGCCGATTTCCCGTATGGTGGGCGCGTGTCCTCGGGACACGATGCGGTCCTGAATGAACTGGAAAATCGCGCGCTGCTTGTCTGTCAGCCTGGCTTTTACCATTGGGCTTCCCTTGCGTTTTCGTCCTTCCTGCTTACAGGTTACTGCCCACCTGTTCACCTGTCAATAACAAATCTGTGGAAAAGTCCGCTTGCTGAGTTCACGTTTATCCAAAAGAGAAGCGGCGATCCGGATGCCGGATCGCCGCGACGCATAGATCATTCTGCCGATGGTCAGCCCTCAGCCTCTTTTTCGGCCTGGGCCTCGGCGATTATCTTCTGTGCAGCCTCGTGCGGGACCTCTTCGTAATGTGAGAAGTCCATCGAATAGAACCCCTGACCCTGGGTCATGGAACGCAGGTCCACAGAATACTGATAGAGCTCTGCCTGAGGTACCGTGGCG
This sequence comes from Candidatus Zixiibacteriota bacterium, assembly GCA_034003725.1. Lineage (NCBI taxonomy): Bacteria > Pseudomonadati > Candidatus Zixiibacteriota > Candidatus Zixiibacteriota bacterium. The sequence goes on from JAVEYB010000002.1 coordinate 298,715, forward strand.
CGAATCCGCTGAGATCTTCCCTCCGGATCCATACCGGCGATTTTACCCCGACGCGACGAAAGGTCGCCCATGACGTCGCCGGTGAAGTCCTCGGGAACCAGAATCTCAATGTTGTAGATCGGCTCAAGGATTACCGGTTTGCATTTCAGGTAGCCCTCTTTGAACGCCATCGAGCCGGCAATCTTGAAAGCCATATCCGATGAATCAACATCGTGATAGGAGCCGAAATACAGTGCCACTTTGACGTCAACGACCGGTGCACCGCACAGTCCGCCCCGATCCAGTGACTCCACAATACCCTTCTCGACGGCCGGTATGTATTTGCCCGGAATCACACCACCGGTGATTTCATCGGCGAACTCGAATCCTGCGCCCCGTTCATTCGGTTCAATTCGGATATAGACATCACCGTACTGACCGCGGCCGCCGCTCTGTTTCTTGTGCTTGTACTGCTGTTCGGTTTTGCCTTTGATCGTTTCTCGATACGGCACTTTGGGCTTTATCAGCTCGACGTCGACACCAAAACGCTTCTTGAGCTTCTCCACCAACAGTTCGATATGGGTCGAGCCCTGTCCCCAGAGAACCTGCTGGCGCAGGGCGGCATCAGGGACGAGTCTGAATGTCGGGTCTTCCTCGTGCAACTTGGAAAGACCAGTCGCAATTTTTTCTTCATCACCTTTGTTCTTGGACTTGACGGCTACATCCATAATCGGATTAGGATAAACCAGCGGTTTTACCGATACGCCAAAGTCCTTATCAGTCAGAGAATTGCCAATGTGAGTATTTTTCAGCTTTACGAGCACGCCGATGTCCCCGGCAGGTACCGCAGGGACTTCAATCCGGTTCTTCCCCTGAAAAGTATAAAGCTGACCGATTCGTTCGGCTGTGGATGTCTGCTGATTGTACAGCTCCAGTCCCTGCGACACGGTCCCGGAGACGGCCTTGATGAACGTCATGTCCCCCAAGTGGCCCTCGGAAAAGACCTTAAATACGAACGCGAGATGTTTGCCGGACGGGTCAGGTGAAACCTGGACGCTGTCATCTTTGCCCGTCTTGACAGCATTGGCCGCGGGCATCTGATCCGGAGACGGAAGATACTCGCCCATAAAGTCAAGCAGAACGCGTATTCCAATGTTGGCCGCAGCCGAGCCAAAAAGAATTGGATAGAGCTTGCCGGAGCGTATGCCCTTGCGAAGACCAATCAGCGCCTCTTCCTCGGAGAGGTTGCCGTTTTCAAAGAATTTCTCGAGGAGGGCGTCATCCGACTCCGCCGCCACTTCGACCAA